>JAZQJO010000035.1:0-18119 GCA_045541695.1 Faecousia sp.
CCGAATAAAAGCTGTTCAATTGCTGACCTGTGTATTCTAGCACAAGCAGCAGCCTTTGTCAAGCACAAAAAGAAAGGATTCGCGCAACAGGCGAAATGCGGGGGAGAAAAGTTTTTTGAAAAAACGTAAAATAAGTGTTGACAAATTTCGCATGACATGTTATTATGTTCAAGCGCTGAGGGAAACCGAGGTGCTCAAGAGAATAGAGATGGGCGAGTGGTGGAATTGGTAGACTCGCTAGATTCAGGTTCTAGTGTTCATTGCGGACGTGCGGGTTCAAGTCCCGCCTCGCCCACCAATCTCTTTTCTTTTACTTAACTTCATATGGGCGAGTGGTGGAATTGGTAGACTCGCTAGATTCAGGTTCTAGTGTTCACTGCGGACGTGCGGGTTCAAGTCCCGCCTCGCCCACCAAAAAATGAAGGACATCTGAAAGATGTCCTTCATTTTTTGCGTTGTCGGGACTTGAAGAGGGCGGTCTGCGCTTGCGCAGGTAAAAAGCATGCCGGCTCTTACTGATAAGTAAAGGGACATCCCATGGATGTCCCTCTGTTTATACTTTTACAGCGGCTTTATTTCCTATGTGTCGCAGCGCATAGCAAACGCCGTAGACCGCAAGAACGGCAAGGAAGAAAACAATAGGGTTAACGACCATAAGCACCCATTTCGGGATGATGCCGTTTGACACGAGACCAATGTAGAACGCGTCTTCCTCAAGGAAAAACCAGTTGTGCTCCATGAGAACATTGCCGAGTTTTGCCCAAAGGGTCATGCATACTAACATGCATGCAGATTTCCAAATGTGTCGGATATCGGGTTTAACGGCACCTAAAGCAATGCTGAGAATTCCCCAAGCCATCAGCACACCGTGGAAGAACATAGTCTGCACTGCCTGATAACACCAAGGTTCGCCTTCACCAACGCTGGCTGGATAGCACAGATACATCATAGGTGCCAATGTCGCCAGGATAGCTGCCGGCTCAAGAATTCGGCAACCTTTTCGGTTAAACTGCGCATAACAGATCAGGGGACACAAAACGGTACAGATGTGGAAAGGAAGCTTGTCGGTATTTAAGCCACCATATACAAATTCGTGGACAAAGAAGTCGGAAAGATACGAAAGGACCAGCGCATATGCAAGGAAACGTAAAAGTTTAGTCTTACATTCTGTTTCTTTATTTCTGAAGATCAGCCAGGCACATACAATACCGCCAAAGATCAGAACCAAGTATGCAATATGTGCGATGGAGAAGGGCGTGATTTTGATGCCTGTGTTGAAATGAGACATTTCAAACAGTTTAAAAAATAATTCTCTCATGTTTCTTTCTCCTGTGTATTTTTCTATACCAACGCTGCTCAACCGGAAGTCGCAGCTCCCATACATGCAGGATCACAAATAGGATTCCGACAGCCAGTAAGCCAAGCTTGACAGGGGAGATTCCGAAATAAGGATTCCCATTCAACCACATTCCGTCGGGTGGGACCAAGCCGAAGTGCTCATAAAGGGAATTGACAAACCTGCCGCAAAGCACGAAGCTGCCCAAGCCGAAAAATATGCTAAAGATGTTGAAAACCCGGATGTGGATATAGCCACCTGTAAGCAGGAACAGACAGCCAAACAGCATGGTTGAGTGGCTGAGTAAACCCTTAAGGATATCATAATCAGCCAAAGTAGGCGTATTGCCGAAATTAACATTCAGTACGATACCAAGTACGCCGCAGACTGCGCCGCCATAAAGGCAGAATTCGCTGAGCAGGCGGAAAATAAGGCACTTTTTGTCCCTTATGAGGGAAGCCGCCAGAAGCATCCACATGACCACATTACATGGGTATACCGGGAGAAGATGATTATTCTCGACGGTTGCCGTTCCTCCATTTGCAAAGTAGTTAACCCATATATTGCTGTAATGAATGATCACTGTGATGATGGCGGCAAATTTGAGTATTCTGTTTTTGGTGCTGTCAGTCTTTACGAGTAGCCGAAGTGCAACCAGAAGGATCGCAGTTACCCCAAAAGAGATGACCATGTATAAGATGTGCTGCGTGTTAAACATGCTGTTATTATATTTCGTTCGACACGGCCTTACAAGCTATCAGCTTCAGATTTAAGAGAATCTTAAAAAAGCCGGACATCTGAAGATGTCCGGCTAAATCCAGTTATTTATCCTGTTTGATCAGCAGCTTCATGGCATCAATGCCCACCTTAATGGCTGCGGAAGTGTCCTCGGTCATTTTCATGAACATGCCCAGTTTTTCCCGCTCCTGATTCCACACGGCATGGAAGCAGCTGCCGCAGCGGACGCCCAATGCAGATGCCACCACAAATAAGGCTGCAGACTCCATTTCACTGGCCTTTACCCCAAGGCGCTTCCAAGATTCCCACTTTTGCTCCAGCTCATAACTGACAGGGGATTTCTGGGGGCTGTGCTGACCGTAGAAGGAGTCTTTGCACTGCACAACACCGGTGTGCGTGCGGTAGCCCAAAGCTTCGCTGGCCTGCTTCAAGGCAGCGGCAACGGCAAAGTCGGGAACGGCAGGGAATTCGATGGGAGCATACTCCATAGAGGTGTGCTCAAATCGGATCGCACCGGTGGCAACCACAACGTCGCCGGGGCAGACCTCCAGATCGATGCCGCCGCAGGTGCCGATACGGATAAATGTGTCTGCGCCAATTGCAGCCAGCTCTTCCATAGCGATAGCGGCAGAAGGCCCGCCGATGCCGGTGGAACAAACAGATACCTTTTCGCCCAGCAGTGTGCCGGTGTAAATGTTATACTCCCGGTTCATGCCGATATGTACGGGGCTGTCAAAATGGGAGGCAATGGCCTCGCAGCGACCGGGATCGCCGGGTAGAAAAACATAACGACCTACGTCGCCCTCTTTGCAATGAATGTGATACTGCATGCCGATATCTTGCATAGATCTCACCTCGCATGATTGATATATTCATATTATCACAGCGAACGCTATTTTGCAAGATAACAAAAACGCTCCGTAGAAACGGAGCGTTTACTATGTATTTTAGTCTTCCATCAGCTTTTCCAGCGCTGCCATCTTGATGCAAGTGCAGAAGACAGCCATTGCCTTTTCCAGTTCTTCCACAGGGGGAAGGCTGGGAGCGATGCGGATATTGGAGTCGTTAGGGTCGATGCCGTAGGGATAGGTGGCGCCGGCACCGGTCATGGTAACACCGGCCTCGCTGCACAATGCCAAGGCTCGCTTTGCAGTGCCGGGCATGGTGTTCAGGCTGACAAAATAGCCGCCTTTGGGCTCGTTCCACTGGGCAAAACCGGCTTCCTTGACCTCCTTGTTCAGCATGTCGATAACCATGCGGAACTTGGGAGCCATCAGTTTGGCATGGCGCTTCATCAGCTCCAATGTGGTCTTCTTGTCCTTCAGGTACAACACATGGCGCATTTGATTAACTTTGTCGAAGGAGATCATCTGCACGCCCATGAGCTTTTCATAATGCGCAACGTTTGCCTCGGAGGAAGCCATAACGGAAATGCCGCCGCCGGGGAAGGTGACCTTGGAGGTGGAAGCAAATTCATAAACCATATTGGGACGGCCAGCGGTCTCACACAGGGAAATAATGTCCGGGAAAGGAACAAATTCGCCTTCAAACTCATGGATGCAGTAGGCGTTATCCCACATGATGACAAAGTCAGGCGCAGCAGGCTTCAGATTTGCAAAGCGCTGCACGGTTTCTTCGGAATAGATCACGCCTTCGGGGTTAGAGTACTTGGGCACACTCCAAATGCCCTTGACGGCTTTGTCTTTTACCAATTCCTCTACCATGTCCATATCCGGGCCGGTTGCGGTCATGGGGACGGTGATCAGCTCAGCGCCGAAGGATTCGGTAATACGGAAATGACGGTCATAGCCGGGGGCAGGGCAGAGGAACTTGATTCGCTCTTCCTTGCACCAGGGGCGCTCACTGTCCACAAGACCGTGGGTATATGCCTTGGAAATGACATCGTACATCAGCGTCAGGCTGGCGCTGCCGCCAACGATGGTCTGCTGGGGCTTGCAGCCCAGGATCTCAGCCCAGTATTTACGGGCGCAGGGCAGACCCAAAAGCTCACCGTAGTTTCTGGCATCGATATTGCCGTCCATGCATTGAGCAGGATCGACCATAATGCTGAGAATATCGCTGATAAGATCCAGCTGCTTGCTGGAGGGCTTGCCTCTGGCCATATTCAGTTTCAGACCCAATGCCTTGTAAGACTCAAACTGTTCTTGCAGTGCAGCGTACTCCGCTTTCATTTCTGCCGGACTCATGGAAATGTACTTTGTCATGATAATCGCCCTTTCGCCAAATTTTGCTTTATTTCATTATACTTTGCAAAGTGAAAAAATGCAATCATAATCATTTCCTAAATGTCAACAGAGGGGAAATTTGTATTTGTATTCATTGCACAAAAGGGATTTTGCACCCAAAACAATTTCATTCAATTTCGTGCATTGCATTTTATGCAAAATTGGAATAGAATAGGGATATATAAAAACTACTTGGAAAGGACGCCGGTTATGAGTGAGATCTTGAATTTACCAGAGATTTTCGGCACAGACGTATTCAACGAGGCAACAATGAAGCAACGTCTTGATGCAGACATTTTCCATGCGTGGAAGCAATGCATCAGCACCGGCTCGCCTTTACAGCCGGATGTCGCCAATGTCATTGCCGAAGAGATGAAGAACTGGGCCATTGAAAAGGGTGCGACCCACTATACCCATTGGTTCCAGCCTATGACCGGTATCACTGCGGAAAAGCACGATTCTTTCATTTCTCCCACTGGTGACGGCCGTGTTATTATGGAATTTTCCGGCAACGAGCTGATCTGCAGCGAGCCGGATGCTTCCAGCTTCCCATCCGGCGGTCTGCGGGCGACTTTTGAAGCCCGTGGATATACCGCATGGGACCCCAGCGCCTATGCTTTTGTCCGTGACGGCAGCTTGTACATTCCCACCTGCTTCTTCTCCTATAACGGCGAAGCGCTGGATACCCGCACGCCGCTTCTGCGCTCCATGGACGAGGTCTCCCGGGAAGCGCTGCGTATTCTTCGCCTTTTTGGCGACAGCAGCACCCAACGTGTCCATGTTTCCGTTGGCGCAGAGCAGGAATATTTCCTGATCCCCAGATCTATCTACGCACAGCGTGAGGATCTGCGGCTGACTGGACGTACCCTGTTCGGCGCAGCGCCTCCTAAGGGACAGGAGCTGGATGATCACTATTTTGGCATTATCAGAAACCGTGTTTCTGTTTTTATGAAGGATCTGGATGAACAGCTTTGGCGGCTTGGCATTCTGTCCAAGACGAAGCACAACGAGGGTGCGCCCTGCCAGCATGAGCTAGCGCCCATCTATTCCGATGCCAGCAACGCCTGTGATGCCAACCAGCTGATCATGTCCATTATGAAAAAATGCGCAGCGAAACATGATCTGGTGTGCCTGCTCCATGAAAAACCCTTTAAGGGTGTCAATGGCTCCGGCAAGCACAACAACTGGTCTCTTTGCACAGATTCCGGGAGGAATCTCTTTAAGCCCGGTCAAACACCCCGGCAGAACGCCCAGTTTTTGGTGTTCCTGGCTGCCTTTATTAAGGGCGTTGACGAATACCAGGAATTCCTGCGGTGCAGCGTAGCTTCTGCCGGCAATGACCACCGTTTGGGTGCCCACGAAGCGCCGCCTGCCATCATCTCCATCTTCCTGCGCGATGAGCTGACAGCCGTTGTGGAATCCATCGTCAACGGAACAAACTACACAGATCCCAAGAAGAGCCTGATGCGTATCGGTGTGGACGTTCTGCCGTCTATCCCCAAAGATACCACCGACCGAAACCGTACTTCTCCCGTTGCTTTTACCGGTAATAAGTTCGAGTTCCGTATGCTTGGCTCGTCCCAATCTATCGCCGATCCCAACGTTGCGCTGAACACCATTATGGCTGAGGAACTGGGGCAGTTTGCTGACATTCTGGAAAAGGCTGAGGATTTTGATGCGGCGCTTCAGAAGCTCGTCTGTGATACCTTTACTGCTCACCAGCGGATCATTTTTAACGGCAACGGTTATGCCGAAGCCTGGACCCGGGAAGCCGAAAAGCGGGGACTGAGCAATCTGCCCTCTACAGCTGAGGCGCTTCCGACTTACATCAGCCGGAAAAATATTGACCTGGTGACAAAACGTGGCATTTACAGCGAAGCGGAATACCGGGCAAGATATGAGATCCACATGGAGGCATACTCCAAGATCATTAACATTGAAGCACGCACCATGGTGGATATGGTTATGCAGCAGATATTGCCCGCTGTATCCCGTTACAGCGCCCATTTGGCAGCTAGCATCACCACGAAAAAGCAGCTGGGTGTAAGCGCAAAGGCGGAGGAGACCATCCTCAGGAATATGGCCTGCGTTATGGATACACTGCTGGAAAGCTGCCGGAAGCTGAAAGAAGATCTGGCTGCCGTACCGCAGGATTTTGAGCAGGCAACAGCATATTATCACAGCGTGATCGTCGCAGACATGGATGTTGTCCGTACTGCTGCTGACGAACTGGAAACGCTGACCGACAAGAGCGGCTGGCCGTTCCCCACATATTCCGATATGCTCTATTACTAATGAGAAAACTCCCTGCCGGATGGCAGGGAGTTTTGGATTTTATTTACCGGTTGAGCCGAAGCCGCCGGTGCCGCGCTGGGTGTCGGTAAGCTCGGCAACTTCTTCATATTCGGGCGTCAGCACAGGCGTGACAATAAACTGCGCTACCCGTTCGCCGGGTTCAATGGTCTGGCTTTGCTTGCTGTGGTTAAGGAGCACCACACGGATCTCTCCACGGTAGTCGCTGTCGATCACACCGACCTTGTTTGCCGGTGCAAGTCCACGCTTGACACCCATGCTGCTGCGGGCGTAAACAAGGCCTGCGCAGCCCCTGGGGACTTCCAGAGCGATTCCTGTTGGGATCCAGGCGGATTCGCCCGGTGCAATGGTCACCGGTGCGTCCAGGCACGCGTAGAGATCTGCGCCTGCGGCTTCTGCAGAGCCGTATGTGGGTAGAACTGCCTTGGGATCAAGTTTTTTTACTTTGATACTGGCCATAGTTTTCTCCTTGCTTACTTAAATGCTTCCAGCGTGTAGCCCTCAGCCAGGAAATAGTCGATGGCGTCAGAGAGAATGGAGGCGTTGGTGGTAGAAACGGCGTGCAGCAGATAGATAGCGCCGCTGTGGGCCTTGGTCTTCACGGCCTGCAGGGCAACAGCAGGATCCATCTGGTTATCGGTATACCAATCCTGGTAAGCAAAGCTCCAGTGGACGGTCTTGTAGCCCAAAGACTGCGTAACGGCAAGAGAACGGACGGAATATGCGCCCGTGGGAGGCCGGAAAAGCGTCATTTCATAGTTGAACGTGTCCTTCACGTAATTGTGCAGAATCATGATCTCGTCCACCATCTTGTCAAGGGAGCAGCTGGGCATACCGGCAGAGGGGTGGGTGTTGGAGTGGTTGCCCACCACATGACCCTCATCGATCATCCGCTGCACCAGATCCGGCTGCTTTTTGGCGTAATCCATGGTGATGAAGAAGACACCCTTCACATTCTTTTCTTTCAGGGTGTTCAGAATATCCTCTGTTACACGGTACTTAGTGCCGTCCGGGGCGGTTGCGGTGTATTCGTAGCCGCAGTCGAAGGTCAGGTAAATGCAGTTGTTGTCCGGGGCAATGAAGTTAGCGCCGTACTTGCCGAATGCGTTCTGATCACCGATGGCATATTCGGGACGGTTATTGTATTGGGGCCTGTTGGGGCCGGGGCCGTAACCGCGGCTGTCGTTGGACAGAGCCATCAGCTGATCTCTTGTGTAAAGATTTCCGATCATTTCACCGCCGTTGTTGCCGGGCTCGGTAACAGGAGGTTCAGTCGCAGGCGGCTCAGTTACTGGCGGCTCAGTTACTGGCGGCTCGGTTACAGGCGGCTCGGTTACAGGCGGCTGCGTTGCGGGAGGCTCGGTTGCCTGAGTATCCGGCGTACCGGCCTGGGTAGCTTCGGTGGAAGCCTCGGTAGAGGGAGCGGAATTTGTGCTGGGATCGCCGTCCGGCTTGCTGGGGCTGCAGCTGACCACAGTTGCGATGATGCCCAGTACAAGCAGAATGATCACAAGTACACTGATCAAATTAATAAATTGTTTCTGTTTCATACGTGGCTCCTATGCAGTTGCTTTTAAGCAATATCGATATGTGCATGATACCATTTTTCTGCTGAAAAATCAACATGTAAAATCCGCCGCAAATTGGGAAATCCGGGGAAAGTAATCCTTGCTTTTTCCTGCGTTTGAGAGTATAATAACTCGATAAGGTATAAATAATGTTTGAAGAGGTAGAGTTGTGTATCTAAAAAGTTTGGAAGTGCAGGGTTTCAAGTCGTTCCCGGATAAAACTTTGATCCGCTTCGGCGATGACATTACTGCAATCGTTGGTCCCAACGGATCCGGTAAATCCAATATCTCCGACGCAATCCTCTGGGTCATGGGCGAGCAGAGCAGCAAAATGCTCCGTGGCGCAAAAATGGAGGACGTGATCTTTGGCGGCACCCAAAAGCGCAATGCTGTGGGCTTCGCCGAGGCAACGCTGACCCTTGACAACTCGGACAGAGCCCTCAGCTATGATGCCGATGAAGTCATGGTCACCCGCCGCTATTATCGCTCCGGTGACAGCGAATACTACATCAACAAGCAATCTGCCCGCCTGCGTGACATTAACGAAATGTTTATGGACACTGGCCTGGGCAAAGAAGGTTATTCCAATATCGGCCAGGGACGTATCGATGAGATATTGTCCCTGAAAAGTGCTGACCGCCGTGAGATCTTTGAAGAGGCTGCCGGTATCTCCAAATACCGTCACCGCAAGGAAGAGACCGAGCGCAAGCTCATGCACACCGAGGATAATCTCCTTCGTATCGGTGACAAGATCTCCGAACTGGAAATGCAGCTTGAGCCTTTGAAGCAGCAGTCTGAAAAGGCTAAGAAATATCTTGAGCTGAAAGATGAGCTGCAGGGTATTGAGGTCGCTGTCTGGCTGGATACCCTGGAGAGACTGTCTGCAACCGCAAAAAAAGCAGAGGAAGATTTCACCACCGCAAGCTTCGTGCTGCAGCAGGCGAAGGATGACCTTGACCGGTTGTATGCCCAGACCGAGGAATACGGTCTGATGCTGCGCAAGAAGGATGATGAACTGGAAACTGTCCGGCTGAAGGTGAATATGCTGGAAGCAAACCACCAGCAGCTCGACGGCCAGATGGCTGTTCTGCGCGGCAATATCCAGAATAACGATTCCAACATTGCCCGAATTGAAGATGAGCTCAAGGGCTCAGCTGACCGCAGCGGCGGCGTTGCCCAGCAGATCGAGCAGGCAAAGCAGCGTGTAGCCCAAATCGAGCAGATGCTGCAGGAAAAGCGCACAGAGCTGGAAAAGCTGCAGATGGAACTCAGCGCCATGACGGCCAATGCCCAGGGCCTGAACAGACAGTATTTCGAACTGAAGAGCAACGAAACGAATCTGCTTGCCCAGATCGCCGGTAGCGAAGCGGATATGGGCGGTCTGCGTGAAAGCATGGCCCAGACGGCTCAGCGCCTTTCCCAGATCAATGAGGATCTTTCCGCAGGTGCGTTGCGGCATCAGGACGCCCAGAAGGGGCTGGATGAATGCCGTGCGAAGCTGCGCAAGGCGGAGTCAGATGTTGCCGCCGCCAACAATACCATTGCCGGTTATGCTCTGCGACAGGCTTCCCGTGCCAAGCGTAAAGAGGAATATGAGCAGACTCTGCGTCAGCTGGAGACCCAGCTGGACAGTGTCAGCGCAAAAGTAAAGGTCTACCGTGCCATGGAGCGGGACTTTGAAAGCTATACAAAATCCGTTCGTATTGTCATGCAGGAAGCGCAGCGTGGCGTTTTGCGTAACATTCACGGACCGGTATCCAAGCTGATTCGGACAGAAGACAGCTATACGGTTGCCATTGAGATCGCCCTTGGCGCAGCCATGCAGCAGATCGTTGTTGCAACAGAGCAGGATGGCAAGGCTGTCATCTCTTATCTGAAGCGAACTAACGGCGGCCGTGCCACGTTCCTGCCGCTGACCACCATTGAAGGAAAAAACCTCAACGAAACCGGTCTTGACAAGTGCCGTGGTTATGTGGGCATTGCGTCTGATCTGGTGACCTGCAGCAAGGAATACCGCAAGATCGTTGAAAACCTTTTGGGCAGAACGGTTATTGTGGAGGATATCGATGCTGCCATTGCCATGGCAAACAAATATCACAACCGCTTTAAGATCGTCACTCTGGACGGCCAGGTCATGAACGCCGGCGGCTCTATGACCGGCGGCTCTGTGAATAAAGAAGCCGGTATTTTGTCCCGTGCCAACGAACTGGAAAAGCTGACAAAGCAGGAAACCCAGTTGCAAAAGGACAAGGCTGAAGCCGAGCTTGCTTATCAGGAAGCAAAGCGTCAGGCTGATGAAGTGGAATTCCAGCTGGAAACCGCTAAAGAGCAGCTGCGCAGCGCAGAGGATGATTGCCTGAAGCTGCAAGGTGAGCTGAAGCAGCATGAGATCCTGCTGCAGGCCATCGTGGAAGCTGAGGAAACTTCTGAACGAGAGAAGCAGTCCCTGCAGCTGCGCGACCGCAACGATGCCCAGCGTCTTGCTGCTGAGGAGGCGAAGATCCGGATACATACCCAGCAGCTTGAACAGACCAGACTTTCTCTGGAGAATCTGTCCGGCGTTCAGTCTGAGGTGGAAGCCGCAACTGCTGCTGTGACTGACGGCATGACGGCTCTGAAAACGGAAGAAGCGGCGCTGTCTGCGGAACGTGCAACAGCTGCTTACCATATCGAGGATCTGCAGAAGCTGCAGCTTTCCATGGAGGGCGACCGTGAGAAGAAGCTTTCCGTGATCGAGGCCATTAAGGCTGATTCTGCCCGTCTGGAGGGCGAAATTGCCTTGCTTCTTCAGCGTCAGGAAGATAACAGCAAGGATACTGCTGCCCAAAAGCAGCTGCTGCAGAATGTTATGTCCAGCCGTGCGGAAACGGAAGCCAGAAAGACAAAGGCGGAACGTGACGCACAGGATAAAAATAAGGAAATCGTTGCCCAGACCCATGCGTGCGCTTCCTTGGAGCAGAAGAAAGTTACCGCAGATCTGGAAGAAAAGCAGATCATCGACAAGTTGTGGGATTCCTACGAACTGACACCCGGTACGGCCTCTGAGCGCAGAGGTGAAATTGAGTCTGTTGCAGCCGGCAACCGCCGGATTGCGGAGCTCAAGCGCAAGATCTCCGGTCTCGGCACACCGAATTTGGGCGCTATCGAGGAATATGCCCGTGTCAACGAGCGCTACAGCTACCTTGCTGAGCAGCGTGACGACGTGCTTACTTCCAAGCGTGAGCTGGAAGAAATTATCCAGGATATCACCAAGGAAATGACCGCGATCTTTGTGGAGGAATTCGGAAAGATCAACAAGTATTTCGGTGAAGTTTTTGAAGAAATGTTCGGCGGCGGTAAAGGCGCACTGGTACTGGAAGATCCCGAGGAGCCGCTGACCTGCGGCATCGAGATCCGTGTCCAGCCTCCCGGAAAGCAGCTGAAAACCATTACCTTGCTCTCCGGCGGCGAAAAGGCTTTCGTTGCTACGGCGCTGTATTTTGCTATTTTGAAAGTCCGTCCCACACCGTTCTGCATCCTCGACGAGATCGATGCGGCGCTGGACGACAGAAATGTTGAGCGTTTTGCAACCTATCTGCGAAATCTGAGCCAAAAGACCCAGTTTATTGTGATCACCCACAGAAGAGGCACAATGGAGGAATCTGACGTGCTTTACGGTGTTACCATGCAGGAACAGGGCGTCAGTAAATTGCTGCGTCTGGACCTGAATCAAATGGAAGAGCAACTGGGAATTTCCGAAATGTAAGGAGTAACTATGGGCTTTTTTGATAAGATCAAAAACGGACTCACCAAAACAAGAGACGCGCTCAGCAATACTCTGGGCGGCGTATTCTCCGGCTTCAGCGAGATCGACGACGATTTCTATGACGAGCTGGAAGAATGCCTGATCTTGGCTGACCTGGGAGTCAGTACTGCCTGCAAAGCTGTGGAGAAGCTGAGAAAAACGGTCAAAGAGCAGCATTTGAAAACCGCAGAGGATGCCAAGAATGCGCTGAAGGACATTCTGGTCTCCATGCTGGAGGTCGGCAGCCCTGCACTGGATCTTTCCACATCGCCTTCTGTGGTGCTGGTGATCGGTGTCAACGGCGTTGGTAAGACCACCACCATCGGCAAGATCGCTTCCAGATTGACTTCCGAAGGGAAGAAGGTCCTGCTGATCGCAGGCGATACCTTCCGTGCGGCGGCAGCGGATCAGCTTGAGATCTGGGCCGGCCGAAGCGGCGCTGACATTGTGCGGCAGCATGAGGGTGCGGATCCCGCTTCCGTTGTTTTTGATGGCATCCAGGCCGCTAAGGCAAGAAATGCAGATGTGATCCTCGTCGATACCGCCGGTCGGCTGCACAACAAAACAAATCTCATGAACGAGCTGAATAAGATCAGCCGCATTGTGGAGCGGGAATTGCCCAACTGCAGCAGGGAAGTGCTGCTGGTACTGGACGGCACCACCGGTCAGAACGGTCTGATCCAGGCGAAGCAATTTAAAGAGATCGCCGGTGTTACCGCCGTTGCGCTGACAAAGCTGGACGGCACCGCCAAGGGCGGCATTGTGATCGCTGTTGCGGACGAACTGCAGATCCCCGTTAAGTTTATTGGTGTGGGCGAGCAGGCGGACGATCTGATGCCGTTTGTGGCGAGAGATTTTGTGGATGCACTTTTGTGAGGAGATACAATGAAAGTAGTTCTGGCAAGTAAAAACCGCCACAAGCTGGTGGAGATCAGCAAGATTACGGAAAAGTTCGGCATCGAGCTGGTTTTGCAATCGGAATTGGGTGTGGATCTGGATGTGGAAGAGACCGGCACCACTTTTGAAGAGAATTCTTTCCTCAAAGCTGAAGCTGTGATGAAAGCCACCGGACTGCCTGCCCTTGCAGACGATTCCGGTATTGCGGTGGATGCACTCTGCGGTGAGCCGGGCATCTACTCTGCACGCTATGGCTTTGATGACAGTTTGGACGATTGGGGCAGACTCCTTCTGCTGCTGAAGAACACGGAGCATGTTCCCGATGGCCAGCGGCAGGCACAGTTTGTCTGCGTCATCACCATGGTTACTCCCGACGGAAAGGTCATTCAGGCCCGTGGCGAGATCCACGGTGAATTGCTACGGGAGCCCCGTGGCGAAAATGGCTTTGGCTACGATCCGATTTTCTATTATCCGCCTTATGGAAAGACCACGGCGGAAATGAGTCCTGAAGAGAAAAACCAGGTTTCTCACCGTGCCAACGCCCTTAGAAAGTATTATGAAATGATGAAGGAGGCAGGTTATGCTGACAAGTAAAGAAAGAGCAGAGCTGCGCTCTCTGGCCAATGGACTGGAAACAACACTGATGGTTGGTAAAAGCGGTGTCACCGAGGCTGTTATTGCTGAGGCAGAAACACTGCTGACCGCAAAAGAATTGGTAAAAGGCAAAGTCCTGGAAGGCGCGCTGATGTCTCCCCGTGAGGTCAGCGATGCCATCTGTGAAGCCACCGGTGCAGACGGTGTTGCCGTCATTGGTACTAAATTTGTTATTTACCGTTTCAGCGAGAAATGTCAAGAAAAGCGCAATCAAACCGGCAGAGCCAAGCGCAAAGAGATTTCCGTTGCCAAATCTGACCCCGTCCGCAAGGGTATCCGTGCCCGCCGGCAGGCTGCAAAGGCGCAACGGGAACAGCGCAACCAGTATTTCCGTCAGCAGGCCATTGACAGAGCCATTGAACGCAGCCGTGAAAAACAGCTGCACGGCGAGGAGTAAGACAGTTCTGCGTAATAAATCTGCAGGGAGGAACGTCTATGGAACGGATTGGTATCTACGGCGGCACATTCAATCCACCCCATATCGGACACATTCAGGCCGCAAAGCATGCTGTGTCCCGCCTCAAGCTGGATAAATTGCTGCTGATCCCGGATCGGATCGCACCTCACAAGCAGATTCCGGCCGGATCGCCCGCAGCCCGGCAGCGCTATGAGATGCTGCAGCTTGCTGCTGCGCAGATACCGAATGCTGAGGTTTCGGATATTGAACTTACCAGAGATGGGCCAAGCTACACCTATTTGACCGTTCTGCAGCTTCGGGAAATGTATCCCGATGCGCAGCTGATCTTCCTCATGGGAACGGATATGTTCCTTTCTTTTCTGGATTGGAAAGAGCCTATGACCATCGTAAAGCATGCCAGCCTTGGCGTGGTTTACCGTGGCGACCGGAATGAAAGAGAAGCGATCGCCCACCAGAAAACCGAGCTGGAGAGCAGGGGAGCGGACGTTGTTGTTCTGGAAAATGCGGTCAATTTCATTTCTTCCACAGATCTGCGACGAATGCTCACTTTCGGCTGCGCTGCGCCGTTTTTGCCGGAAAATGTGATCGGGTATATTCACGAAAATGAACTGTACGGCACACAGCGCAGCTACCGCAAACTCCCTATGGAGAAACTGGAGCAGACAGTCATTTCCTTGCTGAAGACCAATCGTGTGGCCCATGTGCTTGGGTGCCGTGATACTGCCATGCAGCTGGCAAAACACTACGGCGCTGACGAGATCGACGCTGCAAGAGCCGGAATTCTGCACGACATTACAAAGGCTCTGGACGGCCCGCATCAATTGACATTGTGCAGGGAGTATGGTATAATACCGCACGTATTTTTTCAGGAAAATCCCAAAACACTCCATGCCCTTACAGGCAGCCTTGTTGCCCAGCGGGTTTTCGGCGAAAACGAAGCGGTGGTTTCCGCCATTCGATACCACACCACCGGCAGAGCTGGGATGAGCCTGCTGGAAAAAATCATTTATGTTGCCGACTATATGGAGCCAAACCGTAATTTCCCCGGTGTTGAGCGACTGCGTCAGCTTGCTTTTGAGGACATTGATGCGGCGCTGAAGCTGGGGCTGGAAATGACGCTGGCGCACCTGAAAGAGCAAGGCAGCACCGTGTCCCAGGAGTCGCGGGAGGCTCTGGAATACCTGAATCAAATGCCGAAATTTAACTGTGTTTCACAGAAAGGATAAGATTTATGCTTACTGCAAAAGAAGTTGCATACGAAGTGACCAAGGCGCTGGATGCCAAGAAGGGTCAGGACATTAAATTGCTGAGAATCGCGGATGTTTCCAGCCTGGCGGATTATTTTCTCATCTGCACCGGTACGTCCAACACCCACGTTAAAACTCTGTGCGATTATGCCGAGTACACTCTGGAGCAGCTGGGCGAGCCCATGCTGGGCCGTGAGGGTCACCGGGGAAATTCCTGGGAGCTGCTCGACTTTGGCTCCATCGTGGTCCATGTTTTCACCGACGAAGCCCGCCAGTTCTATGATCTGGAGCGGCTTTGGGCGGATGCCGAGCAGGTGGATCTGCAGGATATCATTCTTCCGAACTAAACGAAAGAGGTGCTTTTCGTTATGAATTACGAACATAAGCTTGTGGAAGCCAAATGGCAGAGATACTGGGAGGAAAACCAGACCTTTAAGACTGATGTCTGGGATTTCTCCAAGCCTAAATTCTATGCGCTGGATATGTTCCCGTATCCTTCCGGTGTGGGTCTGCATGCAGGCCATCCAGAGGGCTATACCGCTACCGATATCATGTCCCGCATGAAGCGCATGCAGGGCTACAACGTTCTGCATCCCATGGGTTATGACTCCTTTGGTCTGCCTGCAGAGCAGTATGCTGTGGATACAGGCAACCATCCCAATGGCTTCACCCAAAGAAATATTGAAACCTTCTCCAAGCAGCTGAAAGAGCTTGGCTTTGATTATGATTGGTCCAAGGTACTGGCAACCTCCGATCCGCAGTTCTATAAATGGACACAATGGATATTCAAGAAACTTTGGGAGGCAGGCTTCGCCAAGCGCATCGAAATGCCTGTGAACTGGTGCGAAGCGCTGGGCACAGTTCTTGCCAATGACGAGGTCATTGACGGCAAGTCCGAGCGTGGTGGCTATCCCGTGGAAAAGCGCATGATGATGCAGTGGGTCATCGACCAGCCTGCATTTGCCGAGAAGCTGCTGGAGGGTCTGGAAGAGATCGATTGGCCCGAATCTACCAAGGAGATTCAGCGAAACTGGATCGGCAAGTCTACCGGTGTTGAGGTGGATTTCAAGCTGGTCGGCGGCGGTGAGTTCTCCATTTATACCACTTGCATCGAAACCATCTATGGCATCACTTTCATGGTGCTTGCCCCCGACGGTAAGATCGTCAAGACGCTGATGGATCGCATTGAGAATCGGGAAGAGGTAGAGGGCTATATCAAAGCCGCTGCCGCTATGAGCGAAATTGACCGGACCGACGCCACCAAGACCAAGACCGGCTGCCCTCTGAAGGGCGTTTATGCCATCAATCCTGTTAACGGCAAGGAAGTTCCCGTGTTTATCGGCGACTTCGTTCTGGGTAACTATGGCACAGGCGCTGTAATGGCTGTGCCTAGCCACGACCAGCGTGACTTTGAGTATGCCGTTGCCCACAATATTCCCATGATCCAGGTCATCGAGGGCCGTGACGTGAGCGAGTGCGCCTTTGAAAAGCAGGATTATCTTGACAAAGGCTGCAAGCTGATCAATTCTGAAGAATTCTCCGGCATGACTGTGGAAGAGGCAAAGGAAGCCATCACCTGCAAGCTGGAAGCAATGGGCGTTGCCCGCCGCAAGAACAATTATCACTTCCGTGAGTGGATCTTCGCCCGCCAGCGTTACTGGGGCGAGCCTGTTCCCTGTGTCTATACTGAAGACGGAAAAACTGTTTTCCTGCCCGACGAAGAGCTGCCCCTGGTCCTGCCCGAGCTGGAAGACTACAAGGGCCGCAACGGTAAAGCACCTCTGGAAAATGCGGCAGAGTGGAAGCAATACGATCAAAACGGCATCAAGGGCGTCCGTGAGACTTCTACCATGCCCGGCAGCGCAGGCTCTTCCTGGTACTATATGCGCTATATCGACCCACAGAATGAGAACGCATTCTGCGATCCCGAGCTGCTGAAGCATTGGATGCCTGTTGACCTTTACATCGGCGGCCCCGAGCATGCGGTCGGCCACCTGATCTATTCCCGTATTTGGAACCGCTTCCTGTATGACCAGGGTCTGGCGCCTACTAAGGAGCCTTTCAAGAAGCTTGTCCACCAAGGGATGATCCTGGGCGAAAACGGCATCAAGATGGGTAAACGTTTCCCGGAATTCGTGGTCAATCCCAGTGATATCGTCAGGGAATATGGTGCAGATACCCTTCGCTTGTACGAGATGTTCATGGGCCCGCTGGAGGTCTCCAAGCCCTGGAGCACCACCGCAGTTGCCGGCTCCAGAAAGTTCATCAACCGTGTCTGGAACTTCTTTACGGACGAGACCAAGATCACCGAAGAAAACGATGGCAAGCTGACCAAGGTTTATCACCAGACCGTCAAGAAGGTGACCAGCGACTTCGAAGTGCTGGGCTTCAATACCGCCATTGCCCAGATGATGGTCTTTGTTAATGAGGTCTATAAGTACGGCACTTGCCCCAGAGAATACGCAGAAGGCTTCATTAAAATGATCTCCTGCATTATTCCCCACGTGGGTGAAGAGATCTGGCAGGTGATGGGTCACGACAATACCATCGCCTATGAAAGCTGGCCCTCTTATGATGAGGAAAAGTGCAAGGACAACGAGGTCAACATCGCCGTTCAGGTCAACGGAAAGATGCGTGGAACCGTGCTGATGGATGCCGATCTTGATAACGATACCGTTGTCACCAATGTTCTCGCTGACGAAAGAATCGCTAAATTCCTTGAGAAGCAGGGCGGCAGTATCATCAAGACTATTGTTGTTAAGAATAAGCTTGTGAACCTGATCGTCAAGTAATTTTTGCGGAATGCGCTCAAAATTTTGAATTCTTTCTTGACATTTGGATAAACAGCGAGTATAATGTAGCAAGCCAGTTAGTGGCCCTGAAAGCATCCTGGAATTAGCCGGATGCCATCGGAGGGA
>JAZQJO010000036.1:0-84245 GCA_045541695.1 Faecousia sp.
GAGTACATTCTCTCTTCAAACTCGATGGTCAGAGGGAAGTAGTCGATGCCGGCCTTGGGGATGGGGTTGCAGGTGCAGGTGGTCAGGACCACGGTGTCGCCGTAACGGCAGATGCACTCAGCATTGGCAAGCTCAGCAACCTTGCCGGTTTCCACGGTAAAGGTGCGGCCGCCGATCTCAGTCTCGAAGACATGATGATTGGGATACTGCTTGCGAGTAATCATTTGTGTTTCCTCCTTGTTTTTTTGTGTTCGGGAGGTTTAGCACTTGAATCGAACGTCGATGCTTCGGCGGTCCATTCAACTGCTAAGCGGCTCCCGAATTGCTGAAAAAAGGCGACGGATACCCGTCGCCTTTTCACATTCTTACTTACGGATACCCAGCTTGGCGATCAGAGCACGGTAACGGTTGATGTCCTTCTTTGCCAGATAGTCCAGCATGCTGCGGCGCTTACCAACCATCATCAGCAGACCACGACGGGAGTGGTTGTCATGCTTGTGAGTACGCAGGTGATCGGTCAGCTCGTTGATACGGGCAGTCAGAATAGCGATCTGGACCTCGGGAGAACCGGTGTCGCCTTCATGGGTTGCGTTTTCCAGGATGACCTGGGTCTTTTTTTCCTTCTGGATCATTGTGTTTTCCACCTTTCAAAATAGTTCCCGGAAGCCAAGTAAAGGGTGGGTGGTGTACTGCATACAGCTTTCTCCCTGAACTGAGCAACGGGCATAGTAATATCGTCCGGCCATAGCCAGCCCGGCTATCATACCATAAGTTTTCCCAAAAGTAAAGGAAAATTTTCACTAAATACAAACTTTTTATACAAAATGTTATTTTAAAAGTCTGTACGCCTCAGCGGCATCCTTTTGAATTTGCGCTTTCAATTCTTCCAGATTCTCAAATTTCCGCTCCAGGCGAAGAAACTTGTGAAACGACAAGGTAAGCTCCTTGCCGTAGAGGTCACCGTCAAAGTCCAGAATCCAGCTCTCGGCCCTCACCTGGTGACCCTCTACCGTCGGTCTGGAGCCGATGTTGGTCACGGCAACCAAATTTTTCTCATCCAGCCTGCAAGTGCAGGCATAAACGCCCAATTTGGGCACAAGCAGATTTTCAGGAATTAAAATATTGGCCGTGGGAATGCCAATGGTGCGACCCAACTGCCGCCCCGTGACCACTTTGCCCGTCAGGACATGGGGATGGCCAAGGAAACGAACCGCCTCATCCATGCGGCCCTCCCCCAGCAGCTTGCGGATGTGGGTGGACGAGATGCGGATACCGCCCAGCAGCTGCTGGGATACGATCACGCAGGGCAAAGACCGCTCTGCGCAGAAATCCGTAAGGGTTTCCGCACTTCCTTCGCCCCGGTGGCCGAAGCGGAAATCGTTGCCGCAGACGAAGCCGGCAGCGCCGCCGCAGATCAGCTGTTCCAGAAAATCACGCCAGTTGGTTGACATAACTTTTTCCGTCACGGGATAGATATATACTTTTTCAATGCCGTAGCCGGCCAGCAGCCGCATCCGGTCAGACACGGTGCTTATGAGCGGCGGCGTGCTCTCGGAAAAAAGGGATTGGGGATGGGCGTCGAAGGTGATCGCTGCCGGCAAAGCATCGTTTTCCCTTGCCAGCCGGACACACTGCCGCAAAAGCGCCTGATGTCCCAAATGCACCCCGTCGAAAAACCCCAGGGCTACGATTGTCTTTGTCTTTTCCATATTTTTCCCTATTCTACTTCGAAAAAGCTCTTTACGGTTGACATAACTCCGTCTGTCACTTGGGACAATGCCAAAAACTCGCCGGTTTGGCTATAGGCGCGGTAGGTGCCGTCCTCTGCCGCAAAAGAAAAGCTGTTGCCGTTACGGCAGCGGGTCTCCTGCTTTGCTGTCAGGATCACCTGAGGGTACTGACGGAACATGGTATCTACGCCCCGCAGAAATTCTTCCGGCGAAGGCGTATCCAGCAGCGTTTGCAGCGGCACAGCTTCCGCTTCCGTGTACTCCCCTGCCTGCACCCGCCGCAGCGCCGCCATACAGCCGCCGCAGCCCAGGGCTTCGCCGATGTCCTTGCAGAGGGTACGGATATACGTACCCTTGGAGCAGCGCACCCGCAAGCGGGCATTTACGCCGTCAAAATCCAGACATTCCAGCGCAAAGATCGTAATGGGGCGGGGCTTGCGCTCCACCTCCCTGCCCTTTCGGGCAAGATCGCAAAGCTTCTGGCCGTTCACCTTCAGCGCAGAATACATAGGCGGCACCTGCATGATCTCCCCACGGAAGCCTTTCAGCGCCTTTTCCAGCTGCTCAGGGGTGACGCAAACCGCCTTTTCTTCCAGCACTGCACCGGAAATATCCTCTGTATCCGTGGTGACGCCCAGACGCAGCGTGGCTTCATAGGTTTTTTCGGCATGCTCAAAAAACTCCACACCACGGGTGGCTCTGCCCACAAACACCGGCAAAACACCGGTGGCCATAGGATCCAGCGTGCCGCCGTGTCCGATCCGTCTGGTATTGAACACCCGACGGAGTCTGGCTGTCACATCCTGACTTGTCCAGCCGGCGGGCTTGTCTACAATCACAATTCCGTTCATTTACGCTTCTTCCTGATCCGAAATCGGCAGATTGTTGATCAGCTCCAGCATTTTTGCGCCGTAGGTGATGCTGTCATCCAGCGCCCACATCAGCTCCGGAGTGTGGCGCAGCTTCAGGTCGCTGCTGACCTCGCGGCGCAGATAGCCACCGGCAGATTTCAAGCCCTTCATGGCGTCGGCAGCCTTGTTTTCTTCCAAAAAGCTCACATATACCTTTGCAAAGCGCAGATCCGGCGTGGTCTCCACGCGGGTGATGGAGATCATCGTGCCGCTGACCCGGGGGTCTTTGACGGTGCGCAGGGCATCGGACAAGGATTTCTGGATCTCTTCATTGATCCGGTTGATTCGATTGGATGCCATTTGTTGACTCCTTTCAGTCGTCATAATTGACAATGGAGAATGGACAATGGATAATTTCGGTGTCGCCTGCGGCGACAATCCAATCCATCGGCAAAGCCGATGCCGCAATTCTCAATTATCAATTTTCAATTGTCAATTAGATAATTGGGCAGCCGTGCCGGGACACGGCACGGCTGAAACAATTATCTTTTCACTTCCTGCATGGCGAAGCATTCGAAAATGTCGCCTTCCTTAATATCGTTATACTTGGCAACGCTCATACCGCACTCGTAGCCGGCGGCCACTTCCTTGACAGCGTCCTTGAACCGCTGCAGAGAGCCGATCTCGCCTTCGTGGATGACGATATTGTCACGCAGCACACGCACCTGGGCATCCCGGGTGACCTTGCCATCCTTGACCATACAACCGGCGATGGTGCCAATGGCGCTGACCTTGTAGGTCATGCGGACCTCGGCATGGCCCAGCACGACTTCCTCGAACTGGGGTGCCAGCATACCCTTCATAGCGGCCTCGATCTCGTCGATGGCATCATAGATAACACGGTAGAAGCGCATATCCTCTTCGGTGCGCTGGGCGCTTGCCTGGGCCCCTGCGTCGGGACGGACGTTAAAGCCGATGACGATGGCGCCGGAAGTAGATGCCAGCAGAATGTCGCTTTCGTTGATGGCGCCAACACCGGCGTGGATGACCTTCACACGGACCTCTTCGTTGGAGATCTTCTCCAAGGACGCCTTGATTGCTTCCGCAGAGCCCTGTACGTCAGCCTTGACGATCAGGGGCAGCTCCTTCATCTCGCCTTCCTGCATCTTAGCAAACAGATTGTCCAGGGTGACCTTCTGCATTGCCTGAGCAGCGGCGTCCTTTTGAGCCTGCTTGCGCTGCTCTACCAGGGTGCGGGCCATGCGCTCATCGGTAACGGCGTCGAACTCATCGCCGGGAGCGGGCACTTCTGCCAGACCGGTGATCTCTACAGGAACGGAAGGACCGGCAGACTTCACGGTGCGGCCCTTATCATTGGTCATCACACGGACACGACCCACGGCAGTACCGGCAATGACGATGTCGCCCTGCTTCAGCGTGCCGTTTTGCACCAGCAAGGTGGCGATAGGACCTCTGGTCTTGTCCAGACGCGCCTCAATGACCGTACCCTTGGCACGACGGTTGGGGTTGGCCTTCAGCTCCTGCACCTCGGCGGTGAGGATGACCATTTCCAGCAACTCGTCCAGACCCATACCGGTCTTGGCAGAGATGGGAACGATAATGGTATCGCCGCCCCACTCTTCGGGGATCAGCTCATAATTGGTCAGCTGCTCTTTGATCTTGTCGGGGTTGGCGGTGGGCTTATCCATCTTGTTGATGGCAACGATGATGGGCACACCTGCTGCCTTTGCATGGTTGATGGATTCCACGGTCTGGGGCATGATGCCGTCATCGGCAGCAACCACCAGAATGGCGATGTCCGTACTCTTTGCGCCACGGGCACGCATAGAGGTAAAGGCAGCGTGACCGGGGGTATCCAGGAAGGTGACCATATTGCCGTTCACATCCACGGTATAAGCGCCGATATGCTGGGTGATGCCGCCGGCCTCCCCTGCGGTAACAGAGGTCTTACGGATGGCGTCCAGCGTGGAGGTCTTGCCGTGGTCGACGTGACCCATAACAACAACCACAGGTGCACGGGTCTCCAGTTCTTCAGCGGTATCCACGTGATCGTCAATGATCCGCTCTTCGATGGTAACGGTAATTTCCTTTTCCACCTTGCAGCCCATTTCGGTAGCCACGTATTCGGCGGTGTCAAAGTCGATGGTCTGGTTGATGCCGGCCATCACGCCGTTTTTCATCAGCAGCTTGATAACTTCGCCGGAGGTCTTCTTCATGCGGCTTGCCAGCTCGCCGACGGTGATCTCCTCGGGGATCTTGACCACAGTGGGCGCTTTCCGGGCCACTTCCATCTGCAGACGGCGCATCTTTTCCTGCTCCTCGTTGCGGGACTTGTTGCCCTTGAACTTATTGTCCTTCTTGTTCTGCTGCTGGCCCTTCTTGCCGCCGATGCGCTGCTTGCCGCCCTGATAGTCCTGCACACGCTGGTCCACCAGATTGTCCACATCCGCAAAGCGGTTTGTATTGACCTGCACCGCAGAGGTATCCACGATCCGGCGCTCCCGGCGGCGCTCTGGCTCTGCAGGCTTGGCAGGCTTTTCGGGCTTGGGCTGCTGGGGTGCAGCCTTGGGAGCTTCCTTGGCGGCGGGCTTTTCTTCTGCCTTCTTAGGCGCTTCAGCCTTGGGGACTTCCTCCTTCTTGGGCTCTGCCTTGGGCGCAGAAGGCGCAACAGCAAAGATCACCTCCAGGGAGCTGATCTGGTTATGAAAGGTCATGTGGTCAAACAGGACGTTCAGCTCCTCATCCGTCAGCACCTGGGTGTTGGACTTGGGCTTTTCGCCGTATTTTGCCAGGATCTCCGATATTTCCTTGGGCGCTACGCCAAAATCCGCAGCAACCTCTTTCAAACGATACTTCACTAAACTCATATACGCACCTCCATATTATATGGGAGTTGACAATGGAGAATGTAGAATTGAGAATTGTTGTGTTGTCTTCGGCAACGATTTCAAACCGTCCGCAAAGCGGACTCCAAAATTATCAATTCTCCATTATCAATTATCAATTAACTACTTACTTCTTTCCTTTGCGGACATTTCTTTTGTGGGCCTTCTGTTCCGCCTGGCGTTTTTTTACCTTGGCAACCTTGCCTTCCAGCACTTCCAACACCGCCTTGTGCTTTTCCGGCTCACCCAGCGCCTGAACCATGCTCAGCGCCAGTGCCGGATCGGTAATGGCGGCAATCGCCAGAGCGCTGCGGCCGATGGCCATGCCCATTTCGTCCTTGCTGTGCGGTAGGCGGATACATTGCTGATCTGTGCCGGCAGCAAAGCTTTTGGCTCTGCGCCATGTATGATCTCCGGCATCCGACGCCACAACGATCAGCGCTGCTGTCAGCGCTCTGGCAGCTGCACCCACCGGCTCCTCGCCCAGCTCCGCAAGACCGGCCTTTCTCGCAAGGGACAGATAATTCATTATCTTATCCATTTGCGCCGGCCTCCATCTCCCTACCCAGTCTGTCATAGACCTCCTGCGGAATCTCCGTTTCCAGGCTTCTGTCCAGCGATTTGGAGCGGATGGCTTTCTTCAGGCATTCGGGATCGGGGCAAATGTAGGCGCCACGGCCGTTGAGCTTGCCGCTGAAATCTAAGGACACCGTGCCGTCTGTGCCTCTGACCACCCGGATCATGTCACGCTTGGCTTTTCTTTCACGGCAGCCCATACACTGCCGCTGGGGGATCTTCTTTTGCATAAGGACTACCTCCTTCTATTTCTCGGCCCCCTCCCAGAGGGGGCTGGCAGCGAAGCTGACTGGGGGAGTGTTCTATGATTTGTGAGTACACTCCCTCCGTCACGGCTTTCGCCGTGCCACCTCCCTCTAAGAGGGAGGCAAGGTTTTTTAATTACTCTTCGTCAGCCTGGCTTTCAGGCTTGATGTCGATCTTATAGCCGGTCAGGCGTGCTGCCAGACGGGCGTTCTGACCCTCCTTGCCAATGGCAAGGCTCAGCTGGTCATCCGGCACTACAACACGGCAGGCCTTCTGACCGGGCACAGGGGTAACGGAAATCACATCCGCAGGGCTCAGTGCGGCGCGGACATACTCGCAGGGATCTTCGCTCCAGACCACGATATCGATCTTCTCGCCATGGAGCTCGGAAACAACGGCGCCTACACGGCCGCCACGGGGGCCGACGCATGCGCCAACGGGGTCTACACCCTCCAAAGTGGCACGTACTGCCATCTTGCTGCGGGAGCCGGCCTCACGGGCGATGTTGCGGATCTCCACCTGTCCGTCAGCGATTTCAGGAGTTTCCAGCTCGAACAGGCGGCGGATCATATTGGGATGGTTAGGGGAAACCTGGACCAACGGGCCACGGTTGGCACGGTGGACTTCCAGTACGTACACACGGATGATATCGCCCTCACGGTAGCTTTCGCCGGGGATCTGCTCGCCGGTGCGCAGCACGGCATCGGACTGCTCGCTTCCCTGACCCACACGGACAAAAATATCACCGCTGGGATCGATCTTCAGCACAGTGCCGGTGAGCAGCTCCTGGGCCTTGCTGGAATAGCTTTCATAGACCATGCCACGCTCGGCTTCCCGGATACCCTGAATGACCACCTGCTTGGCGGTCTGGGCAGCGATGCGGCCAAACTTCTGAATGTCAATGGGTATGGACACATTGTCGCCCACCTTGGCATCGGGATTGATGTTGCGGGCGGCATCGATGTGTATCTCCAGAGCGGAGTCTTCTACCTCTTCCACCACGGTCTTGACCTGATACATGGAAAGGCCCTGCTCGGTCAGGTCCACCACTACATTTTCTGCAGGTACGTCCCGGTTATCCTCCCGGTCCTTGCGGTAAGCGTTGGTCAGCGCCTGCTTCAGACGCTCTACCATATAGTCAACACTGATGCCCTTGAGCTTTTCCAGCTCACGCAAAGATGCAAAGATCTCTGCACCGATATCTACCTTGGGGGCTTCGGCTTTCTTTTTCGTTCTTGCCATGATTTCCTCCTTAAAATTCCACACGAAGCCGCACCAATGCGACTTCAGATTTTTCAAACGTAATGGTTTCCTTTCCTGCCTCTACGGTGACCTTGCCGTCATCATAGCCACGCAGGATGCCGGGGATCTCTTTCAGTCCGTTTCGGGGACGGTAGAGCTTGACGGTGATGGGGCTGCCCATAAACCGCTCAAAATCCCCGGGGCGCTTCAGCGCACGTTCCAGGCCGGCGCTGCAAACCTCAAAATGATAGGATTCCGGAATCGGGTCTTTTTCATCCAGAATCGGATCCACCGCCCGGGAAATGGCCTCGCAGTCTGTGATGTCCACGCCGCCGTCTTTGTCGATATACAGCCGCAAAAACCGCTCGCTGCCCTCCCGGACATACTCCACGTCCCACAGCGTGCAGCCATGCTGCTCCACCACCGGACGGGCAAAGCTTTCAACCAGTTGGGTTACCTTCATAAGCTTTCCTTTCCATTAAGAAAGAGAGAGGGGTGCGCCCCTCTCTCCTAAAAGTCAAACATCTTACATTTGGATTATAGCACCTCTTTTCCCGGATTGCAACCCTTTTTTCCGGATTTTCTATGGGGTTTTTCAACATTTTTCCGGTTTTGATCCCATCCCCGGCCGTTTTTTCGGTGAAATATTCTTTTAAAAACGGTTGCGCACGGCAAAATGATGTTGTATAATTGTTCCATTGACAATAAATACGGGCCATCGCCCGCAAACTGGAGGAAAACTGACATGTTTAATGCAATGATCGAAACTCTGAAGGCCAATCCCAGAAAGATCGTCTTCACCGAGGGCCACGACGCCCGCATTCTGGAAGCTACTGCACGTCTGGTGGAGGGCGGTTTCCTGACCCCCGTTCTGGTGGGCAATGTTGAGGAAGTCAAGGCCAACGCCAAAAAGGGCGGCTTTAACATTGAAGGCGTGGAGATCCTGGATCCTGCTACCTACGAGGGCATGGACGCCATGGTCGAGAAGATGGTGGAGCTGCGTAAGGGCAAGATGAGCGCCGATGAATGCAAGGCCGCTCTTTCCAAGGGCAACTACTTCGGCACCATGCTGGTGAAGATGGGCTATGCCGACGCTCTGCTGGGCGGCGCTACCTACTCCACCGCCGACACCGTCCGTCCTGCTCTGCAGATCGTGAAGACCAAGCCCGGCAGCCATCTGGTCTCTTCCTGCTTCATCATGGTCCGTGGCGAAGAAAAGCTGGCTATGGGTGACTGTGCCATCAACCTGAGCTACGAGGACACCCTGGACAAGGAAGGCAACGTAGTCCTCTCCGCTGCCCAGAAGCTGGCTGAGGTGGCCATCGAGACCGCCAACACCGCCAAGGTCTTCGGCATCGATCCCAAGGTGGCAATGCTGAGCTTCTCCACCAACGGCTCCGGCAAGGGCGGCACTGTTAAGCTGAGCCACGATGCCACCGCAGTTGCCAAGGAAATGGCTCCGGACCTCGCCATCGACGGTGAGATGCAGTTCGACGCCGCCGTTGCTCCCGAGGTCGGTCAGCTGAAGTTCCCCGGCTCTCCCGTGGCAGGCTACGCCAACACCTTCATCTTCCCCACCATCGAAGCCGGCAACATCGGCTACAAGATCGCGCAGCGTCTGGGCGGCTACGAAGCTCTGGGCCCCATCCTGCAGGGTCTGGCTGCTCCCATCAACGACCTCAGCCGCGGCTGCAACGCCGAAGAGGTCTACAAGATGGCTATCATCACCGCCGCAATGGTGTAATTTGCTACATAAAAAGCCTCCCCACCCGGGGAGGCTTTTTTTAATGGAGAATGGAAAGTGGAGAATGGAGAATTAAGGTGTCGGCTTTGCCGACAGTTGAAACCGTAGGGGCGATTCACGAATCGCCCACTTCCGCACCACTGAAATAGCATGTCATTCCGAGATCCCGGAGGGGTCGTGGGAATCTCCCGGCACAATGTTGCAACACCGTGAAATGGTGGGTGAGCGCAACACCTTTCAAAGCTCATCCAATTCCGGGTATAGCTTGTCAATCCCCGGCCACCGCTCCTTTAGCAGCCGCCAAGCACCCCGGGCACGCTGTCGCACGTCAGGCTGTACAGCTTCGCCCCGTTCCTTTATCACAATAAGTGTTAACAGAATAGCTTCATTATCGCTCTCGCCTGTTTTATCTCCATTTCCGTAATCCAGGATCATATCCAAAATCTCTATGGGTCGCCGCCGCAAATAATCCAGCAGGGAATGGCTCATCTGCTCCCTCTTTTCTTCGTATGGGGATTATATCCCCTTAATAATTAGGATTATAACCCCCATAATAAATTTGTCAAGTGGGGGTGTTGATATGATTCGTTTTGACAAGCTTTGGGAAACCATGGCTCAAAAAGGGGTCACCACATATCAGCTGCGGGAAAACTGCGGTATCGACAGCAAAACCGTCCGCCGGCTGAAAGCCAACGAAAATATGGAAACGAAGACGCTGAACAAACTTTGCGCCTTTCTGGATTGCCGTCTAGAAGACATTGCCCAATACGTCCCCGATGAAACGAAATGAACGTAAAAAACCCGCCCGGTTGGGCGGCGTTTTTCGTTGAATGCAGAAAAGATATTCTGTTTTGTAGGGGCGAATCATGATTCGCCCGAAGGCCCTCTCAAAACGGGCGATTCGTGAATCGCCCCTACGCAGCATAAAATGATTGCAAAGCAAAAAAGGAGAGGCAGTTGCCTCTCCTTTTATATTTAATTCTCGCTGGGTTTATTGTTCTGATTGGGGCGGCGGTGGCGGTGACGATTGCGATGATGAGGCGCTTTCTTCTGCTCGCCCCGGGGCTGCGCCGGAGCGGCGTCCTGCGCCTGTGACTGCTCTGCACCGGCAGTCTTGCCCTGTCCTCTGCCGCCACGGTGACGGCGGTGATTTCTGCGTCTTTCGCTCCGGGGAGCGGCCTCCTCCGGCGCCTCTTCCGCTGCTTCTTCCGGCGCTTCGGGCTGGGTTTCCTCCTCCACTACCGCTTCTTCGCTGTAACGGAAGCGAATGGTCTCCAGACTCTCCTCCGGCGCTTCCTCTTGCTTCGCCACACGCTTCACGCCGGAGATGGGCGCAAGGTCAGCCGGGATGGGCGGGTCGTTCTTCTTGGCCTTGCCGCTGCGCAGCACGGCGATCTCCAGATTGGAGACGGTGATGATCTCCTCCGGATTGTTCTCCAGCCGCACCTTTACCCGCTGGCGCAGCACATCCACTTCCACCACCGTACCTCTTCCCTCGGGCGTATCCACAAAAGACTCCGCCTTGGGGCTGGTGCGCAGCAGATCCTCATAGGCATCCTGCTCGTATTTCAGGCAGCACATCAGCCGTCCGCAGGTGCCGGAGATCTTGGTGGGATTCAGGCTCAGATTCTGGGTCTTTGCCATTTTGATGGACACCGGCTGAAAATCGTCCAAAAAGCTTGCGCAGCAAAACGGTCTGCCGCAAATGCCCAGGCCGCCCACCATCTTCGCCTTATCCCGGACGCCGATCTGCCGCAGCTCGATACGGGTGTGGAACACGGATGCCAGATTCTTCACCAGCTCCCGGAAATCCACCCGCTCGTCGGCGGTGAAGAAAAACAGGATCTTGCTGCCGTCGAAGGCATACTCTGCGCTCACCAGCTGCATATCCAGCTGATGCTCCAAAATCTTCTGCTGGCAGATCTCAAAAGCCTGCTTTTCCTTTTTCAGATTCTCCGCTGCCACAGCTTCATCCCGCTCCGTAGCGATACGGATTACGCTGCGCAGGGGCGTTACGATGTCCTTTTCGGGGATGGCATGGTTGCCGCCAACGCAGTAGCCGTACTCCGGGCCACGGGCGGTATCCATGATCACATGGTCACCGGCTTTCAGGGTCAGACCGGCGGGGTCGAAGTAATAGACCTTCTGGCCGGGACGGAACTGAATATCCGCCACCTGTACGGTCTTCATATTTTCTTGCTCCATAGTTGCTCCTTTATCTCTAAACACATTTGTGTGGTTATCTCTTTTATCTCAGCTGCCAGACAAGCCAGCCGCAAATTGCGCCGCAGGAAACATTGCGCTGGGCATACTCCGTCGCCTTGCGCACCGCTTCCAGAGCTGCCATCAGCTCCCGGGCGCTGCGGCCGTCTGACAGCTTGCGCATCAGCGGACTGACGGCGGTCACGCCGGATTTGCAGGCAAGGGCGCCGCCCAGAAACTGCTGCCATTGCTCCATGGCCGCAATGAATTGCTCCCGCTTCCATTTTTCCATGGATACCAGCAGCTTTGTCAGCTCCAGGGAGTCCCGGGCAAGGAAGCTTTGCACAAAGGCTTCCGTCTGGGGAAGCACAGCGCCGCCCTCACTGAGAAGCTTGCGTGCCTGCCCCAAAAAGCCACCGCTGCGCTGCATGGCAGCGTCCAGCGTCTGGTCATCGGCCTCGGGAAATTCCTTTTCCAATGTCTGCTGCAGAAGCGGCTGCGGCAAAGGCTTCAGCTCCAGCTCCACGCACCGGGAGCGAACTGTGGGCAGCAGCTTTTCCGGATTGTCCGTCAGCAGCATAAACACACCGTAGGCCGGGGGCTCTTCCAGAATCTTCAGCAGGGCGTTTTGGCCCTCGATGCCCAGCTCCTGCGGAAACAGATAGATCTTATGCTCCGATTCATTTGGCCGGATGAACACATCGTCACGAAACTGGCGGACGATCTTCACCGCCACGTTTTTATGCTCCGGATCCTCCACGGTGATAAAGTCCGGGTGGCAATTTTCCATGACCTTTCGGCAAGGCTCGCAGCGCAGGCAGGGTTTATGATGCCCACGGCACAGCACCGCCGCAGCCAGCAGCCGGGCAAGGGTATGCTTTCCCGAGCCGGCCGGACCGGAGATCAGATAAAAATGGGAGATCCGGTCTTTTGCCAGGGCCGCTGTTAAATTTTCCTTGAGCCGTTCGTTGCCCAAAAGCATTTCGAAGCCCATACCGATCTCCTTTCGTTGTTAGTTACACATTGTAGGGGCGCACCAAAAGCATCGCGCGGGCGATTCGTGAATCGCCCCTACATTTTGCATTTTTATTAGCCCCACAGGGCAGACAGCATGGGAATGACCTGCTTTTTCCGGCTCATGACACCGGGCAGGAACACCGTGCTGTGCTTGGGGGTCACGCCAAAGGCCTGGGAAATGGCTTCGTCGTCGCCCAGGTAGATGATCTGGGTGCCCTCCATCAGCACGTCGGTGAGCATCAGCATCACCAGATCGAAGCCCTTTTGGGTGGCTGCGTCCTGCATCAGCTTCAGGAACTCGTCCTTACGCTCCAGCAGCTTCGGGCTGTCCACGCAGGTGATCTGGGAAACCGCCAGATCGTGGCCGGCGATGTGGAACTCCTTATAGTCGGAATAGAACTGCTCCTCGGCGCTCTTGTTGCCGGCGGAAGCGGAGAAGATCTCCTTGCCCAGCTCGTCCAGGGAAACGTTGGCGATCCGGGCCATGCGCTCGGCGGTGCGCTTATCCTGCTCAGTGCAGGTGGGAGATTTGAACATAACGGTGTCGGACAGAATTGCCGACGCCATCATGCCCGCCATCTTTTCAGAGGGCATCAGGCCTCTGTCCTGGAACATGCTGGCGATGATGGTATTGGTAGAGCCCACCGGCTCATTGCGGACGTAAATGGGGTTGGTGGTCTGAATATCTGCCAGACGGTGATGGTCGATGATCTCCAGAATATCCGCTTCCTCCAGACCGGGCACAGACTGGGCGATCTCGTTGTGGTCCACCAGCACCACCCGTTTTCTTCTGGGACGCAGCAAGTGGTAGCGGCTCAAAACGCCCACGACCTTTTCCTCTTCATCCAGCACAGGATAGCTGGAGAAGCGGTGCTTCAGCATCAGCTCCCGCACATCGTCCACCCGATCCTCCAAATGGAAGGATACCAGCACCTGATTGTCACAGATCCGGCCGATCGGCGTGGATTGGAACAGCAGATGCACAGCCCGATAGGCATCATAAGGCGTTGCGATCACGCAGGTTTTGGTGGGAATATCCCGCAACTGGACCGGCAGCTCCGCCTGGCAAAGCACCAGGCAGTTGACGTTCATTTCCAGCGCCCGGCGGATCATTTCCGGCTGGTCGCCGCACAAAACCACCGTTTCCGGATCGTTGAACAGCAGATTTTCCCGGCTTTGGGGCAGCGCAATGGTCACATGGCCGGAGATCTCGTCGATCTGCTCGCCGGCATCGTTGACCACCTTACCCTCCAGCACAGACAAAACATTAAACAGCGGCACTGCGGTGAGCCGTCCGCCGGAGACCATGTTCATATTATAATTGGCAACATCGGTACGGGAAAGCATACCGAAAAGTGTACCGTCGTCATTGGCAATGGGAATGGCGTTTAGGCCGCTGTGCTTGCTCAGCTCCTCCCATGCACGGCCCATGGTAACTGCGGTTGAAAATACCGTAGGCTTATCAAAGTCCAGATCACGAACCTGGGTGTGCATGCTATGGATCCGCTTGGGAGGCTGGAAGCCGAAGCGGTTCAAAACGATTTGGGTCTCGTCGGAAACTCTGCCCAGACAGGCAGCCTCATAATTCCGGTCGCCCAGTGCGTTGCGCAAAGCGGCGTAGGCCATGGCCGCAACGATGGAGTCGGTGTCCGGATTGCGGTGACCGGTGACATAAATGGTTTCCATGGATTGACCTCCTTTTATGGGGTTTTTGCGGATTTATTGCTCCATGCCGCCGGCAATATCTTTATCCCGGCAGCATTTTTTATACTTTTTGCCGCTGCCGCAGGGGCAGGGATCGTTGGGTCCCACTTTAGTCCCTTTATTGCGGATCGGCTGCTTTTTCACGGTGCCGTCCGGCGTGCCGGTGGCGGAGATCTCCTTGGCCACCTTCTGACGGCGCAGCTCCTGCTGGGGCCGCAGCTGCACCAGGAACACTCTTCTAATGGTCTCTTCCCGGATGGCACGGATCATGGCCTCGAACATTTCGAAACCCTCTTCCTTGTAGGCAATGACCGGGTCATGCTGACCGTAGGCCCGCAGACCGATGCCCTGCTTCAGATCGTCCATGGCATCGATGTGATCCATCCAGTATTCGTCCACCACCCGGAGCATGACCACACGCTCCAGCTCCCGCATAACGGGCACGGTCAGCGCCTCTTCCTTCTTCTCATAGAAACGGACGGCTTCTTCGTAGATCTCGTCTGCCAGAGCATCTGCCTTGGCAGCACGGATCTCCAGCACGCCCTTGGGGAAGAACACGCCCTCAAACTGGCTCAGCACCTGCGGGACGCTCTCCGGGCTGACAATGCCGCCGAATTCTCCCAAAGCGGAGGTGACAGTGGTATCCACATAGGTGCGCAGCATGCTCAGCATATTCTCCCGCAGGTCCTCGCCCTCCAGCACCTTTCTGCGCTGGGCGTAGATGACCTCACGCTGGGTGTTCATCACATCGTCGTATTCCAGAACGCTCTTGCGGACACGGAAATTTCTGCCTTCCACGCTCTTCTGGGCATTTTCCACGGCGTTGGAGAGAATTCTGGCATCGATGGGCGTATCCTCATCCAGACCCAGGCTGTCCATCATGCCCATGATCCGGTCAGAGGAGAACAGGCGCATCAGATCGTCCTGCAGGCTCAGGTAGAACCGGCTTGCGCCGGGGTCGCCCTGACGGCCGGAACGGCCACGGAGCTGATTGTCGATACGGCGGGATTCATGGCGCTCCGTGCCGATGATATAAAGACCGCCGGCCTCCTTGACCTGCACAGCCTCCTGTGCGATCTGGGCCTTATAGTGGCGCAGAAGCTCCTCGTACTTTTTCCGCACAGCCAAAATTTCCGGATCGGTGGTTTCCGCATAAGAATCCGCCTCTGCCAAAAGCTCCTCGGGCATATCGGTCTTGCGCAGATCGCTCTTGGCAAGAAATTCTGCGTTGCCGCCCAGCACGATATCCGTACCACGTCCTGCCATATTGGTGGCGATGGTCACCGCGCCGAATTTGCCCGCCTGGGCAACAATCTGGGCTTCCATTTCGTGATACTTGGCATTCAGCACATTGTGCTTGATGCCCTCTTTTTTCAGCAGTTTGCTGAGGATCTCGCTCTTTTCAATAGAGATCGTACCCACCAGAACAGGCTGGCCCTTGGCGTTGCACTGCTTCACCTGCTCCACAATGGCACGGAACTTGCCGGCCTCGGTCTTGTAGACCACATCCGTATGGTCCAGACGGGCAACCGGCTTATTGGTGGGGATCTCCACCACGTCCAGCTGATAAATGGCTTCAAATTCCGCCTCTTCCGTCAGCGCCGTACCGGTCATGCCGGAGAGCTTATCGTAAAGACGGAAGAAATTCTGGAAGGTGATGGTGGCAAGGGTCTTGCTCTCGCCTGCCACGGTGACCTTTTCCTTGGCTTCGATGGCCTGGTGCAGACCCTCGTTGTAGCGGCGGCCGTACATCAGTCGTCCGGTAAATTCGTCAACGATGATGATCTCGCCGTCCTTGACCACATAATCGATATCCCGCTTCATGATGCCCCGGGCCTTCATGGCCTGGTTGATATGGTGGGAAAGGGTGGTATTTTCCGCATCGGACAGGTTTTCCACGCCGAAGAAGCGCTCCGCCTTGGCAATGCCTTCCGCGGTCAGGGAAACAGAGCGGCTTTTTTCGTCCACGAAATAGTCGCAATCGTAATTATCCTGCACTTCCTTTTCGTCGGTCTTGGCAAAAACCTGCTTGCGCAATGTGGCAACGAAGGCATCTGCCATTTCATAGAGCTTGCTGGAATCCTCACCCTTGCCGGAAATGATCAGCGGGGTTCTTGCTTCGTCGATCAAAATGGAGTCCACCTCGTCCACGATGGCAAAATGGTAGCCCCGCTGGACCTGCTCTGCTTTGTAAATGGACATATTGTCACGCAGATAGTCGAAGCCCAGCTCGTTATTGGTGCAGTAGGTGATGTCTGCAGCATAGCTTTCCCGGCGCTCCTTCGGCTCCATGCCGGGAACGATCAGGCCTACGCGCAGACCCATATAGCGATAGACTTTGCCCATCCACTCGGAGTCACGCTTGGCAAGGTATTCGTTGACGGTGACCACGTGGACGCCCTTGCCGGTGAGGGCGTTGAGGTAGCAGGGCAAAATGGCAACCAGGGTCTTGCCTTCGCCGGTCTTCATTTCGGCGATCCGTCCCTGATGCAAAATGATGCCGCCGATGATCTGCACCGGGTAAGGGCGCATGCCCAGCACCCGGTCAGCCGCTTCCCGGATGGCAGCAAATGCCTCGGGCAGCAGCTCGTCCAGCGTTTCTCCCTTTTCCAGCCGATCCTTAAACTCGGCGGTCTTTGCCTTCAGCGCATCTTCGGACAATTCTTTATAGCTTTCCTCCAGAGAAAGCACCTTGTCCACCAAAGGCTGTATTTTCTTCAGTTCCCGCTGAGAACGGGTACCGAACAGCTTTGTCATCAATCCCATGGGTATCTCCTTTGCTTATCGAAACATATAAATGGCAATATCAAACCTATTTTAAGCATTATACCATATAATTTCAAAAAATCATAGCCTGTTTTTGAATTTTTCCCCGGGAAGAATCGACACCTTTCACCTTCCCCACGGGAGAAGCCTTTTTGTGCGTCATTGAAAACTTGCAACAAAAAACACCCTTGCTAGCAGCAAGGGTGTTCACTCTTCAACAAATTCGATAATATCATTGGGCGTGCAGTTAAGAACTGCGCACAGCTTTTCAAGGGTGTTCATGGTAATGGATTTGTTGCGCTTGAGATTGGTGATCGTATATGCGCTGAAACCCTTTTTATAGATCAGCGTATAGGTGGTCACACCACGCTTTTTCATCGTTTCCCACAACGGACGGTAGCTGATCATATATGCACCCCTTTCTTTCGAGTTGCTTATATTATCCACCGAAAATTACGACTTGAATATTAGCAAATTTTTGCCTATACTATATTATCCTGTTTTAAGGAGGACACCAATGTGGAATGGATAGAGAAAGCTGCTTTTTCAGCGTGCGCTGAAAAAGCGGGCCATTGCCCGGCTGCAGCGGCAAGTGGCTCAAATCGACCAAAAACTGTGCGTCATTGACAAGGGACCAAACAATTCGTTATAATAAATGCAATAATTTCAGTTTCATTTCAGCCCGCTGCGATATGATAAAGGCAGAAAAAAACCGGAGGTTTTGCTATGAAAATTCTGCTGATTGAAGATGAAGCGCTGCTTGCCGAATCCCTCAAGGCGCTGCTTACCGCCAAAGGCTTTTCGGTGGAAGCCGTTCACGACGGTGAGACCGGCGCGCAGTACGCCCTGCTGGGCATTTACGATCTTTTGATCCTGGACGTGATGATGCCCGGTCTGAACGGCTTTCAGGTGGCACGGCAGGTGCGCAGCCAGCGCTGCGGCGTTCCTATTTTGATGCTGACGGCAAAATCCGACGTGACAGACCGGATCGAGGGTCTCAACGCCGGCGCAGATTATTATTTGACAAAACCCTTTGATTCCCGGGAGCTGCTTGCCTGCATCAATGCCCTTTTGCGGCGGCAGGGAACGCAGGTAGAGCAGATCAACTTCGGCAATACCGACCTGGATCTGTCCTCCGGCATTTTGCGGTGCGGCGACAAATCGGTGCGGCTTTCCGCCCGGGAATTTGACGTTATGCGCCTGCTGCTGCAAAGCGGCGGACGGAATTTATCGAAAGAAGTGATCCTCAGCCGTGTCTGGGGCTACGACTCCAATGCGGTGGAAAACCATGTGGAGGTCTATGTGGGCTTCCTGCGGAAAAAGCTCCGGGCCATCGGCTCCAACATCCGCATCGACGCCGTGCGGCGGCTGGGTTATCATCTGGAGGTGGAAGAATGATCAAACGTCTTCGCTGGAAGCTTGTTGGTATCAACATGGCTCTGGCGCTGGCTATGCTCGCCGTTATTTTCGTTTTGGTGTATCAGTTTACCGCAGCGGATCTGCAAAAGACCGAGGAGGCCGCCCTGAAGACCGCCGCCATGACCAAGCCACGGCCGGACGCTCCGGGCAATTTGGGCGGCACGATCCCCTGCTTTACCCTGCGGCTCACCGGGCCGGGATTTTTGGTGGCTGCCGGCAGCGACGCCTATGATCTAAGCGACATGGATGCGCTGTGGCAACTGTATAACCTGGCGCTGGAAACAGGCGAAAAAACCGGCACTTTGCGGCAGTACGGCCTGCGGTTTTACCGCAGCGACGGGCCGGAAGGAATTGTGGTCGCCTTCACCGACACCGCCTATACCGACAGCACCCTGCAAGGTCTTTTACAGACCTTTACCTGGATCGGCGCAGTGAGCATTCTTGGTTTTTTCGGCATCAGCGTATTGCTTGCCCGGTGGGCAGTGCGGCCGGTGGCAAAGTCCTGGGCGCAGCAGCAGCAATTCGTCGCCGATGCTTCCCACGAGCTGAAAACGCCGCTGACGGTGATCCTCACCAACGCAGAGCTGCTGCAGCAGGCGGAATATTCTCCCAAGGAAAAGGGGCGTTTTGCGGAAAACATACTCACCATGAGCCGGCAAATGCGCCATCTGGTGGAAAATCTTTTGCAGCTTGCCCGGGCGGACAACGGCCAGACCCAGGCTGCGCAAAGCTGTCTGGATCTGAGCAGCCTTGTGGAAAATGCGCTGCTTCCTTTTGAGCCGGCCTATTTTGAGCAGGGTCTGATGCTGGACAGCCGTATTGCGCCGGACATCCGGGTCCTGGGCTGCCGGCAGCAGCTGCAGCAGGTGGTGGACATTCTGCTGGACAACGGACTGAAATACGCCGCTCCCGGTTCTCAGGTGGTGCTTTCTCTGGATCACTCCGGCAGAGGAAAATGTCTGCTGACAGTCTTCACGCCGGGTCAGCCTCTTTCTGAGGCCGCCTGCCGGGACATTTTCAAGCGGTTCTACCGCCTGGACGAGGCCCGCACCGACCGCAGCAGCTACGGCTTGGGTCTTTCCATCGCCCAGGGGATCGTGCAGCAGCACAAAGGCCAGATCTGGGCCCAGGGCTTCCCCGCCGGCAACGCATTTTACGTCAGCCTGCCCCAGCTTGGCAAAACCGGGAATTGAATATAAGCCTCCCTTGCCTAAAGGGAGGGGGACCGCGCAAGCGGTGGAGGGATATATCGCCTTGTAGCACACTATCCCCCAGTCTGCCCTACCGGGCAGCCAGCCCCCTTTAGGCAAGGGGGCCTTTTTTATTTTAGAAAAATTCACATGTAGTACTGGAACTTGTGGGGCAGATATGATATAATGCCCGTAAGTATACCATTATGGAGAGAAATCGTTATGATCGAACTTGTGGCGCCTGCCGGGTCCATGGAAGCGCTGCGTGCCGCCGTGCAAAACGGCGCCAATGCGGTTTATCTGGGCTGCAGCATTTTTAACGCCCGCCAGGGCGCAAAAAATTTCACAGTCCAAATGCTGACGGAAGCGGTGAAATACTGCCATATCCGGGGCGTAGCGGTGCACCTGACCCTAAACACCCTGGTCTCCGACCGGGAGACTGAGGAGCTGTGCGAGCTGATCCGCCAGGCCGCCGCCAGCGGCGTGGACGCCTTTATCGTGCAGGATCTGGGTGTGGCGGAGCTTTGCCGCAAGATCGCTCCGGGCGTGGAGCTGCACGGCTCTACCCAAATGTCTGTCCACTCTCTGCCCGGTGTGCTGCTGTGCGCTGCTATGGGCATGAAGCGGGTGGTGCTCAGCCGGGAGCTGGGTCACGACGAGATCCTTTATATTTGCAAACATTCTCCTATCGAGATCGAGGTTTTCGCCCACGGCGCACTGTGCATGAGCTATTCCGGCCAATGCTATCTGTCCGCTGCCATCGGCGGCCGCTCCGGCAACCGTGGCCGCTGCGCCCAACCCTGCCGGAAGAGCTATGGCTACGGCCGTCGGGAAGACAATAAATATCCGCTGAGCCTGAAGGACAACTGTTTGATCGGCCATTTGCAGGAGCTGCAGCAGATGGGCGTTGCCTCCATTAAGCTGGAAGGCCGGATGAAGCGTCCGGAATATGTGGCGGCGGTCACCGGTGTCTATCGCAAGGCCCTGGACGAGGTCACCGTCACCGAGGATATGAAGCGCACCCTCATGGCCTCTTTTAACCGCCAGGGCTTTACCGACGGTTATTATACCGGCCGCATTGGAAGTGCCATGTTTGGCGTCCGGGAAGATAAATACGACGACCACAAATGGCTCCAGGAGATCCGCCAGAGCTACGAAAACACGGAAAACAGCCTTGTTCCCGTCCGTTTTCAGGCGGTCATTTCCTCACAGGGCTGCTCCCTTGCCGTCACAGACCCGGAGGGTCGCAGCTGCAAGGCCATCGGTCCTCGGGCAGAGTTTGCCCGGAATGTACCGCTGACCCGGGAAGCCCTGGCTTCCCGGCTGGAAAAGACCGGCGGCACGCCCTATATCTGCGAGGATACAGATATTTACATCGAGCAGGGTGTCACTTTGTCCGCCGCAGACATCAATGCTCTGCGCCGGGATGCGCTGAATCAGCTGACCGCTTTGCGTGCCCGCCGGGAGCGCCCTGTTTTGCACAAAACACCCAGGATCCCCACCCATCCCGGCAACAAGGATCTGCCCGGTCTGACCGTACAGGTGACCACCCGGGAGCAGATCACACCCAAGCTGCTGCGGATGAAGCCGGAGGTTTTGTATGTGCCTTTGCACATTCTGGCGCTGGATCCTCTTTTCTGCCGTGAGTTGACCGCCAAAGCCCATGTGGCGGCGGTGCTGCCCCGGATTGTTCACGACAATGAGCTGCCCCGGCTGAAAGAGGATCTGATGCTGCTGCGGGACAACGGCATCCGGGAGGTGCTGGCAGGCAATTTGGGCCTGCTGCTGCCCGCCCGGGAAGCACGGCTGGGCATCCGTGGCGATTTCGGTTTGAATCTTTACAATTCCGGCGCTGTCAATCTGATGCGGGATATAGATCTGCTCTCCGCAACGCTGAGCTTCGAAATGACCCTGCCTCAGATCCGGGACGTGAGCAAAGCCGTGCCCTGCGAGATCTTCGCCTATGGCCGGCTGCCGCTGATGATCACGGAAAACTGTCTGATCCGGGGTCGCACCGGAAGCTGCACCTGCAATCTGACCACCGGCAAACTGGTGGATAAGACCGGCGCAGATTTCCCCATTATCAAAGACGGCGACAAGTGCCGCTCCGTGCTGCTCAACGGCCAGAAGCTCTACTGGCTGGACCGGCAGAAGGACCTGCGAAAGCTGGGTCTGTGGGCGCTGCGGCTGTATTTTACCACAGAAAACGCCAAAGAGGTAGACAGCGTCCTGTCTGCCTGGCACGAGCCCCTGCCCTTTGACCCCGGCGCCTACACCAGAGGCCTTTACCTGCGGGGTCTGGACGGAAACCGGTAAGACCCCAATAAATTCAAAATCCGTCGCCTCAGGCGACACCTTAATTCTCAATCCTCCATTGTCAATTATCTATTTGAAAGGAACGCGATCATGGCATTGATCCTTGCCTCCCAATCTCCCCGGCGAAAAGAGCTTTTGGGACTTTTTCATATTCCCTTCACCGTCCGGGTGGCGGATATCGATGAGACCATAGATCCGGACAAGACACCTGCCGAAGCGGTAGGGCTGGTCAGCCGGCGCAAAGCGCTGGCCATTCCCCGGGAGACGGGCGACACGGTGATCGCCGCCGATACGGTGGTGGTCTGCGCAGGTAAGATCCTGGGCAAGCCCCACAGCGAGGCGGAAGCCGAAGAAATGCTGACCCTGCTTTCCGGCAGAGACCACCAGGTCATGACCGGTGTAACTGTTTTGCAAGGCGACCGGATCGAGACCCGCACCGAGGTGACGGATATCCATTTCCGGGAGCTTTCCCGGGCAGAGATCCTTGCCTACATCCGCACCGGTGAGCCCATGGACAAGGCCGGCGCTTACGGCATTCAGGGCGGTGCCGCTCTGTTTGCGGAGAAAATGCACGGCGACTACTATAACGTTATGGGGCTTCCGGTCTGCACCCTTTGGAAGATGCTGAAGGCCATCGCCCCGGAATTGCTGAACTGACAACAAACATCACCCCAACGAGTGAGGAAACGATATGAAGCACTTTTTTACCACAAAAGTAAAGGCGGCGCTGATCATTGCCGTGCTGCTGGCTGCTGCGCTGGCTGTGATCGGCAATCTCACCGGCCTGACGCTGCCGGAAATGCTGGTGCAGGGCATTTTGACCCCGCTGCGCACCGGCGCAAGCTCCCTGACTACCCAAGCGGAGCGCTTTTATGACTATATCTTCCGCTACGAAGCTTTGGAAGCGGAAAACGCCGCTTTGAAAGAACAGCTGGCCCAAATGGAGGATGCCGCCCGGGAAGCCGATTCCGTATCCCGGGAAAATGACCGTCTCCGGGCTCTGCTGGAGCTGAAAAGCGCCCACGAGGACTTTGAGCTGGTGGACGGTTACATCATCTCCTGGAGCTCCCAGGACTGGACCAGCTCCTTCACCGTCAACCGTGGCAGCTCCTCCGGCATCGGCGAGGGTATGTGCGTCATCACCGCCAACGGCGAGGTGGTGGGCCTAGTAACGGAAGTGGGCAGCAATTACTGTGTGGTCAAGACCATTCTGGACTCCTCCCTACAGATCAGCGCCACCATCGCCTCCTCCGGCCACAGCGGCATCGTCCAGGGCGGCTACAGCACCGACAAGGCAGGGCTGCTGCGCATGGACTATCTGCCCACCTCTGCCGTAGTGCTGAGTAATGATCAGGTAGTCACCGCAGGCTCTACCATCTATCCCCGGAATCTGATTTTGGGACACGTGGTGGATGCCGGCTTTACCGAAAGCGGCGTGGCTATGTACGCCCTTTTGAAGCCTGCGGCGGATATTTCCCGCCTGGAGCAGGTGTTTATCCTTACGGAATTTGATGCGGGGTAAGACCATGTTTGGACGAAAACGGGAATTTAAGCCGGACCGCCCCTTTTCCGGCATCCTCAGCAAGCTTTATATCACACCGAAGCAGCGGCGCAGCTTGCTCAAATGGCTGCTGCTGACGGTGGTACTGCTGGGCGTGAGCCTTTTGCAGGACGTGATCATGAGCCGGGTGCGCATTTTCGGCACCACAACGGATCTGCTTGCCTGCGCCATCATTATGGCCTGCATCATTCAAGATCCTGAAACAGGCTGCGTGTTCGCTTTGGTCAGCTCGTTTCTTTACTTTTGCTCCGGTACATCGCCCGGAAGCTATGTCATCGCTCTGCTCACCGGCATTGCCGTGCTGGCAAGCATCGTGCGCCAGTGCTATCTGCGTAAGGGCTTCGGCTCAACCATGCTTTGCACCGGCTGCGCCATTGTGCTTTATGAAATGATCCTGTTTTTTGCCGGGCTGTTTTTGGGTACTATCCCAATGTCCCGGCTGGGCGCGTTTTTCATCACCGCAGTGCTTTCCATGGCGGTGATGCCCGCGCTGTACCCAATCGTGTTATCCATTGAGAAAATCGGAGGCGAAGCATGGAAAGAATAACCCGCGTCCGGGCAGGACTTGTGCTTGCGCTGTTTTGTATTGTCCTGCTTTTGTTCGGGCTGAAGCTGTATGACCTGCAGATCCTGAAGTCCGACGGTCAGTCCAGCGGCCAAAAGACATTCATCACCCGCACCACGGTCAAGGCCGCCCGGGGCGAGCTCCGGGACTGCAACGGCAATCCTTTGGTGACCAACCGGGCCAGCTATGATCTGGTGTTCAACCACTATGTGATCTGCAGCGCAGCCGGCACCAATGACCGTTTGATGCAGCTGGTACAGGTCTGCCGGGAAAAGAACATTTCCTACACGGAAAGCTTCCCGGTCTCCCAAACAACCCCCTTTGTTTATACCCACGAGAATTTTACCACCACCCAGCAGGGCTATTTCCAGGCATATCTGCCTAAAGTGGCCGGCGGTCTGGACTCGGATATCACCGCTCCGCTTCTTATGCGCAAGCTGCGGGAGCATTACCGCATTCCCGACAGTTGGAGCGATGAGGATGCCCGGGCCGTGATCGGTCTGCGCTATGAGCTGGACCTTCGGCAGGGTGACATCACCAACCTGTCCAGCTATGTATTCATCACCGATGCCGACAGCGACACCCTGGCTTCCGTTCTGGAGCTGAACATTCCGGGCCTGCGGACAGAAGCCTCCACCGTCCGGGTGTATAACACCGAATACGCTGCCCACATTCTGGGTTATCTTGGCGCCGTGACCAAGGATCAATGGCAGGATTTCAAGAACTTGAAGGACGAACACGGCAACGCCCTGTACTCCATGGACGCCCTGGTGGGACAGGACGGTCTGGAGGAGGCCTTTGAGCTGACGCTCCACGCCGTAGACGGTCTGCGGGAAGACGAAACCGCCGTGGACGGAACGGTCATCCGCTCCCGCTTTATCATCATGCCCAAGGCGGGCAACAACGTAGAGCTTTCCATTGATCTGAGTGTACAGGCTGCGGCCGAACAGCAGCTGGAAGCGCTGATCACCGAGCTTCGTGCCAGCGGCGGCGACGGCTCCGACGCTGAAGGCGGCGCTGTGGTGGTGATGAACGTCAAAACCGGCCAGATCCTTGCCTGCGCCAGCTATCCCACCTATAACCTGTCCACCTTCCGGGAGGACTATAACGACCTTCTGCAAACCGATTTTGACCCGCTGTTCAACCGGGCGCTGCAAGCCCAGTATCCACCCGGCTCTACCTACAAAATGTCCATGGTCATTGCCGGTATCCACAGCGGCGTGATCTCCTCTTATACAAAGATCGAGGACAAGGGCGTTTTCACCAAATACGCCTCCTCGGGCTTTACGCCCACCTGTCTTGCCTGGTCTGCCAACGGCCGCACCCATGAGCACATCAATGCCATGCAGGCCCTGCAGAAATCCTGCAACTACTTCTTCTACGACATTGCAGACCGGATGACCATCGACATCATGGATGAAACCGCCAAGGGCCTGGGCCTGGGCGAAAAAACCGGCATTGAGCTGTTCGAGCGGACAGGCTACCGTGCAAACGCCGCCACAAAGGCGCTGCTGCACAAGGACGAGGGCACATCCGGTTGGTATCCCGCCGACCAGATCTCCGCTTCCATCGGTCAGTCCGACAACCGGTTCACGCCGCTGCAGCTGTGTGTCTACACCTGCACCCTGGCAAACCGTGGCGTGCGCTACAAGGCCACCTTCCTGAACCGGGTGCTGTCTTCTGACTACGGCATGCTTCTGGAAGAATACAAGCCCCAAATCGTCAGCACATTTGAAATTTCCGACGATGCCTACTTTGCCTACACCCAGGGCATGCGCATGGTGGCCATCGACGGCACTGCCGGCGGCATTTTCGGACCCAACTACCCGGTTGCGGTGGCTGCCAAGACCGGTACTGCCCAGACCGACAAGACCGACGCATCCGACAACGGCGCCTTCGTTTGCTACGCACCCTTTGACGATCCGGAGATCGCCGTGGTGGTCTACGGCGAAAAGGCAGGTCACGGTACCACCGTTGCCCAGATCGCCAAGGGCATTCTGGATGCCTACTTCCATGTCGGCACCGGCGACTCCGTCGGCGGCGAAAATCAGCTTGGCTGATCATAAGTACAAAAAGGGACGGATAAAATCCGTCCCTTTCTTTATCGGAATCGCAAATACATTTGCCCCGGCCGGAGCTTTGTGCCCCGCAGCCGTGCCAGCTCCGAAGCCGTCACCACCCGAAAGCCCCACTGGTGCAGCTTGTCTACAATGGCAAGCGCAGCATCCACCGAGCTGTCGCACATATCATGCAGCAATATCACATCGCCGTCATCCACATCTCCCAGCACCGCCGCTTCCACCGCATCGGCATCGTGAACGGCCCAATCTCTGGGGTCCACCGACCAGCCCAGGATCGCCAAGCCCATGCCGGCAGCTGCCGTCTTTACTGCATCGCTGACAGCGCCGCCGGGCGGGCGGAAGAACACCGGATCGCACCCCTCCGGCAGCAGCCCCAGAGTGTCCCGGAGCTCTTTTTCCACCTGGGTTTTGCTCATGCGGCTCATGTTTTTATGGCTGTAGCCGTGGACGCCGATCTCATGCCCGGCGTCCCGGATGGCCCGGGCCAGCTTCGGATAGTCCTTCAGCCGGTAGCCGCAAAGCAAAAAGGTGGCCTTTACGCCCCGCTGGGCAAGGCCGTCCAAAAGCCGCTGTGTGTACCGCCCGGAAGGGCCGTCGTCAAAGGTCAGCGCCACATATTTTTCTTTTTCGGCAGCTTTTGCCTGTGGACACAGGGCAACCAGGCACAGCAGCGCCGCCACCATTCGTTTCAGCATAAAATCAACCCCACCCAAATATTCCGCTGCTTTACTTTTCCCCTGTTTGCTGTTATAATACAAATTAAAAGAACTGGAAAAACTGGAATTAAAGGAGCATTTATGCTGGAAAAACTGCGTGCTGTATGCGATCGCTTCGAGGAGCTTTGCGCCCGATCCGAGCAGCCGGATTTTTATGCCGACCCGACTAAGGCTGCCAAGCTTTTGCGTGAAAAAAACGATCTTGAGCCTGTGGTGGAGGCTTTTCATGCCTATAATGCTGCCCTGCAGGAAATGGCGGACGCCCAGGAGCTGATGAGCGATCCTGACATGAAAGCCTTTTGCCAGGAGACTTACCAAACCGCCAAGGAAGAAAGCGAACGGCTGTATAAAGAGTTGCAGATTTTGCTGCTGCCCAAAGATCCCAACGACGAAAAAAGCGTCATTGTGGAGATCCGGGGCGGCGTAGGCGGTGAAGAAAGCGCCCTGTTTGCCCACAGCTTGTTCCGAATGTACTCCATGTATGCCGCCCAAAAGGGTTGGACTGTGGAGCTTATGAACTATAACGACACCGAGCTTGGCGGTGTGAAGGAAGCGGATTTTGTCATCAACGGACGTGGCGCTTACTCCCGGATGAAATATGAATCCGGTGTCCACCGTGTGCAGCGTGTGCCGGAGACAGAGTCCGGCGGCCGGGTGCATACCTCCACCGCAACGGTGGCTGTGCTGCCGGAAATGGAAGAGGTGGACGTGCAGATCAACCCTGCGGATATTGAAATGCAGGTCTACCGGGCCTCCGGCGCCGGCGGTCAGCACGTTAACAAGACAAGCTCCGCCGTGCGGCTGATCCACAAGCCCTCGGGCATCGTGGTGGCCTGCCAGGAAGAGCGAAGCCAGCTGCAAAACCGGGAAAAATGCATGCGGATGCTGGCCTCCAAGCTCTACGAGATCGAGCAGGAAAAGTTAGACAACGCCGTTACCGGTATGCGCCGCAGTCAGGTGGGCACAGGCATGCGCAACGAGCGCATCCGCACCTATAATTTCCCCCAGGGCCGGGTCACCGATCACCGTGTGGGTCTGACCCTTTATAAGATCGACGCTGTGATGGACGGCGCGCTGGACGAGATCATCGACGCCCTGGCCACCGCCGACCAGGCCGAAAAATTAAAGAACGCACAATAAAGGCTTCTCCTTGAGGAGAAGCTGTCAGCGGAGCTGACTGATGAGGTGGAAAATGAACAATACGCACAATCTAAAACTTTCGCCAAATGCCAGAAGTTTGCGTAAGAATATGACCAAAGAGGAGCGCCATCTGTGGTATGACTTCTTGAAAACACTGCCATTGACAGTTCATCGTCAAAAGATTTTAGGACAGTATATTGTGGATTTTTATGTGGCATCGAAGAAAATTGTCATAGAATTGGATGGGTCGCAGCATTATGAGGATGCCGGGAAAATAAAAGACGCGGAAAGAGATGCGTATTTACAAAGCGTTGGATGCATAGTTTTGCGATATTCCAATGCGGATGTCAACCAAAGATTCACAAGCGTATGTGAAGACATATACAGCCACCTGCAAGAAAAATAGATTGATACACCTCATCCGTCAAAAACCGGAGATTTTTGACACCTTCTCCTCAAGGAGAAGGCTTTGAAAGGAAACACTATGGAATTTATCACCACCTCCCCGTTTGAAACTGAATATGTGGGACAGGCGCTGGGCAAGATTCTGCAGCCCGGCGCAGTGATCGCCTACGAGGGAGATCTGGGCGCAGGTAAAACCGCCTTTACCCGTGGCCTTGCCCGGGGTTTGGGCTGCACCGACACTGTCACCAGCCCTACCTACACCGTGGTCAACGAATACCTTAGCGGACGGCTGCCGCTGTTCCACTTTGACATGTACCGCCTAAAAAGTGCCGACGACCTTTGGGACATCGGCTGGGAGGATTATCTGGACCGGGGCGGCGTATGCGCCGTGGAATGGAGCGAAAACGTCCGCAGTGCTATGGAAAATGCCATTACCGTCCGCATTGAAAAAACCGGGATCGACACCCGGCGCATCACCATTGAAGGAGGGGAAGAGCTTGCTTCTTTTAGCCTTTGAGACCTCGGCAAAAGCCGCTTCCGTTGCTTTGTTTCGTGACGGGCAAATGTTGGGCGAACAATATCAGAATTCCGGCCTGACCCACTCCCAGACCCTTATGGTCATGGCGCAGGAACTGCTAAAGCAGTGCGGCGTGGCCCCTGCACAGGTGCAGGGCGTGGCTGTGGCGGCAGGCCCGGGCAGCTTTTCCGGCGTACGCATCGGCGTAGCGGCGGCAAAGGGCTTTGCCTGGGGCGCGCAGCTGCCTCTTTACGGCGTGTCCACCCTGGAAGCCATGGCCCTAGGGCTGGGCCTTTCTCAGGGCATCATCTGCCCCGTTATGGACGCCCGGCGCAGCCAGGTCTACAACGCCCTTTTTGAAATGCAGGACGGAAACTGCGTCCGTCTGACCGAAGACCGGGCCATTTCCCTGGAAGATTTGGGCACAGAACTGAAAAATTTCGAAAAACCGATTTTTTTGGTTGGAGACGGCAGCATTTTGTGCTATAATACCTTGCGCAAGGAGCTGCCCGGTCTGATCCTGCCGCCGGAACACCGTATGCACCAGCGTGCCTGCGGCGTGGGCCTTGCCGCATTGGCGCAGATCGCCCGGGGCGAGAGCGGCGATGCCCTTTCCCTCGTTCCCAATTACCTGCGGCTTTCCCAGGCAGAGCGGGAGCGGCTGGAGCGGGAGCAAAACAATAAATAAACGCCGACGGGCGCGTAAAAATAAGGAGATAGAAATTATGACGAAAGTACATGTTCTTGACCACCCTCTGATCCAGCACAAGCTGGCGATCCTGCGTAACAAGCGGACAAGCGTGAAAGAATTCCGTGAGCTGGTCGGCGAAATTTCCGGTCTGATGTGCTATGAAGCTACCCGGAACCTGCCCACCCGTGAGGTGGAGGTGCAGACCCCCGTGGCTCTGGCAAAGTGCCGGGTGCTTGCCGGCAAGAAGCTGGCCATCGTTCCCATCCTGCGTGCAGGTCTGGGCATGGTGGAGAGCATGGTGGATCTGATCCCCTCCGCAAAGATCGGTCACATCGGTCTGTACCGTGACCCCGAGACCCACAAACCTGTGGAATACTACTGCAAGGTGCCTGAAGATATTGAAAACCGCCAGGTCTTCGTTGTGGATCCCATGCTGGCCACCGGCGGCAGCGCCGTTGCAGCCATCGACTTTTTGAAGCAGCACGGCTGCCGCAACATCATTATGATGAACATCATCGGCTGCCCCGAAGGCGTTAAGGCTGTGCAGGAGGCCCATCCCGACGTGGATATCTATCTGGCCGCCATGGACGAGCGCCTGAATGAACACGCCTACATCATCCCCGGTCTGGGCGATGCCGGCGACCGCATTTTCGGCACAAAGTAATGAGCAAAAAGCTTCCCCGGCAGAATCTCTGCCGGGGATTTTTTTAGCATTGTGACAGGGTCTGACAGATCTTGCTGATCAGCTGGGGCGTTAGGGTCTTGGGTGCAGACCGGATCTGCCGCAGCATACGCTGCGCACCGGTTTTGCCTGCGTACACCGCCGTTTCGCCCGGTTTGCCGGTCAGCTGCACCCCAGTCTGGGGATTTACAAACAGCACCGCAGCATCCACATGGACCTTGCAGCCCCGGTCCCGGAGGTAATGGGCCAGGCGGTAAACGTGGGTCCCCACCTGCTTGACCGGATTATAAAGGGTTTTGGCGTAAGCGCCGCCACGCCTGCCGGTTTTGTGCTGGGTCCATTGGGTATCCTCGTAACTGCCACGGATATTTCCGTTATGGCTTTTCGTTTCGATGACGTAAACGCCTGTGGGGCCGACCACCACCAGATCCAGCTCGCTTTCCCTGCCCTGATGGCGGACCGTCAGATTCTGAAAACCGAAATAGCCGTCTGGCAGGCCGGAAATTAAGGCTGCGGTTGCATTTTCCCCGTCGATGCCGGTGCGGTAGGTGGCCGTTTTTTGTCCGGAAAGCACCCCTGCGCCCAAAAAGAGGAACGTACCCACAGCGCCGCCCAGGATCAGCGGCGGCAGGACCGTCACCGAGCCAAGCAGGCATGCGCCGCCGCAAAGCGCCGCCAGAAGAGCAAATGCCCAGGTCATGCGCCTGCTGCGGTTATACGCCCGGTCCAGCTTTGTCTTTTTCTTGATGATCTGTGCCATAACCTCAGAAGCCTTCCTGCCGGCGCAGCCTGCGCATTTGCCTGCGCTTTTGGGCCGCTTCCTGCTCCAGCCGCTGTTCTTCGGTTTCCACGCAAAGCGCCGGCACTTCCTCCGGCTGGCCCTTGCAGTTGATACAGACCATGTCGATATAGGCCCGGTTGATCATTTCCCGGCTGCCGTCCAGAGCTTCCCGGTAGGTATCCACCCGGACCTCCATGGAAGAACGCCCCACGCTGGTGATCATGCCCCGCAAAACCACCATGTCGCCGGTATAGGCCGGCGCCTGGAACTGGAGATTGTCAATGGCTGCCGTGGTCACCGTGCCGCCGCAATGGCGCATGGCAACAATGCCCGCCAGCTCATCGATCCACTTAAGAAGCTGGCCGCCAAAGAGTCTGCCGTAGTGATTGATGTGAGCCGGGCAAACAAGATACTGCTGCTCCGTCAAAGAATCCGCCGCTTTTTTCGCAGGTCTCATAGGCTTTTCCTCTCTATCAGTCGTTAAATTCCCACAAAACTTCCCGAATGATCTCGCTGACCGTGGGATGGGGGAAGATGATCTGCCGGGCATCGGTGACCCGCAGCTGCAGCTCGATCATTTCCGCTGCGCCCCAGATGATCTCGCCGGCGTAAGCGCCCAACATATGGACACCTAGAATATTGCGTCGCTTTTTGTCGATCAGCACCTTGCACAGGCCGTCCGCGCCCTCGTTTTCCGCAACAAAACGTCCGGAATAGACCATGGGCAGCTTCGCCATTTCGTAATCGATACCCTTTTCCCGGCATTCTTCCTCGGTCTTACCTACGGAAGCGATCTCCGGCTGGGTGTAGATCACGGAAGGATTGGCATGGTAGCGCATGTAATCCGCCTTGCCCAGAATGGTACTGACCGCCACTTCCGCTTCCCGGTAGGCGGTGTGGGCCAGCATGTGGTGGCCGTTGACGTCGCCAATGGCGTAGACATCTTTCACGTTGGTACGGCAGCAGGGGTCGGTGCGGATGCCGGTGCGCTCCGTTTCCACGCCGATGGTCTCCAGACCGATGCCCGCATAGTTGGCACGGCGACCCACAGACAGCAGCACCTTTTCGGCGGTAATCTCCAGCTTCTGCCCATTGGGCGCTTCCACCAAGACCTTGCCCGGCTCCACACCCAGGCACTTATGTCTCAGCAAAAACACGATACCTTTGGCTTCCAGCTGCTTTTGCAGCATGGTGCTGATCTCTCGGTCCGTTGCTCCGGCAATATGGTCCAGCGCTTCCACCACGGTGACCTTGGCGCCGACAGTTGCATAATAAGCCGCCATTTCCAGACCGATGACACCGCCGCCGATCACCGTCAGCGTTTCCGGGATCTCCGTTAGCTCCAGCACTTCCCGGTTGGTCATGACAAAATCGCCCAGATTTTCTCTGACACCGGGAATGGGCGGCACAGCAGGAGAAGAGCCGGTGGCGATGATCAGCTTTTTGCCCACGAAACTGCCCTTTTGGCAGGTAACCCGGAAGCCCTCTGCTGTCTTGCCTTGAATGGCCGCTTCTTCCACCACAACAGTGACGCCATGAGCCCGCATTTTCGCCTTTACGCCGGAAACCAGCGTACGGACCACCTTGGCCTTCCGGTCGATGACCGCCTTCTGGTCGATCCTTACATTTTCGCACTTCACGCCGTAATCTGCGCCGTGGAGGGCGTGGTCATAGGTCTTTGCAGAATTGAGAAGGGCCTTGGAGGGAATGCAGCCCTCGTTCAGGCACACGCCGCCTAAAGAACGTTTTTCAAAAAGCAATGTCTTCAGACCTGCCTGCGCTGCCCGCTCAGCGGCAAGGTAGCCGCCCGGGCCGCCGCCCAGTACGATCAGATCAAAAATATCAGCCATAGGAATATCCTCCTCTAGTCAATCAGTTCCCGGAAGCCGGGTGTCATATATTCATTTCCCGCTGCGTCATACCACAGCGCCTGGGCGCTGCTGCGCTCCGCCAGAGCCTGTCCCTGCTCCAGCGGCAGCAGGAAAAGCGCCGTAGACAGGGCATCCGCCAAAGCGGAATCCAGGCAAACCACCGTAACGCTGCGCCACAATCCTCCGGGCATTTGGGTAGCCGGGTCGATGATGTGATGGTACTGCTTGCCTTCCACCGTATAGGTGCGCTGATAGTCGCCGCTGGTGACCGCAGCACCCTTTTCCAGACGGAGCCGTTGCAGGTACTCACCGCCGCCGGCCGGATCTTGGACGCCGATGCGCCAGAAGCTGCCGTCAGCCTTCGCTCCGGTGGCGCAGACGTTGCCGCCTATGCTGATGAGCATGCCGGCAGGCGCATTTTCCGCCACACGTTGGGCAGCCCAGCCTTTGGCGATGGCGCCCACATCCAAAGACATTTCCGGGTCAGCAAGAAACACCGTGGAAGCCTTTTCGTCAAGGATGACGTTATCCATATTCGTATGCTCCGCCGCCTTTGCCAAGGCTTCAGCATCCGGCAAACGGGCATTTTCCGGGTCGTTCAGACCGGCAGTCCGGGCTTCATGCCACAGCCGCAGGACGCTGCCCATGGCGGCGTTGACCTTGCCGCCGGTCAAAACATAGTATTCCTTACAAGTTAGAAGCAGTTCGATAACAGCCGGGTCCACCTTTACCGGAGCGACACCGGCATTGTCGTTGACGGTCTTGAGATTGGCAATGCCGTCATAGTCATTATAAATGTCGAACAGCCGGTGATACCGGGCAAGCGCCTCATAAATATTCTGAGCATTTTGCCGGAACTGCGCCGCCGTGCCACCGCCTATGACGGTGGTCACCGTGTCGAAAAGGTCCAAATAGGAAGCGTTATGCTGCTCCGGTGCGACGGTGCAGCCGCTCAGAAGCATGGCAAGCAGCAGCAAAATGGCTGTGCATTTTTTCATAGCGCACCCTCCTTCTTCCCACGGGGCAGCAGCCGCAGAACGCCTGCGCAAACGCTGCCGGTCAAAAGTCCCGTGACGATGCCCGCCAGTAAAAGCCATGGCAAATATGCGCCGATATATATAGAACGCAGCAGGCCCATAGCGGCAAGGATCTGACCAATGTTATGGGCCGCAGCGCCCAGCACGCTGACACCATAAACGGAAAGCTTCCCGCTTTTCCCGGCCAGCACCATGGCGCCCAGCGCCAAAACGCCGCCGCACAGAGAAAAAAGCAGGCCAGTAATGCCGCCGCCGAAAACTGCGCCGAAAACGCAGCGGCATAGTGTGATCGCCAGCGCATATCTTGTTTTAAGGAGCGAAAGCGCCACCAGCGTTACGATATTGGCAAGGCCCAGCTTGATGCCCGGCAGCGGGATCACCAGCTGCACAGGCAGAAACCGCTCCAAAAAGCTAAGGGCAAGAGCCAACGCGGTAAGCATGGCGCACAGGGCAATTTCTTTTGCTTTTCCCATACGCCTTACCCCACCACAAAGTCCACGTCATCGCTGCCGGAAACCACACGGATCTCCAGACCGTTTGGCAGACAGACGATGCTTCGGCCCGTGCCATCGATCCAGCCGCAGCGGACACAGTCGCCTCCCGGACAATCCGATGCGGTCACGGCGATCTTGCCGTCACGGACAGAAACGGTGGCGCTGTACTGGCCGGTGATGGGAATATCCTGATCCCGGATTAAAGAAACCGTCTGGATCAGTTTGCCGTCCTGGTAGATCTCCGCCACCGCAGCCCGATCAGCCTTGGGAAGAAACAGTGCCGCCACCAGCGCAGCCAAAACTGCCACGGCAACCACCGCGGCAATATCCCATTTTTGAAAACGCAGGGTCATGGCCACGCTTCCTTTCCCCAATTTATCTATGGTGATTATAATCTTTTCCGGGCGGCTTGTAAAGAGGGCATTGATCTCCTTGATTTTGGCAATTTCCATCATTTTTTATCGATATAAACATATTTTCTTGTCTGTTTTTGTGCAAATCGCTTAAAAAATGTAGACAGGACGATTTTCTTGCGTTATGATATAGCTTGAAAAAGCATTTCCAAAGAGGTGAGTCTATATGAAATTTTCCTTTTTCGGCGGCGTGCACCCCAAAGATAACAAGCACGCCACCAGGGATCTGCCTCTGCAGGCATTTCCGGCGCCGGATACTGTGGTCATCCCCATGTCCCAGCACATCGGCGTGCCCTGTGAGCCGCTGGTGAAGAAAAACGACCTGGTGAAAAAAGGACAGAAGATCGGTGATAACCAGGGTCTGTGCGTTCCCGTCCATTCCAGTGTTTCCGGTAAGGTCAAGGCGGTGGAGGCAAGAGCCCATTCCAGCGGCGTGACCGTAATGAGCGTGGTGATCGAAAACGACCATCAGGATACCCTCTGTGAGGACATCCAGCCCCGCACCCGGGAGCAGGTAGACGCCCTGACGCCCGAAGAGCTGATCGGGATCATCCGGGAAGCCGGCATTGTGGGCATGGGCGGCGCAGCCTTCCCCACCCACGTCAAGCTCTCCGGCGGTATCGGCAAGGTGGATACCATTATTGTAAATGCCGGCGAGTGCGAGCCTTACATCACCGCCGACGACCGGCTCTGCCGGGACAACCCCAGAGAGCTGATCTCCGGCATTCAGATCATCATGAAGATCCTGGGTCTGCAGGAAGCCCACATCGGCATCGAGAACAACAAGCCGGAGGCCATCCGTGCCCTGAAGGCCAATGTGGCCGATACCGGCGTTGTGGTGGACGTGCTGCCTGCCAAGTACCCTCAGGGCGCTGAAAAGCAGCTGATCAATTCCATCACCGGACGGGAAGTCCCCAGCGGCGGTCTGCCGGCACAGGTGGGCTGCGCCGTGTTCAACGCCGCCACCTGCAAGGCCATTCATGACGCTGTTTACGAAGGCATGCCCTTGATCCAGCGCATTGTCACCGTTTCCGGTGACATCGTCATGGAGCCCAAGAACCTGCTTGTGCCCATCGGCACCAATTTCAATGACCTGATCGATGCTTGCGGCACTTCCGAAAATCCCTACAAGGTCTTAAACGGCGGCCCCATGATGGGTATCGCCCAGTTTGACCTGTCCGTCACCACCATCAAGGCCTGCAACGCCATTACCGTTCTGGGCAACGGCAGCCGTTTCAGCGTCGTCGATCCCCATTGCATCCGCTGCGGCAAATGCATTGACGTTTGCCCCATGAAGCTGATGCCGGTGCTGATGTACAAGGCCCTTTACACAAACGAAGTCGAGCAAATGCAGGCCACCAACCTGATGGACTGCATCGAGTGCGGCTGCTGCGCCTACAACTGTCCCGCCGCTGTGCCGCTGGTTCTGGCCTTCCGCTCCGGCAAGCAGAAGATCCGTGACGCCGCAGCGCCCAAAAAGTAAGGAGGCGGTCAAATGTCACAAATGAAATACTATTACGAGCTGACCATCTCCAGCTCTCCCCACGCCCATACGGCAACCACCACCCGCACCATCATGCGGGACGTGCTGATCGCCCTGGTGCCGGCCCTTATCGGCTCTGTGTGCTTTTTCGGCCCCCGGGCGCTGGCGGTAACCTTGGTTTCTGTGCTGGCCTGTTTCCTGTTTGAAAAGCTTTGGTGTAAGCTGCTAAAGCAAAACGACAAGACCTTTGATCTGTCCGCCTGTGTTACCGGCGTGCTGCTGGCCTTTGTCTGTCCGCCCACCATCGCTTACTGGCAGATCATTCTCGGCGACTTTTTCGCCATTATCGTTGTAAAAATGCTGTTCGGCGGCGTAGGCAAGAACCTGTTCAATCCCGCCCTTGCCGCCCGGGCATTTATGTTCAGCTGGCCCGTTGCCATGTCCACATGGGTCAAGGTGGGCTGGGAGAACCAGGCAGGCGTTTTCGATTCTGTAGACATCGTCACCTCTGCCACGCCCCTGGCTGCCATGCACCGTGGTCAAATGCCTGCAGACTCTATTTTGGATATGTTCCTGGGCAATGTGGGCGGCTGCATCGGCGAGACTTCCGCTTTGCTGCTTCTTATTGGCTTTGCTTATCTGCTGATCCGCAAGGTCATCACACCCCGCATTCCCCTGGCCTACATCGGCACGGTGGCAGTTCTGGCGTTCCTGTTCCCCATGGGCAACGACCGGCTTTCCTGGATGGCCGCTCAGCTGTTTGGCGGCGGTCTGATGCTGGGTGCCATCTTCATGGCAACAGACTACGTCACCTCCCCCATCACCAAGCTGGGACAGATCGTCTACGGCATCGGCTGCGGTCTGCTGACCATTGCCATCCGTTACTTTGGCGGCTATAACGAGGGCGTTTCCTATGCTATTTTGATCATGAACGCCTGTGTGGTGCTGCTGGACCGCATTGGCCGTCCCACCAAATTCGGCGCACCCCGAAAGGAGGCGGCGAAGAAATGAAAACCGAATCTACCGTAAAATTTGTGCTACGGCTGACCGTGACGCTGCTGCTGATTGCCACCTTCGTGGCTGCCGCTCTGGCGCTGGTCAACCAAGTGACCAAGCCTATTATTGAAAAAGCCAAGGCCGAAAAGACCCAGGAGGCCATTTCCCTGGTGCTGCCCGGCGGCTATGAGGAAGAGCTCACCGACTTTACCGACGGGACCGGCCTTGTTTCCAAGGTCTATAAAGGCGCCAACGGCTACGCCGTAGAGGTTGCCCCTCCCGGCTTTGACGGACCCATCACCATGATGGTAGGCGTAAGCAACGACGGCAAGGTGCTGGGCATCAGCGTGATCTCCCACACGGAATCCGCAGGCTTGGGCGCTGTTGCCGCTGCAGGCAATTCCGCCGGCAATGCCTTCCGTGACCAGTTCGTGGGCCAGTCCGGCCAAGTGCAGGTCAGCAAGGACGGCGGCGCCATCGATGCCATCACCAATGCAACCATCACCTCCCGGGCTGTCTGCGACGGCGTAAATGCTGCGCTGGCCTGCGTGGCAGACCTAAGTTAAAGGAGGCCTGTTATGAATCTGAAGAAAAATCTCAAAGAGGGCCTGCTGACCAAGAACCCGGTACTGGTACAGATGCTGGGTATGTGCTCTGCGCTGGCCATCTCCACCAGCCTGTTTAACGGTCTGGGCATGGGCATTGCGGTGACCATTATCACCATCTGCTCCAACATGATGATCTCTGCCCTGCGCAAGGTCATTCCCTCTCAGGTGCGAATCGCCGCCTATATTACCATTATCGCCGGCTTCGTCACCATCGTGCAGCTGCTTTTGGACGCCTTCATTCCTGCGCTGTCCGAAAGTCTGGGCGTTTTCATCCCGCTGATCGTTGTTAACTGTATCGTTTTGGGCCGGGCAGAAGGCTTTGCCTCCAAAAACGGCGTCCTTGCTTCGGCGCTGGACGGTCTGTTCCAGGGCATCGGCTACACGGCGGCGCTGGTACTCATTTGCATCGTTCGTGAACTGCTGGGCGCAGGCACCTTCGGCGGCGGCCTGTTAAACGGCGGCGAAGGCATTCGCATCATCCCCGAGGGCTACCCCGCCATGCTGGTGATCATGCCCGTAGGCGGCTTTTTGGTGATGGGCTTCGTTCTGGCCGGCTCCCAATGGCTGACAAAGCGGATGGAAAAGAACAGTAAGAAGAAGGAGGCAGCGAAATAATGCAGATCGTTACGATAATTATTGCGGCGCTCCTGAGTGAAAACTACGTTCTGGTGAAGTTTTTGGGCATCTGCCCCTTCCTGGGCGTTTCCAAGCGGATCAATGCCGCGCTGGGCATGGGCATGGCAGTCACCTTTGTTATGACCCTGGCCTCTTTCCTTTGCTATTTTGTGTATCAGCTGCTGATCATGCTGGGTCTGTCCTATATGCAGACCGTGGCCTTCATTCTGGTCATTGCTTCCATCGTGCAGCTGGTGGAAATGTTCCTGAAAAAGAAGATCCGTCCCCTGTATAACGCACTGGGCGTGTATCTGCCCCTGATCACCACAAACTGCGCAGTTTTGGGCGTGGTGCTGGTGAATGCGCAGAAAAATTACAACCTGCTGCTGAGCGTTGTCAACGGCGCTGCCAGCGGCTTGGGTTTTGCGCTGGCCATCGTGCTGTTTGCTTCCCTGCGGGAGCGGGTGGACAAGGCAGAGCCTCCCGCCTGCTTCAAGGGCACACCCATTTCTCTGATCGCTGCCGGCCTGCTGGCCCTTGCGTTTATGGGCTTTAGCGGCATGCGGATCGGTTAAGGAGGTAGTGTATGGAAATTTTGATCGCCATTGCGCTGCTGGGCGGCCTGAGTCTGATTTTCGGCCTGGTCCTTGCGGCAGCCTCCAAGGTCTTTTATGTGGAGACCGATCCCCGTCTGGAAAAGCTGAACGATTGCCTGCCCTGCGCCAACTGCGGCGGCTGCGGCTATGCCGGCTGCAGCAGCTACGCTGAAGCGGTGCTGAGCGGCGAAGCCACCATCGACAAATGCGCCTCCGGCGGCAACGAATCCGCACAGGCCATGGCCGCTATTATGGGCATCCAGGCGGTGGAAGTCACCCGGAAAGTTGCGCTGGTGCGCTGCTCCGGCGAAAAGATCTACAACAAGGACGGCAACCTGGTCTACGGCGCTAAGTCCAAGGCAAATTACGAAGGCTTCCAGGATTGTATGGCAGCCTCCAAGGTGGGCGGCCGTGGCCCGCTGGCCTGTAAGTTCGGCTGTTTGGGTTACGGCAACTGTGTCAAGGCCTGTAAATACGGCGCCATCTCCATCCAAAACGGCGTTGCCGTGGTGGACGAGGATCTGTGCGTTGGCTGTATGGCCTGCGCAGCCGCTTGTCCCCGTGATCTGATCGTTCCCGTAGAGCCGGGCAGAAACGTGGTCATCGCCTGCAACTCCATGGCCAAGGGCGCTGTCACCACCCGTGGCTGCACCATCGGCTGCGTAGGCTGCGGTCTGTGCAGCAAGATCTGCCCCAACGGCGCCATCACCGTCACCAACAATCTGGCAACCATCGACTACAGCAAGTGTGACAACTGCGGCCTGTGCGCCACAGTCTGTCCCAAGAAGCTGATCAAGGACTCCAACGTGGAGAACCTGCCCGATCCCGGTCTGGTCCACTCCCGGAACAACCCGGACGCTGTGGTATAAGCTTGTACAACAAAAAGGACAGAGAGCGATGCTCTCTGTCCTTTTATTTTTAGACAACTGCTTTTTTCTTGCGTCCGACCAGGTGATGCGCCAAATAGAACACACCGATGTAGATCAAAAACAGGGCAACCACGCTCATTGGATAGAAAATTTTGCTGCCCCCCACCAGATTATACAAAATATCATACGGCGTGCCGTCGCCGGCCATGAGGAACATGTAGTTATAGTCCACGATCACGTTGGCAACATACGCCGCCACGCAGAAACCCACAAGAATGGCAAAGGTAAGGCCTACATTCTCCTTTTTCAGGCCGGCCATACCGGAGATCATGATGTACAGAGACGCAAAGCCGGAAATGGTATGGGTAATGCCGGAAACCACATTGTCAAACCCCAGCACCGGGTAGGCATTGTAGTTCTGGCCGGCGCCAATGGTGCCGCAAACAGCGCCCAAAATGCCGAAGATACAGACAAAATCCGTAGCTGCTTCCTTGATTCTGCCTTTGGAAAACGCCGCCAGAGGCAGAGCAATCAGCTGAATACTGCACAAAAACAAAGGAAGATTGTGCAAAATGGGATCGGTGCTGCCCTGTCGCAGGCAAAGAATAACGATCTTGAAGATCTCAAAGGCATCAATAAGGATCGCCGCCCAGATGAGGACCGCATTTTTCTCTTTTACGGCCTTGTCCTTATTCGCCTTTCCCAGCACAACAGCCAAAACCACCATTACCGCCAGCAAAAGTCCCACAAACAGCAAATGCTGCCAAGACAAGAAGCCTTCCGGCTCCCGTGTGTATCCGCTAAAGCCAAAAAACTCTTTCATGCTTACCTCGCTTTTTGTCGTTTTTTGTATTATAACAGGCAAAAGCGGTGGTGTACACGCCCTCGGCAAAAACTGAAAGAATTCTTAAGAATTGGCGCAAAAGAAAGCACCCTGCCAGTGAATCGACTTCACCAATGAAAGCCGATTGTGAAACGGGTGCTTTCCTTGTACGGACGACAACGCATTGATTTGCATTTTACCTGCAACCGCGGGTATTTTGTCTGTTGTCCGGTTTTGTTGATTCTGTTGCTGCGCCGGTGGCTTTTTATTATGCTGCCAGCAATGTGCGCAGCTGAAGCTGATCCGCAAACAGATCCCGCACCGCCTCCACCCTGCCGGGAGCAAAGGGGCTTTCCAACCCGGCGGATTCCGCAAAGGCCAGAAAAGATACCTCTTCCGTGGTGAAATTCTCTTCCAGAAGGGCAAGTCCCGCGCCCTTTTCGGAAAGCTCTTTGGCGTAGATCTGCATGGCCGCATCGTTGCTGACCACATAGCTGATAATGTACAGCGGATTGGTAAAGAAATGGGGCACCGTTACAAAATCCCGTTTGTCCCATCCGGGAAGATCGAAGCCGCAGGCTGCGCCCACCCGGGCATACAGGGCAAACACATTCTCTGTGGTCAGCGCCTCCCCCTCCAGGGCATAGACCTGCTGCTCAAAGCTGGCGTAGGCCGACTGCTCCACATAAACACGCAGGCTGTCTGCCAGCTTCATGGTGGTCAGGGTTTTTCCCTGCTCCACATACAGCAGGCTCATATACTCCATGCTCTGGGAAAAGACCTCTGTCACGTCAACGCCCACAATGCTGCCGCCGGAAGCATAGTCGTTGCAGAAATGGCCGAATTCGTGGGCAAAGGTCAGCTGATCATAAGCTGTAAGGGTAGGATTCATAAAAATGTAGGGCTCATAGTAAGCGGACAAATACATTTCAAAGGAAGCATTATACTTATTTTTCCCCGGAGCGATGTCGTAAAGCCCGCCCGCTGCCATAACATCGAAGGCTTCCTTCACTGTTCCGCCGGCGTTTTCCGCCAGCTCCTTAACGTAATCATAGGTCTGCTGCTGGCTGCAGGCGGTATTTTCCGCATCCCACAGCGACTCCGGCATCCGGCCGTACAACGGCACAAGCTGAAGCTGGATCTGCTTCAAATAATCCTCTGTTTGAGCTGGGGTATAATCCCGGTAATAATAGCATTCATAGGCAAAGGAAGCAAAATCCTCGTAGCCTGCCGCCTTGGCCATCTGCTGGCGCACCTTCACCAGCTCCACATAGATCTGGCACAGGGGCTGGGCATACTTGTCGAAAAACGCCGGTGTATAGTTCATTTCGCCGGCGGCCTGGCTGCTCAGGTCGTAATACTGCTCCAGAAGCGCCGCCTCCTGCTGGGCCAGGGCAGTAAATTCTTCATTCCACACGCTTTCGCCCTGGTAACCGTCGAAATAGCCTGCGCCAAAATAATCCTCCGACTCCAGCTGCGCCTTCAGCGGGCAGGCCGCAAGGGTGTAAAGCAGCTGGTCCATGCCGGCATCCACCTCGGAAATGATGCTCAGGCAGTAGCTGTACTCGCCGCTCCAATAGATATCCGTCATATCCTTGCAGTAGTGGATGTTTGCCAGCATATAGTTCGTGTAGATCTCATGGTAAAGGGTGAAAAACTGCCACACCTCTATCATCAGCCCTTCCACATCCGTAGTGGTTTGGCTCATGGTGCAGCATTTTTCCAGCCGGACACGGAAAGCGGTCAGATCCGGGCGGGTGTACTCCATGTCGGAAAAGGGCACCACAATGCCGGTATTCAGCCGGTCGGCTACGCCCTGCAACCAATTTCCAAATCCGGCGCAGCCGCTGAGAAGCAGCGCCGCCACCAGAATTGCGGCCGTTATTTTCAGGATATTTCTTTTCATCGCTTTGCTCCTTTCCGGCTGCGTTCTGTCTTCAAGATACCACATCTGCGCCCCGGTTGCAAGCAAAAAGGCTGTCCCGCAGGACAGCCTTTGATTTTATTCTGCAGATACGACCTCTGCGCCCTTGAATACCACATGCAGGGGAAGCACTTCCCAGTTTGCCGTGGTGATGGCAGGCAGCCGCTTTTCCAGCTTTTCCTTCAGACCGGCATCCCGGGTGATGCACAGAAGGGTCGGGCCTGCGCCGCTGAGGCAGAAGGCTGCGCCGGTGGTGCGGACATAGCTTTCGATCGCTTCATAGTCCTGTATCATTTTCTTGCGATAAGGCTGGTGGATCCGGTCCTGCATGGCCTTATGCAGCAGCTTTTCGTCACCCAGCTCCAGCGCCTTCAGCACCAGTGCGCCATGGGCGATGTTATAGACCGCATCGGCACGGTCATAATCCGTGGGCAGCGCACCACGGGCAACATGGGTAGACAGCTCGAAATCCGGCACCAGGGCGAAGATCTCCCAGGCAGGATGCAGAGGGAAATTCACCGTCACCGGCAGACCGTTATCCACCATAGAGGCGGTCAGTCCGCCGTAAAGAGCAGGGGCCAGGTTATCCGGGTGGCCTTCCATGGCGTTGGTAATGTTCAGCAGGCCCTGGGTGGACAGCCGGTTGCCACGGAGCACATTGGCACCGATGGCGCCTGCCACCAGCAAAGCGGCAGAAGAGCCGAGACCCCGGCAGATGGGGATCTGGGAATCGATATGGATCTTGACGCCACGGACTTCCTCGCTGAGGGATGCCAAAACGGCGCAGTAAGCGGTATAGGCAATATTGTCCGGGCCGGCATACTGCTCATCGCAGCCGGTGATCTCCAGACCGCTTTCCGTTTCTTCGAAGGTCACCTCGGTATAAAGGCTCAATGCGCAGCCAAAGGCGTCGAAGCCGGGGCCCAGGTTTGCAGTGGTGGCCGGTACTCGAATGGTCACTTTGTTCATAATCATTCCTCTTTCTTTACAGATTCAGGACAAAGTCCAGCATCTGTTTCTTGCCGATGACGGCGGTATGCTTCTCCTCTTTTTCCCGCAGGCCTGCCAAATTAGGAGGAACGGGAACGCCGGTCAGCTTTTGCAGCCGCTCCATCTGGGCAAATTCATCGCCGGAGGCATCGCCGCCGATGGCAGCAAGCACCGCTGCGGGGAATTTATAGGGAGATGCGGTGGACAGCACCACCATGGGGCGGCTGTCGCCGGTTTGGTTTACATAATCTTCTGCTACGGCCCAGCCGGAAGCGGTATGGGGATCGCAGACATAGCCATGGTCAGCAAAAACCTTGCCGATGGTCTTGGCAGCGCCCTCATCATCGCAGCAGCCGGCCCAGAAGCTATCCTGAATTTTTGCCAGCAGCTCGGTGGGAACGGTGTAGCTGCCTTCTTCATTGAGCTTTTTCATCATCCCCGCCACCAGAGCGGTATCGCCGCTCAGCAGGTACAGCAGCCGCTCCAGATTGGAAGACACCAGAATGTCCATAGACGGAGAGGTGGTCTTATACAGCGGTCTGCGGCGGTCATAGGTGCCGGTGCGGATGAAATCCGTCAGCACGTTATTGGCGTTGGACGCGCAAATGAGCTTGCCCACGGGAAGCCCCATCTTCTTGGCAAGGAAGCCAGCCAGAATATCGCCGAAGTTGCCGGTGGGAACAGAGAAATTCACCTTGTCCCCCATTTGGATGGTGCCGGCGTCCAGCAGATCACGGTAGGCCTTGAAATAATAAGTAACCTGCGGCGCAAGGCGGCCGATATTGATGGAGTTGGCAGAGGAAAGCCGGAAAGGAAGCGCCTTGTCACGGCAGGCAGCGAAGATATTCTTCACGCCGGTCTGGGCATCGTCAAAGTTGCCCCGGACGGCGCAGACGGCCACATTGCTGCCCTCCTGGGTCACCATCTGGGCCCGCTGGATGGGCGAAACGCCGCCATCGGGGTAAAACACGCAGATGCGGATGCCGGGAACGTCTTTAAAGCCCTCCAGCGCTGCCTTGCCGGTATCACCGGAGGTGGCGGTGAGGATCATAATATCTTCTGTTTCGCCCTTTTGCGTCTTGGCGGCAGTCATCAGCTGGGGCAGCATGCACAGCGCCACGTCCTTAAAGGCAGAGGTAGGGCCACGAAACAGCTCCAGCACTCGGAAAGCACCCACCTGTACGGTGGGGGTCAGCGCCTCGGTCTGGAACTTTCCCACGTAGGCACGGCGAACCAGCGCCTCCATTTCGGGAATGCCGGGAAGCAATGCGGACAGGATTTTCTGCGCCATTTCCATGGTATCGCAGGCCACGCAGCCCTGCCAATCAAAGGCGGGGATCTGCTCCGGCAGGTACAAGCCGCCGTCGGAAGCCAGGCCCGTGAGGACTGCGCCGGCGCTGTCTGTTAGGGGCGCAGCGCCTCGAGTGGAATGATATTGCATAACTTTCTCCTTTGGAAACGGGGTTTCCTTTACAAATTCAACAAAAGACAACTTTTTTGATGAAAACACTTGGTTTTTGTGTCTCTATATGATATACTAATGTCCATTAAAATGCAAGGTGTTTCGAAAAATTTCTCTGGAAATGGAGGACAGTTTATGAAAATCGGATTACTTGGTTTCGGTGTTGTGGGAAGAGGTGTTTATGAGCTGACCACCACCCGGGAAGATATGCAGGTAGCCTACGTCATGTGTTTGGAGGATGTGACCCTGCCGGACGCCGTGACCACCCGGGACTTAAACCAGATCCTAAGGGACAAAACTGTGGACACCGTGGTGGAAGCCATGGGCGGTCTGCACCCCGCTTACGAATTCGTCCGTGCCGCCATTGAGGCCGGCAAGAATATCGTCACCTCCAACAAGGCGCTGGTGACCACTTTCTACGACGAGCTGATCCCGCTGGCCGCCCAAAAGGGCGTTTCCTTCCGCTGCACCGCTGCTGTGGGCGGCGGCATCGGCTGGCTCAGCGAGCTGGAGCGTGCCCGCCGTGTGCAGCGCCTGCGTCAGGTGGGCGGCATTATGAACGGCACTTGCAACTACATTCTCGACAACATGACCCGTCTTGGCAAGAACTACGACGAGGTTTTGAAGCAGGCACAGGAACTGGGTTATGCCGAGGCCAATCCCTCCACCGACGTGGACGGCATCGACACCTGGCACAAGATCATCCTCTCCGGCAACGCCGCTTTCGGCGTCAGCTTTGAGAAAGAGACCGTTCCCGTTTCCGGTATTTCCCGCATTCAGGCCTGCGATGTGGCGGCTTTCACAGAGCATGGCTATGTCTGCAAGCTCATCGGCACCGCAAAACGCACCGAAACCGGCTACACCGCCTATGTGCAGCCCACGTTGGTGGATGCCGGTCAGCCGGAAGCCAATGTGCCTATGAACTACAATATGATCACCTTTGTGGGTGAGACCTCCGGACGCATGAGTCTGTACGGTCAGGGCGCAGGCCGCTACCCCACCGCATACAATGTGGTGCAGGACTGTGTGGATGTTCTGGCCGGCCGCAGCTTCTACAGCCCCTACGGCGCAAAGGTCACGGCCCAAAACACCGACACTTTGGCATATTATGTCCGTGGCGGTAAGCTGCCGCAGGATTGGGCAGCAGAAAGCTGGGGCGAAGCGGTGCTGACAAAGCCCGTTGCCGTTGACAAGATGCACGCATGGCTGAAAGAAAATCCCGATGCCTTTATCGCCGCCGTTCTCCCCGGCGCATTCGGTGACTAAATACGAAAGGAATACAGTATTATGTTGAAAGCTGTTAAATTCGGCGGCTCGTCCATGGCAGACGCCGGCCAATACAAGAAAGTCCGCAGCATTCTGGAAGCAGATCCTTCCCGAAAGATCGTTGTTGTTTCCGCTGCCGGCAAGCGCAACTCCGCTGACCACAAGATCACCGACCTGTTGTATCTGTGCCACGCCCACACCCAATACGGCGTGGACAGCACCGGCATTTTCGAGATGATCACCGCCCGGTATCTGGAGATCCGGGATGATCTGGGTATCCAGCTGGATCTGGAAACCGATTTTGCCCAGCTGAAAAAGCGGCTGGACGCCAAGGCGGTCTCTCAGGATGAGCTGGCCAGCCGCGGCGAATACTTCTCCGCCAAGCTGATGGCCGCATATCTGGGCTTTGCCTTTGTGGACGCAGCCGATTGGGTGTTCTTTAACATTGACGGCACAGTGGACACCGAAAAGTCCTATGCCGCCCTGAAGGCTGAGGCCAAGGGCCAGGGCATTGTGACCCCCGGCTTCTACGGCGTCATGCCCGACGGCAGCATCCGCACCTTCTCCCGCGGCGGCAGTGACATCACCGGTGCTTTGGCGGCCGCTGCGCTGGATGCGGACGTCTACGAAAACTGGACCGACGTTTCCGGTATTCTGATGGCTGACCCCCGGATCGTGGATAATCCCCAGCCCATTGCCGAGATCCCCTACGACGAGCTCCGGGAGCTGGCTTACGCCGGCGCAAATGTGCTTCACGAGGGTGCGATCTATCCCGTGCGGAAGAAGAATATTCCTCTGAACATCCGCAACACCAACGAGCCGGAAAATCCCGGTACCATGATCAAAAAGCATTTTGAGACCGGGATCGATCCCAGCCGGATCATCACCGGTGTCACCGGCAAAAAGGATTTTTCCGTCATCACCATCTTTAAGCGTGGTCTGACCAACCAGGTGGGCATTCTCCGCCGGATCCTGTCTGTACTGGAAAAGCACGGCGTCAACGTGGAATTTGTCCCCAACGGCATGGATAACGTGTCTTTGGCCATCCCCACCGCCAAGCTGGCTCCCCATCTGTATGCCATTCTGGCAGAGATCCAGCAGGAAATCGCACCGGATAACATCACCGTTCACGACCAGATCGCCATCATCACCGCTGTGGGCCATCAGATGGCGTTCCGTCCCGGCGTTTCCGGTAAGATCTTCGCCGCTTTGGGTCAGGCGGGCATCAACATCCGTATGATCAACCAGGGTCCTGACGAGCTGAACATTATCTTCGGCGTGGAAAACAAGGACTTTGCTGAAGCTATCCGTGTGCTGTATAACAGCTTTGTTAAGTAAAACAGGAGGAATTTTCGATGAAACAGTATACTGTTGCTATTTTGGGCGCAACCGGCGCCGTAGGTCAGGAAATGATCAAGGTTCTGCAGGAGCGCAACTTCCCCGTTGGTAAGCTGATCCCGCTGGCCAGCGCTCGCAGCGCAGGCAAGACCCTGAGATTTAAGGGAGAGGATGTGACCATTCAGCTGGCATGCGATGAAGCTTTCGAGGGCGTGGACATCGTTCTGCGCGCCGCTGAAAACGACATCGCCAAGCAGTTTGCTCCCGCCATCACCAAGGCAGGCGCAGTGTTTGTGGATAACTCTTCCGCATTCCGTATGGATCCCAAGGTGCCTCTGGTAGTTCCCGAGGTCAACCCCGAGGATGTGAAGTGGCACAGCGGTATCATTTCCAACCCCAACTGCTCCACCATCATCACCCTCACCGCTGTCAATGCTCTGAACTCCATCGCTCCCATCCGCACCATGACCGCATCTACCTATCAGGCAGTTTCCGGCGCAGGCGCCGGCGGTCCTATCGAGCTCATGGGCGAGGTGGGGGCTCTGCGTAACGGCGAGACCTACGAAAACAAGGTCTTCCCCTACCAGATCGCCTACAATCTGATCCCCCAGATCGGCGGTGAAGCCTTCGAGGGCTACACCAGCGAAGAAATGAAGATGCAGAACGAAGGCCGCAAGATCATGCATCTGCCTGAGCTGAAGGTTACCTGCACCTGCATCCGTGTTCCCGTTGTCCGCAGCCACTCCATCTCCGTCAGCTGCCACTTTGATGTTCCCGTCACCGTGGAGCAGGTGCGTGAGGTGCTGGCAAAGGCACCCGGCGTGAAGCTGGTGGACGATCTGAAGAACAAGCAGTATCCCATGCCTCTGGACACCACCGATCAGGACATTGTTTTCGTGGGCCGTATCCGCCGTGATCTGACCGACGATTGCGGTGTGGCTCTGTGGTGCTGCGGTGACCAGGTCCGTAAGGGCGCTGCCACCAACGCCATCCAGATTGCTGAATTGCTGGTTAAGTAAATACGAAAAGCGGAGTGAACATTCACTCCGCTTTATTTTTTAGTTCTGCTGCCCAGGCGGCCGGGATCTGCAAATTCCCTTTGCCCACGCCCATTGCGATGTCCGGCTTGTTGTCGCCGTGAAAATCGCTGCCGCCGCTGTATTTTATCCCAAATTTGTCTGCCAGCGCCAGGGACTTTTGGGTCGTTTCCCGGTCATAACGTGAATAATAACACTCCATGCCCACCAGACCCCTTTGCTTCGCCAGGGGCAGCAACTCTGCCAGCTCGGCCTCGTTTGCGTTTAAAAACGGATGGGCCAGAACCGGCACGGCGCCGATCCGGGTAATAAAATCGATCATTTCGAAAATCGACGGACGCAGGGGCTCTTTGTAATATCCCGCAGCCGGCGAAAGCAGGGTTTTAAAGGCTTCCTGAATGGACGGCGTGTAGCCTTTCCGGGTCAGCTCGGCAGCGATATGGGATCGGTTGAACTTGCCGTTGGGAGTCGCATTTTTGATGGTTTCATAGTCAAGGGAATACCCGGCTTGGTTGAGGGCATTTATCAAATTCCGATTGCTCTCGGCCTTTCGCTGGGTATATTCTTCCATCAGGCAAGAGATTTTGTGAAAATGCGCCGGGTCGACAAACAAGCCCAGCAGATGAAATTCCTTTCCGTTGTAATCCACAGAAAATTCCACGCCGGCAACGGCTTCCACAGCCTTGCCCCGGGCAGCGGCCAAAAATTCCGGCAGGCCGTCTGCGGTGTTGTGATCCGTCAGGGCGATGGCGGACAGCTGCCGCTTCACCGCTTCGTCGATCAACTGGGCAGGCGTATAGGTTCCGTCGGAAAAAACGGAGTGGGTGTGTAAATCGCAGTATTGCATTCCATGCTCACCGGGCCTTTGCTTTCCAATTATTTTAACAATGCTTCCCCTTACCGCAACAACCAGAGAACGCTCCTCGCTTTTATTGCAGCCTTAATTACATAATATCCTTTTCGTGCAGCACGACCCCGGCAGCCTGCAGTTTTTTCTGCAGCGCCGAAACATCCAGGGAAGAAAAATCATCGGTCATCGCTGCAGCCGTTCCTGCTGCCTGACCGGTTACTGCGCAGCATGGAATGACGCGCATCAGCTCCCACAGCGGCTCGTCTACCGATGTGCAGCGACCTGCAACGATCAGGTTTTTTACTTCCCTGCTGTAAAGCGTACGGAAAGGCACTTCGTACACCGGTCCCCGCCTTCTCCAGTTGGAGACCATGCCGATGGAATCCTCGAAATAAGTATGTTCTTCGTTATAAGCAAGCTCATAATCTCCCACGATTTTTCTTGTCATGCGGATCTGCGGGATCGTTGCCAGGGTGGAAATGACTGCTTTGGGGTCTGCCTCCCGCTTTTTCAGCCAGTGGGACAGGGTGATCTGGTGGGACAGGCAAACCATTTCAGAGATTTCCTTGCCGTCCAATCCGGTAAATCTGCGATCAATCAGCGGCTTTTCATCATTTTCGCTGCGTTCCTCCTCGGGGGCATCGGAAGCGCCCAGCTGCTGCATATTGTAGCCGTTCTCATTGGAATAGTAATACCATGCGGCAAGGACGTTTCCCTGCTCATATGTTGTTGTGGGAGCGCCTGCGAATTTGGCAATATCACAGTCGCCTGTTGCATCTACAACAGAGCCGATCTCGTATGCGGTTCTGCCGGATTTGTTTTCCACGTAAAGCCGGCTGATCCGCTGCTCATGCAGCTCCACATCCACAACGTAAGAGCCGTAAAGAATGTCCACGCCGCTGTCCATCAGCAGTTTTTCCGCCACGATGGCAAACACCTGCGGATTGTACTGTACCATATAGCGCTTATCTTTTTCTGTTCTTGTGCCCACATTCTCCAGCCAGTTTTCAGGGTATCTGCCCTCTGCGCCATAAGTAACGGAGAGCTTCAGCAATTCTTCTGCAATACCAAAAGAAACCTGATGCCCGAATCCGTCACAAAGGGGCAGATAAATGGCGATAAGGCCCGCCGTTCCCAAGCCGCCGAGCATATATTCTTTTTCGAAAAGTACAACCTTTTTTCCCTCTCGGGCAGCGGCCAGAGCCGCCGAAATTCCGGCAAAACCGCCGCCGCAAACGGCAACATCATATTTTCCCATTTGGTATGACCTCCAGTTTTTTACTGTCGTTTAATTATATAATAAAAAAGACGAAATGTAAATACCTGTTGCATAAACCCCGCCGGTTTACAGATACTAACAGCGTAATTTGTAAAAATATTGTAGGCTGCCTTGCCTCCCTCCTTGAGGGAGGTGGCATTTGCGAAGCAAATGACGGAGGGAGTGTCGTTCTTAAGATAGGACACTCCCCCAGTCACGGCTTGCGCCGTGCCAGGCCCCTCAAAGAGGGGGCCGAGGGGTGCCGCAGAAAAGGAGAAAGATATATGAAAGCACCCCTTGCTGACAACATTGACACCAATCGGCAGATGCTGCTGGGCGATACATAGTGTGGTGGAAAGATGTAATCAATAAAACGGAGCAGAAATTCTGCTCCGTTTTTGTATAAGGAAACTTTTTTTATCTTTATCGAAATCCTTCATACATAAACAAATCGTCTTCTTTTATCGTTCTTTAAGGACGAATATCACCATCTGTGCAATGTACGATTTGCTTACTTTGCAAACATAAACTATCCCCAAAAGCATTTATCCATTGCTTTTTAGTGCCTGAAAAATTAATAACTAGTCCTACTATATTATTAAACGCGCTCTGATATCCTATACTGGTTACAGTATCTGGTATATCTATGCTTTTTAGTGATGTGCAATTTGCAAAAGCCGCGTTAGAAATTGTTTTTGTACCATCAGGAATAGTAATACTTGTAAGGCTTTCACAACCAGCAAAAGCACCATATCCGATAGTTATAAGATTATCTGGTAAATTTACCTTAGTAAGATTAATGCAATGAGTAAAAGCATCCAGAGGTATTGTCGTTACATTATCTGGAATATCAATATTTGTAAGGCTTTCACAATAGCCAAAAGCATCCTGACCAATACTGGTTAAAGTATTCGGCAAAGTGATATTTGTGAGTTTTTTGCAATCGCTAAATGCATTGTTGCTAATACTTGTTAAAGTGTTCGGGAAAGTGATATTTGTAAGACTTTCGCAATGGCTAAACGCATATTCTCCAACACTTGTTATTCCACTCTCTATTGTAACGGTTTGAATGTTATCCACCATTTGGAAAGCTCTATCGGAAACAGCCGTTACTGCAATACCATCGATTTTTGAGGGTATAATAATATCTTTATAATTATCTATATCTTCACCCGCCGAAACTGAATATGTTCCATCAGGTAAAAGTGTATATTTTAATCCATTAATCTCAATTCCCTTATTCTCGTTGCCACAAGCAACAAAACACAGAACAATGTTCAGTGCTAAAATAGTAGCAACTAGTACTTTGCATATTTTCATTTTTCCTACCTCCTTTTATTTTTGTAACATACTGTTACATAAGCAGTGTAACACAATGTTACAATAAAAGCAAGGGGTGGTTGAATGATTGGGCTTAAAAATATTCGCAAAAAACGAAATTTGAATCAGCAAAAAGTTGCTATGGATTTGAATATATCCCGTGAAGCATTGTCCTATTACGAAAACGGCAAGCGGGAACCGTCCCTTGCGTTGCTGGTTGCAATGTCGAAATATTACAATGTATCAATCAATTATCTGATCACAGGCGAAGAATTTCAAAAAAGATAAACCTACCTTTCGAAGAAGTAAAGGTAGGTTTGTTTTTCTTTTGGTCGGTATAATCTCCGTGTGTTTACAGATACTAACAGCGTAATTTGTAAAAATATTGTGGGCTGCGAAAGGCTTCTCCTTGAGGAGAAGCTGTCAGCGAAGCTGACTGATGAGGTGGAATGAATCCGCGACAACACCTCATCCGACCTCGCTGACGCTCGGCCACCTTCCCCTCAAGGGGAAGGCTTCTAGAAATGTAAAGGAGAAAGATATATGAAAGCAACCGGCATTGTCAGAAGAGTGGACGATTTGGGGAGAATTGTGATCCCGAAGGAGATCAGAAGAACTTTAAGAATCCGTGAGGGAGATCCTCTTGAGATCTACACGGAAAAGGACGGCGGTGTGATCTTCCGCAAGTATTCTCCCATGGGAGATCTGCAGGATTTTGCCGCCCAGATGTGTGAGGCCATCGGCTCCAACACCGGTCACGTAGCCGCCGTTGCCGACCGGGATGCCATCATCGCCCTGTCCGGCGCACCCAAGCGGGAGCTGATCGACAAACCCAATTCCGCGGAGCTGGGCCGGCTCATGGAGCAGCGCACCAACTATCGCTACGAAAGCGGCGCTCCTTCCATCCCCGCCACAGAAGCCAACGAAAAATATTCCCTTGGTGTGGCTGCCCCTATTTTGTCCCAGGGTGACCTGATGGGCTGCGTGATGCTGCTGCTCAGCGAAGGCGACGCACCCCTAACCGAGCCGGATCAGCGGCTTGCCCAGACCGCTGCGGATTTTTTGGGGAAACAGCTGGAAAACTGAATATTCACTCCGGTGGCTTAGCCACCGGTTTTTTCTATACTTTTTCGCTGGCTTGTGATACAATGATAAAAACAAAGCGGGAGGCGAGTATATGAAAGCCTGGTTTCGCAGGCACAGCATTATCATAACATTGCTGCCTGTAATTACGATCATGGTCACGATCTTTTGTCTTTCTGCCCAGACCAAAGACCAATCTGCAGCTATGAGCGGGCAGATCACCAATCACGTGACCAATCTGCTGGCGCAAAACTCTAACGGAAACGCGCTCTCCCTCCAAATCATCGGACGGGACACCTTGGATATTATGATACGGAAATTTGCCCATTTTTCAGAGTACGCACTTTTGGGCTTTTTCCTCATGCTCCACCTTCGACAAGTACAAAAGAGGCTGGCGTTTTCCCGTCCCCATATATGGGCTTGGGGCATCGGCACGCTGTATGCAATTTCCGATGAGCTCCATCAAGGCTTTGTGGGCGGTCGGAGCGCAGAGCTTCCCGATGTGCTTCTCGACAGTGGCGGTGTGCTGGCCGGCATTATGCTGTGTTTACTTGCGTTTGCGCTTGTGCGCAGAAAAAGACGGCAAAGCAATCCGGCGTAACTTTCATTTTTTTGCAGCAAATGTCTTGCATTTGCGGTAATAATCGGATATAATGTTTCTGTAAATCAAGAAAAGGAGCGATTCTTATGGATCTTCTTAAGAAATTCTTCCCCTATTCCTTCGGCGTGAAGGACGTTTCTGACCTGGTGGTCAAGATCATCGTTTACATCGTCGGCGCCGTCGTTGCCGGTATCGTTCTGGCTCTGGCCGGCATGCTGTCCGGTTGGATTCCCGTGGTGGGCGCTATCATCGGCGCTCTGCTGGGTATCGTTGGCTGGGTCGTCGAGGTCTATGTGCTGGTCGGTATCGTGCTGGCATGTCTGGATCACTTCAAGGTCCTGAAGTAAGTACATACGCAAATCCGGCCCGGGAAGTTCCCGGGCCGGATTTTATTTTATCGATCATACAGGGGTACGCCGGGGTCCAGCCCCTGGGGCTTGTATGTAACCGAGCCGATAGGCTTTCCGTCCACGCCATACCGTGGATTATAGCCGAATAGGTTTACATAACGCAGGAGGTCATCCCGCTCCGCTTCCATGGCCTTCATGACTGCCACCGTGGCGATCACGTCATCCACCGCCCGGTGGGAGTTCACCACCTGCCCGGAAAGACCGTAGGCATCAATGGCGTTGCACAGCTTGTGAGGGTAACTGCGGCGGTCTTTATAGACCGTCATCAGATCCAGCTTGTCTTTGCCCTTGAGGATGGTGGGGTCACCGGAGCGCAGCAGTAAATAAAATAAAAAACTAAGATCAAAATGGGCGTTATAGGCCAGCAGCAGCGTATTGCCCGCCAGCATTTGGGCAATGTCCATGCACACCTGCTTTTTGGGAATGCCCCGGGTCTTTACGTCCTCCATAGTGATGCCGGTAAGCTGCTGGATCTTCATGGGGATAAACCCGCCTGGGCTGAGGGAGACCAGTTCGTCATACTCACGCACAATATGCGGCTGGCCATCAACACGCTCCACCACCACGGCGGCAAATTCGATGATCTCGTCACGGCTGTATTCCAGGCCGGTGGTTTCTGTGTCGAACAGCACCAAACGGTCGTATTTTTCAAACAATCCGGAAAAATGCGTCATAATTCTCTCCTTACATTAACGCACGGCGATATTTGCTCAGGGGCTCCGGCGTAAGGCCGAAGCGTTCTGCCAGGGCTTGGGCAAAAGCGGTGGCAACCTCCCGGCTACCGGCTTTCAGTTCCACTTCCACCTCACACATCGGCTTTTCTCTGCCGCCGCCGATCAGAAAACCCTCGTCCAGCGCCAGCTCCACCACGGTGTCCTCCTGCTTCAGCAGCAATGTCCGCCGGGTAAACCGTGCGCCGCAGATGCCCACCACACCGCCCTCCGTCAGCTTCAGCAGCTTTTTGGGGGCGCCGAGTTTACATAACTTTTTCAGCCCCACCAAAATATCGTCGCATTCCGTTTCCCATTCTCCCCGGCAATTATCCTTGCCCGGGGTCTTAACGGTGCAGATATACCTGCCGTTTTCCTTCCGCCGCCGCAACGTGACCCGCTGCATAGCCAGCTTGCCGTCAGGCGTATCGTAATACACCGACTCCATTTCGGTTGACATAAAATCTCCATAAGCAGCGGCGATGGCAGCCTGCTTGGCTGGGGTGGCTTTGTATTTCAGCTCAAATTCCTGTCCCATGGCGGACTCCTTTCGGCGGCGTTACTGCCACAATTATACACCCATTGGGGCATTTGTGCAAGAATCTTTCCTCCGGAAGCTGTTCCGACAAAAAATTCCCTTCCGCCGTGGTAGGATTTATGCATAGACAAGCGAAAGGAACGTGGTACGAATGATGGTTACATTGGGACTTTATGTACGGTGGGGACAGCGGCTTTTCCGCCGGTGGATGCTTGACCCGAAGCTTCATGCCCTGGCGCAGGGCGCGCTTTACATACTCTCCGGATTTCTCCTTGCCGCCGCAAGTCTGGGCCATTACGCCCAGCCTCTTGCGTTGGGTCTGCTGTGCGCCCTTTCCAGCTGGCCAGCGGCGTTGATGGCAGCCGGCAGCGTAGCCGGTTATCTGCTGTTTTGGGGCAGTGCCGGCGCCCAGGGCGCGTTGTGGATCGCAGCGGGACTCTTGGCTGTGCTGATATTGGGCGGCAAAGCCATTCTCCGGGAAGCGCCTCTGCTGATGTGCGCCACCGCAGCATTGATCGTTGCCGCTTCCGGCCTTCTTTTTCAGGTGCTTCACAGAGATGCCGCACCGGTTCCTGTCTATTTGCTGCGGGTAGTCCTTGCGCCGCTGAGTGTAAAACTTTTCACGGTGGCCATGGACCGCCGGGACCCGGTGGTGGACTGGCTGGTATGCGGCGTGGCGGTTTTGGCACTGGCGCAGGTTGTTCCTGTTCCCTATCTGGGCTTTGGCTACATCGCCGCCGGCATGCTGGCGGCAGCCGGTGCGTTCCCCGCCGCCGCCTTGGCAGGTCTTGCGCTGGATCTTGCTCAGGTGACCCCAACTCCCATGACGGCGGTGCTCTGTCTTGCCTATCTGGTGCGGCTGATCCCCGGGGTGAGCAAGTGGATCATGTACTGCGCCAGCGCCGGCGTGTATATTACTGTGATGGGTCTTTGCGGCCTTTGGGATGTTGCGCCCCTGCCGGGGCTTCTTCTGGGCGGCTTTGTTTCTGCATTTTTGCCGGCAAAACCCGGCCTTTCCCATCGGCGGGGCGAGACCGGCTTTGCCCAAGTGCGGCTGGAAATGGCGGCATCGGTGCTTTCCCAGACGGAGCAGATCCTTGCGGATGTGCCGGAAGCGGCGATTGATGAGCAAGCGCTCATTGCCCGGGCGGCGGAGCGGGCCTGCGGCAGCTGTCCCTGCCGGAAAAGCTGCAAGGAAAAGGTAGAAAACATGCCCACCTCGGTTTTGCACAAACCGCTGGGCAACGGAGCGGATCTGCCGGTTTCCTGCCGCAAGACCGGGCGGCTGCTGGCCCAGCTTCGCCACAGCCAGGAGCAGCTGCGCTCTATTCGTGCTGACCGGGACCGGCAGCAGGAGTACCGGTCATCGGTGGTGCAGCAATATCAGTTTTTGTCGGAATATTTGCAGGATCTTTCCGATTCTCTTGCCCAGCGTGGCAATACGCCACAGCCTTTTTATCAGCCGGAGCTGGCAGTATGCACCGCCAGCCGGGAAAATGTGGGCGGCGACCGCTGCTTCTGGTTTGCGGGGACGGAATGCCGCTACTACGTTCTGCTGCTGGACGGCATGGGCACCGGCGAGGGTGCTGCCCGGGACGCAAAAACAGCCGGAACGCTTTTGAGAAAGCTGCTTTGCGCCGGCTTTCCCGCCCAATATGCCCTGCGCAGCCTGAACAGTCTTTGCGCCCTACAGGGACGTGCCGGAGCGGTGACCGTGGACCTGGCGGAGCTGCGGCTGGACACCGGGCGGGTGAATCTTTACAAGTGGGGCGCAGCGCCGTCGTATCTTATCAGCCACGGCGAGCCTATAAAAATCGGGACAGCCGGGCCGCCGCCCGGACTGTCTGTTGCTGACGGTCACGAAACGGTGGAACGGCTGTCCCTGCGCCGGGGAGAGACGCTGGTTTTGCTCAGTGATGGCGCAGGCGGAGAGGATGCCTTGCGCCGAGCATGGGTCTCGGCTGCCGAGCCGCCCGGGGAGCTGGCGGCAAGGATCTTGGAAAACAGCCGGTCGGAGGAAACAGATGACGCCACTGTCGCTGTGGTGCGTCTGGGCTCCATACCCGCGTCTACATAATACCACATTCTCCTCACGAAATTTGTCGAAACACAAGATGTGGGATATAATACTGTAGAATAAATACAAGATTTAGCGAAAAAGCGGGTCGGCTGTGCCGACCCGCTTAGGTTTTTATCTGTTTGTACCCAGGAAGAACAGGGCCAGGGTGCCCGGGCCGGAATGGGAGCCGATCACAGCGCCTGTGTAGCCGATGAACACTTCCTTCACGCCGTGCTCCAGCTTCATCCGGTTGGCCAGATACTCCGCATCCTCGATGCAATCGCCGTGGCAAATGAACATCACATCGTTCTCGCCGGGGATCAGCGTCTGGGCTGCCTTCATGGCCAGGGCGTCCACAGAGGCCTTGCGGCCTCTGGACTTGGACATGTTGATCAGGTGACCTTCGTCATCCACATGGAGCACCGGCTTGATCTGCAGCATGGTGCCCAGCAGCGCTGTGGTGGCACTGATCCGGCCGCCCCGCTTCAGGCACATCAGATCGTCCACGGTAAACCAGTGGCACAAATTGAACTTCTTCTCGTCCAGCCAGTCCCCCAGCTCCGCCAGGGAAAGGCCCTCGTCACGCTTCTTTGCGGCATACCAAACCAGCAGGCCCTGGCCCAGGGATGCGCACAGGCTATCCACCACCCGGATCTTCCTGTCGGGATACTTTTCCATCAGATCGTTTGCGGCGATAACAGCAGACTGGTAAGTAGTGCTCAGGCCGGAGGAGAAGGTCAGCACCAGCGCATCCTTACCCGCTTGCAGCACAGGCTCGATGACACCTGCCCAGCCGTTGGGATTGATAGCAGAGGTGGAAGCTGTTTCCCCTGCGCGCAGGCCATCGTAAATTTCCTTGATACCTTCCTCCACGCTGTCGGGACGGTCTTCGCCACGGAAATGCACGTACAGCGAAACAGCGGTCACATCCATCTCCTGCAGCTTATGCTTGGGCAGGTCGCAGCCGGAATCGGTAATGATCTTATAATCAGACATTTGGTTACACTCCTAAAAAATACTGGACAGCAGCGCTCCATCGGGATATAATGGAATACATACTGCATACAGTATACCTGCATTGGGCGGTTTTGTCACCCCATTGGGTGGAGGATTCTCGCCTTTTTGGCTCTCTTATGGGTAGAAACGCCTTCTCTACTGCCAGTAGAATTCCTTTTTCGTCTGATTTTGACCGGGAGGTGACAACGTGACGACCTTTCTTTTGCGGCTCTTTGTGAAAAACTATGATAAGCCGGAGCTGCCGGCTGTCCGCACCGCCACCGGCAAGCTGGCAGGCGCTTTGGGCATTTGCGCCAATCTTTTGCTGTTTGCCGGCAAGCTCACCGCAGGCATTCTTTCCGGAGCGCTGTCTGTCACCGCCGACGCTATGAACAATTTTTCCGACGCCGCAAGCTCCATCGTCACGCTTCTGGGCTTCAAGCTGGCGGAAAAGCCGGCAGATGCCGACCATCCCTACGGCCACGCCCGGTATGAATACTTATCCGCTCTGGCGGTGGCTGCCATGATCATCGTCATCGGCTTTGAGACCGCCCGCAGCTCTGTGGAAAAGATCCTTGCTCCTGCCCAGGTGTCCTTTACCTGGCTCACCGCCGGCATTTTGCTTGCTTCCATTGCCGTGAAGCTGTGGCTGGCCGCAGTGAATACCAGCTTCAGCCGCCGGATCCGCTCCACCGCCCTGCTGGCTGCCGCTGCCGACAGCCGCAACGACTGCATCGCCACCGGCGCCGTTTTGCTGGCTGCCGCCATTGAAGGCTTCACCGGCTGGCGGATCGACGGCTTTGTGGGTCTGGGGGTTGCCCTTTTCATTCTTTACAGTGGCGCTATGCTTGCCAAAGAAACCATCAGTCCCCTTTTGGGCGAAGCGGCAAGTCCGGAGCTGCGGGAGCTGATCGTGGACTACGTCAGCGCCCACCCCAGCGTGCTGGGCTATCACGATCTGATGGTCCACGACTACGGCCCGGGACAGCGATTTGCCACGCTGCACGTGGAAATGGACAAAAACCAGGATCCGCTGCTTTGCCATGAGATCATCGACGATATGGAGCGGGAATGTCTGCGCAGCCACAACATCCACCTGGTGATCCACTATGATCCGGTGCTCACCGATGATCCGGCGCTGAATCGCCTGCGCAGCCGCACCGAACAGCTGCTGCAAGCCCGGGACAGCCGGCTGGGCGTTCATGATTTCCGCATGGTCCAGGGCGCAGGTCATACAAATCTCATTTTCGACATTGCCCTGCCGGCGGATCTGGAGGATCAGCGCCGGGCGCTGCAATCCATGCTGGAGGACACCCTCTCTGCCGAGGAAAATACACAGATATATACCGTGATCACCTTTGATCCCGTTGCGTTTAACTAAGGAGGAACCTTTATGTACAATCAATCTGCTTATGAAATGGGCGCCAGCGGCTGCACCATCCGGGAGCTGGCCGCCTTCGGCGCACAGCGGGCCGCCATTGTAGGCGCAGAGAATGTGTTCGATTTCACCATCGGTAACCCTTCCGTTCCCACTCCGTCGCTGATCGACCGGACCATTCGGGAGATCCTGATGGACACGCCCTCCTTAAAGATCCACAGCTACACCTCCGCCGCTGGCGATCTGGCCACACGGCAGGCCATCGCTGACGACCTGAACGCCCGGTTCCAAGCAGGCGTAAAACCGGAAAACCTGTTCCTCGGCTGCGGCACCTCCCCGGAGCTGGCGGCAGTTTTCCGTGCGCTGACGCTGCCCGGCTCGGAGATCATGGTGGTGGCGCCCTTCTTCACGGAGTATACGCCCTTTGTGGAAGGCGCAGGTGCAACGCTGAAGATCGTTCCTGCGGATTATCCCAATTTCCAAATTGATCTGAAGGCTGTGGAGCAGACCGTTTCTGAGCATACCGTGGCCATTATCATCAACTCTCCCAACAATCCCACCGGCGTTGTCTACACCCGTCAGACTTTGACGGATCTGGCGGCGCTGCTGACGGAAAAATCCCGGCAGTACGGCCACCCCATTTACATCGTTGCGGACGAGCCCTACCGGGAGCTGACCTACGGCGTGGAAGCGCCTTTTATCCCGCTGATCTATCCCAATACCATCGTGTGCTATTCCTATTCCAAGTCCCTGTCGCTGGCAGGTGAGCGTATCGGCTATATCTACGTTCCCGATGCCGCCGCCGACAGCGCCGCCCTTTACACCGCCATTTCCGGCGCAGCCCGGGCCATTGGCCATATCTGCGCCCCCAGCCTGTGGCAAAAGGTGATCGCCCGGTGCGCCGGCTTGCAGCCGGACGTCAGCGAATACGACCGCAACCGCCGCACCATGTATGAAACCCTCACCGCCATGGGCTACGAAATGCCCAAGCCGGACGGCGCTTTCTATCTGTTCGTTAAGTCCCCCAAGGGCGATGCCAAGGCATTTTTGGAGCGGGCGAAAAAGAAAGACCTGCTGGTTGTTCCCGGCGACGATTTCGGCTGCCCCGATTATTTCCGGGTATGCTACTGCGTCAGTTATGACAAGGTGCAGCGCAGCCTGCCCATCTTCGAAAGCCTCATTCAGGAAGCATAACAAAAGCCCCCTCTGCCGAGGGGGCTTTCTTGCGCCTTGCATCGCACGGCACAAGGCGCCGCAAAGGCTTCTCCCCCATGCTGGGGGAGAAGGCTCTAGATAACAGATCTCTATAGAATTCTTCCACAAATCCTGCGTTGTTTACTGTACAAACCGGGTATATTTGTGTATAATTGGTGTGTCCGGCGTGCTCGTTGGACGATCTGCACAAAACCACCCTATGAAATTTGGTGAAAATAACGAATGCGATTTGCTTTTTATACCCTCGGCTGCAAGACAAATCAATATGAGACCCAGGCCATGGAGCAGCTTTTGGTGCAGATGGGCCACCAGATCGGCAGCTTTGACCAGCGCTGCGACGGCTACATCATCAACACCTGCTCCGTCACCGCTGTGGCAGACAAGAAAAACCGAGCGGTGATCCGCCGCTGCCGCAGGCAGAATCCGGATGCGGTGGTGGCCGTTTGCGGCTGCTACACCCAACATGATCCGGAGGCTGTCCGGGCGTTGGGCGTGGATGTTATCGGCGGCAGCGCGCACCGGCGGGACTTTGTTGACCTGCTAGTGGCGGCGGTTTTGCAGCGGACGAAGCAGGAAGCTGTGGATGACGCCCTGCGGCGCAGGGAATTTGAAGTGCTGCCTGCCGGCGGTCTGGAGGAGCGAACCCGGGCCATGCTGAAGGTCCAGGACGGCTGCGTGAATTTCTGCACTTACTGCATCATTCCCTACACCCGTGGGCCGGTGCGGAGCGCACCGCTGGAAACGGCGGTGGAGCAGACGAAGGCACTTGCGGAAAAAGGCTATCGGGAGATCGTCCTGACCGGCATCGAGATCGCCTCCTGGGGCGTGGATCTTCCCGGAAAGCCGCCGCTGACGGCGCTAATCGAAGCCATCTGCGCCGCTGCGCCCAAGCTGCGGGTGCGACTTGGCTCTCTGGAGCCCCGGGTGGTGACGGAGGAATTCTGCGAAAAGACCTCCCGGCTCAGTAATCTTTGCCCTCAGTTCCACCTTTCCATGCAGTCCGGCTGCGATGCGGTGCTGGCACGGATGCACAGAAAATACGATACTGCCCGCTACTTAGAAAGCGTGACCCTTTTGCGCCGCTACTTCCCCGGCTGCGCCATCACCACAGATATGATCGTGGCCTTTCCCGGGGAAACAGAGGAAGAATTTGCTGAAAGCCTTGCTTTTATCCGCCAATGCGATTTTGCGGAAATGCACATTTTCCCCTACTCCCGCCGCCCCGGAACAAAGGCGGACAAGCTTCCCGGGCAGCACAACAATGCCGAGAAAGAGGCCAGAAGCCGGGCTGCCATCGCTGTAGCAGAGGAAATGAGCCTAAGCTATCGCAGCGCTCTCGTGGGCAGCGTGCAGCAGGTGCTGTTTGAAGAAAAGGACGGGGCATTTTTCACCGGCCACGCCCCAAATTATGTGAAAGTCTACACAAAAGCAGAGGGTCTTCACAATCAGATCTGCGCCGTGAAGATCACCGGCGTGCACGCAGACGGCGTCACCGGCGACCTGCTTTGACCAATATTATGTAAACCGCGGAGGGATTTACTATGCAACCCAACGAACGTTCCATTTATGAAAACGCCCAGCGGATCGTTTCCCAGGTGCGCAGGGTGATTGTAGGCAAGGACCAGACCCTTTTATGGGCGCTGGCTGCCATTTTGTCCCGGAGCCACATTCTTTTGGAGGACATTCCCGGCGTGGGCAAAACCACCATGGCTGTGGCGTTTTCCAAGGTGCTGGGCCTGCGTTACAGCCGTGTCCAGTTCACGCCGGACGTGCTGCCCTCCGACGTGACCGGCTTCTCTGTTCCCGATCCAGCCACCGGCGCCATGGTCTACAAACCCGGCGCTGTGATGTGCAATCTGTTCCTTGCTGACGAGCTGAACCGGGCCACCTCCCGGACCCAATCCGCCCTGCTGGAAGCCATGGAAGAAGGACAGGTCACGGTAGACGGTGTCCGCCATCCTCTGCCCCAGCCCTTTGTGGTCATTGCTACCCAGAATCCCATGGGCGCAGCCGGCACTCAGCCTCTGCCCGACAGCCAGATGGACCGCTTCGCCATTCGTATGTCTTTGGGTTATCCCAACCCCGCAGACGAAAAGGCTATGGTCATGAACCGTCTGGGCAAAAATCCCATGAACGAGCTGACACCTCTGCTTTCTCTGGATGAGCTGGTGGCCCTTCAGGACGCCGTGAGCCAGACCTTCATCAGCGAAACCGTAGTGGAGCATATCGTGTCGCTGATCACCGCTACCCGCAATCATGAATGCATCCTCCGGGGCGCTTCTCCCAGAGCCACCTTGTCTGTTACCGCCATGTCCAAAGCCGTGGCGCAGCTGCGTGGCCGGGACTATGTGACCCCCGCCGACGTGCGGGAGGTTTTCCTGCGGACCATTCCCCACCGGCTGCAGCTGACCGCCAAGGCGGAAAGCAGCGGCGTGACCGTGCAGAAAGTGCTGAAGGAAATTTTGGGCAGCATCCCTGCCCCCGCTTTGCGATAAAGTATGATCAAACGTTGGTTGATTTACCTGGCAACCCTGCTGGGTAGTATCCTGTTTTACTGGGCGCACCATGGCTGGCTGGCGTGGCTACTGCTTCTTTTTGTGCTGACGCTGCCGCTTTTCAGCCTTTTGGTGAGCCTGCCTGCCATGCTGACCGTCCGTGTGGGCGTTCGCTGCGCCGGCATTTTGCAGATGGGCGAAGCGGAAACACCCGCTTTGACCGTCCGCTGCAAGCTGCCTTCGCCGCCTGTTCGGGGCCGGATCCGGGTAAAGCGCACCCTTTCCGGTGAAAGCCGGCTGCTGAAGCCCGGCGGACAGCTTCCCACCGGTCATTGCGGGCAGCTGCTGTGCAGCCCGGAACGGGTGAGCGTCTATGATTATCTGGGTCTTTTCCGCCTTACCGTTCACCGCCGGCAGCGTGCCGCTGCGGTAGTAAGGCCACAGAGCCTTGCCATGACGCCGCCTGCCCAACTGGACCGCTGGGCCGCCCGCAGCTGGAAGCCCAAGCCCGGCGGCGGTTTTTCGGAAAACCACGAGCTGCGGCTGTACCGCCCCGGCGACAGCTTGAATCAGATCCATTGGAAGCTGACCGCCAAAACCGGCAAGCTGATGATCCGGGAGGCTATGGAACCGCTGCAGGGTCTTGTGCTGCTTTGCATCACAGTGCAAGGCAGTGACGAGGAGCTGGACCGGAAATTCGGCCGGCTGCATTGGATAGGCAATTACCTTTTGCAGCAGGAGCTGCGCTATGAGCTGCGGGCCTTGACCGGCCAGGGTCAGCTTGCCATTCCGGTTTCCTGCGAACACGACTTGATTTGCGCCATTGACCGTCTGCTTTCCATGCCTGCCGCATCGGAAAGCGCCGAAATGAATACAGAGCCTGCCGCATGGCAGCTGCACATCGGAGGTGACGCCGATGAAGCATGAAAAATATCTGTCCGCTCTTGTAAACTGTCTGCTTTCCGTGGCCATTGCCATGGGCGGCGTGGGCTGTATGGTAACCGGTCTTCACCTGGAGGTGGAGAACATGGGCGGCGTTTTCCTCGCCTGTGCCATTACGGCCGCCCTGTGCTGCGTCAGCACTTTCTGGCGCTGGGGTCCGCTGGCTTTGCTGGCTGTCGCTGCCCTTGTGGGCGGTTATCTCTGGCGGGAAGGCACGTTGCTGCTGCAGCTGGAATCCACCGTCTATCACATCAGCCTTATGTATGATGCCGCCTACGGCTGGGGCGTAGCCGATTGGACCGGCACGCTGATGACCGGCGTGCCCACGGACATGGGCCTCGGCTTCATCGCCTGCCTTTGCGCAGCGGTGATCTGTCTGAATCTGTGCGTTCGTGGCGGCGCCATCGTGAGCGCACTGGTGGGTTTTCTGCCCCTGGCCACCTGCATGGTGGTCACCGACTCCGTTCCCGATGCCAAATACCTGTTTTTGCTGCTGACGGCGCAGCTGCTGATGATCATTACCAACACCGTCCGCCGCAGAAGCCGTGCCGACGGCATGCGGCTGACCGCATTGCTGCTGATTCCGGCGGTGCTTGCCACTACGCTGGTTTTCCATGCTGCGCCCCAGGATGGTTATCAGGCATCCCTGACCGACGTGCGGGAGCAGCTGTTTGACTGGCTGCGCAGCCTTCCCTTCGTGGCCGAAGCACCCAATGGACAACTCGTCCTTGGCTTTGACGAGATCATTGAGGACAAGGTGGATCTTTCCGGTGTCGGTCCGAAAAACCAGTATCATTACGATGTGATGGACGTTATTTCCGATGCTGGTGGCACTCTGTACCTGCGGGGACAATCCTTTGACGTCTATGACGGCACAAGCTGGGAAGCGTCGGATAACGACGGCTACGATGCCCTCGGCTGGCCGGATGCAGACCAGCTGGTAAGCGCCGGCACCGTGACCGTCACCACCCGCTCCGCCAAAGCGCTGCGCTACATGCCCTACTACCCTGCCGGCACCGATTGGCAGGCAGAATTTTCTCAGGGCAAGCTGAAAAATCCCGGCCGGGAAAAGACTTACACCTTCGATCGGATGGTCCTTGCCGTACATGAGGCCACGCCCCTGCCCACGCCTCGGGTCCTGGCGGTGGACAAGCTCCATTATCTCAAGCTGCCGGCCGACACAGCAAATGCGGCCCGGAAACTTTTGCCGGACAGTCTTTTTGAGGACTTTTACTATCCGCTGGTCTCCCAGCAGGCAGAGGCTATCGCCAATTTGGTCTCCGGTTCTGCCAGATACAGCCTCAATGCCGACAAAATGCCCCGGGGCGAAGAGGATTTCGCCCTTTGGTTCCTGGAAAATGCCGACACTGGCTACTGCGTCCATTTTGCTACTGCCGCAACGGTTTTGCTCCGTTCTGCCGGCATTCCCGCCCGGTATGTCACCGGCTATGCCGTCAATGTCCGGGCCGGCGAGGAGGTCACCGTCACCGCTGCACAGGCACACGCCTGGGTAGAATACTATGACAGCGACCGCCTCTGTTGGGTCATTTTGGATCCCACGCCCTCTGGCGGCAACAGCACCAATCCCGGACCTGTCGGCACACCGGATGTGGATCTTCCCCGGCCCACCACGCCAAAGCCCACAGTTTCCACCCAGCCCAGCGATGTCACCGAGCCCGTCACCGAGCCTACCGATGCCACTGAGCCGGTCACCGAGCCCACCGATGCCACTGAACCGGTCACTGACCCCACGCTTTCCACCGACCCGGCAGTAACCGATCCGCCGGATGGCGATGTGACGCCGGACGGTCCCGACAAGAAAACGGATATTGCTCCGGTTTTGCTCTGGATCGGCAGCATTTTGGCCGTGGTGGCAGCGATTTGGCTGCAATATCTGCTGCGGCGGCAGCTTCGGAAGAAGCAGCTGCGCTCCGGCAGAGCCAACGCAAAGGCGCTGGTCATGTGGCGGGAAGCGCTGCGCTACTGCCGCATTTTGGATCTGGAGCCGCCGGAAGCGCTGCTGACCCTGGCGGAAAAGGCAAAATACAGCCAGCACACCCTCTGCGGCGACGAGCTTGCGGAATTTGAGCGCTGGCTGGACCAGGCAAAGACCGCCTTGGGCAAAAAGCCCTTGCCCATCCGCATTTTCTGGATGCTGGCTCTGGCCGTTGAATAAGAAAAGGCCTCCCATTAGGGAGGCCTTTTTAATGGAGAATGGAGAATTATTGTGTCGCCTGCGGCGACAATTTAAAACGTAAGGGCGATCAATGATTGCCCGCTGCACCGAAGGCGCAAAAAGCCTTCTCCCCCGTTCTGGGGGGAGAAGGTGGCAAAATCGCAGATTTTGACAGATGTGGGGGCTATTTACCCACATCCGTCAGCGGCTTGTCCCTCGCCGCTGCCAGCTTCTCCCAACGGGAGAAGCCTTTGTTGGTAATGGGTGGCTGGTCCGCTTTTATTCTTCTGCAGCTTCTTCAGCTTCTTCCGCAGATTCCGCTTCGGCGGTTTCTTCGGTGGCTTCTTCTGCCTCTTCCCGGGCGGCTGCCTGCGCCGCCACCTGGTTGACATACAGCTTCTCCGGGCTGTGCTCCCGGAAGGACATCAGCACCAGCACGATCACCGCCGCCACGCAGCTCACCGCCGCCAGCAGCTGGCTCACCCGGAAGGGGCCCCAATACAAGCTGTCCGTCCGCAAACCCTCGATGAGGGCTCTGCCCAGACCGTACCACGCCACATAGCCCAAAGCGATCTGGCCATCGTACTTGCGCCGCTTGGACATAAAATGCAGCAGCACAAAGCCGGCCGCATTCCACAGCGACTCATAAAGGAAGGTAGGATGATAATAATGCATCTCGGATGCATAGGTCCTGTCCGCTTCCAGCATAAGACCCATCCGCAGGAAAAAGTCGGTTTCACCGCCGAAGGCTTCCCGGTTGAAGAAATTGCCCCAGCGGCCCAGAGCCTGTCCGATCAAAAAGCCCAGCGCCACCATATCCAGCAGGGCGGGCAGCTTGATCTTGCGGACCTTACAATAGACCGCCACGCCCACCACAGCGCCGATGACGCCGCCGTAAATGGCCAGGCCGCCGTTCCAGATGTACAGCACGCTGATGGGATTGGACGCAAATTCCGCTTTCCATTGGAAAATGCAGTAATACGCCCGGGCGCACAAAATGGCAAAGGGAACGATCAGCAGCACACCGTCTGTCAGGTGATCGTCTTTAATGCCGAATTCATGGCAGCGCTTCCATGCATAAAACACCGCCAGCATCAAGCCCAGCGCAATGATCACGCCGTAAAAATTGATCTGCAGGCTACCGATGGAAAAGCCCACCGCAGGGTCGATATTCAGCCCCAAAGCGGGGAAACTGATGGGAGAAATTCCTTTGATCCATTGCATAAATGTTACCTCCTGTATCTATACCGGTGTGATCACGGACAGGCTGCATCTGGGAGCTGTGACCACCCGGCGCAGAAAGTCCAGAACATCATCCTGCTGCACCCCGGCATAAGCATCGGGGAAGCAGAAATAATCAAAATCAGAAAAATGGCAGGCGCAAAGACGGAAGCAGGTGGCATCAAAGCTGTCCAGATCCCGGATCCGCCGGCCCAGGGCGCTGCGTTTCATTCGCAGGAAATCCTCCTGGTCAATACCCTCGGCCAGGATCTCTGCCGCCCGGGCAATGATAGCGTCACGCACCTTTTCCGGCTCGTCGCTGTCACCGCCGCAGCTGAGCATGCAGCAGCCGTCCAGACTTTCAAAACCACCGCCGAAGGAAGCATCAATGAGTCCCTGCTCGTAAAGCTTCAAATACAGGGGCGAGGACTCGCCGAACAGCGCCTCCGCCGCCAGATCCCCCACCGCCTCGGCACGCATATCGTCCGCGCCGTTTTGCAGAGGCTCACACTTGAAGGCCAGCTGGAAATTGGGCATAGCAACCTCCATGCGGTCCTCCACAGATTCCTGCGGGCAGGTCATCTCCTCCGGCCACGCCTTTTGCTTTTCGCCGGCTTCCCGGCACTCCTCGCCCAGAACTTCCTCGGCGATCCGCTCCACATGCTCCGGCTCTACATCGCCCACCACGCACAGCGCCATATTCGCCGGGTTATAAAACGCCCGGTGGCACTTTTCCAGAAGCGCCGGTGTGATTTGACGGATACTCTCCCGGGTGCCCAGAATCGGCACACGAATGGGGTGGGTGCGGTAGACGGCCTTCATAAGATTTTCAAACACCCGGGTATCCGGGCTATCCTCGTTCATGCCGATCTCCTGGTCGATAATGCCCATCTCCCGCTCCACGCTTTCGGCAGGAAAATACGGAGTGGACACAAATTCCAGCAAAAGACGCAGGCTTTCGTAGAAATTTTCCGTGCAGGAAAAATAATAGGCGGTCATGTCGTAGCTGGTAAAGGCATTCACCGATGCGCCCAGGGCGGCAAACTCCGCCGTCACGTCACGCTCCGGCAGCTCAAACAGCTTGTGCTCCAGAAAGTGGGCAATGCCGGCAGGCACGCTGTGATGCTGGCCTTCAAAGTCAAATTCCGTGTGAATGGCGCCGAAATCCGTGACAAAATAGGCCTTTTTGCGGGTAAAGCCCTTTTTCGGCACAACCATCACCGTCAGGCCGCAATCAAGACGCCGGGAATATGCCTGCTCGTCCAGCTGCTTGTATTGGGTCAGTTTCATGTTTTTGCTCCCTTGAGTAGATAGGTGGTGTGCAGCGTCAGCGTCCCGGCAGCTTCTTTGACCTGCTGGGCGGTGACCGCTTCCACCTTTTCCATATAGGCTTGGGGCGTCAATCCCGTGCCGCCGATGGCGGCGGTGCAGTAGTAGCTTTCAATGGCGCCGGGTGCGTCATGCACGCCCCGCAGACCGGAAAGGATGCCCTCTTTTGCGGCACGCAGCTCCTCCGCCGTGAAATCGCCCCGGCGGCAAGCATCCAGCTGGGCAAGGATCTCCGCTTTTGTCAGCTCCGCCTTGTCTTCGTCAATGCCGGCAGAGACAGTGATAATACCCTTGGTGCCGTAGTAGCCGGAGCCGATGGAATAGCAAAGGGACATTTTCTCCCGGATGTTCATAAACAGCTTGCAGGTCTGGCCTGCACCAAACAGGGCATTGGCCACCTGCATGGCGGCAAATTCTTCGCTGCGGTTTGTAATAGGGGTCACAAAGCCCATGCAAAGCTTGGCCTGAGAGACCTCCAGAATTTCTTCTTTTTCCTGTTTTTCGGCGGCTCGCAGCGGCGTTTGCGCCGGCGCTTGTATGCGCTGACCGCCGGCAAACAGCTTTTTCAACAGCTTGGCCACCTCTTCCGGCTGGGCAGAGCCAACGTAAAACAGCTCCACCGGACTTTCCGCCAGAATTCTTTGATAGTGGGCATGCAAACTTTCGGCAGTGATGCCCGCCACCTGCTCTTTTTCGCCCAAACGGGGCAAGCCAAAGGAATCCTCCCGGCACATCAGCTTCAGCAGTTGAGCGGAAGCATAGCGCTGCTTGTCGTTGAGCTCCGATTCGATGGTGGCGATGAGATTTTTCTTTTCACTTTCCACAAACCGCTGGCAAAAAACGCCCTTTTCCGTCAGAGGCGACCTCAGCAGCTCGCCCAGAAAATCCACCATGGGCGCCAGGATCTGATCCCCGGACAGGGCAAAGCGGTCCTCCATAAAGGCGCTGTAAAAACCGGTGGTCTGAATATCGCCGATGCGCCGTACAAGGGCGCTGACCGATGCGCCGTACAGATCGTCCAGCTTCAGCGTAATGCTGCGCAGATCCGGATGATTTCGGCTGCCCCGCAGCAGCACCGCCGGCAGCAACGCATTCAGCGCAGCTTCCCGGGCGCACATAGGCCTGAGAAACTGGATGCTCAGCGCCCCCTGCTTGAAGCGCCGGTCATGAAAGGTGCGCAGGGTCACACCGGGATATAAGGAAATCGTGGTTATCATAGCTTTCTCCTTAAGCGGTATACTTTTTTATTATACACCGGTTTTTGCAAAATAGGAAGAGGGCGCATAAAATTAAATCTTTTCCGGTTGCGCTTTTGCCCGGAATGGGTTACAATGGAGAAAATGCTTGAAAGGAGCAGCGCTATGGCCTGGCTTGAGATCACAATAAACACCCACGCTGAGAGCACACAGGATGTGGCCGCAGCGCTGACCGCCGCCGGCTTTTGCGAGCTGGTGATCGAGGATCAAAGTGAATTTGAGACTTTTTTGGAGGAAAACCGGGCTTACTGGGACTATATCGACGAAAGCCTGCAGCAAAAGCTGCAGGGTCTTTCCGACATTAAGCTGTATCTGGAGGAAGGTGACGAAGCTTCCCTTTCCCGGCTGCAGGCGCTGACAAAGCAGCTGGAGCTGCCCATGACCGTCAAGGCTTTGGAGGAATCCAACTGGGAAGAAAGCTGGAAGGACAACTACCCAGCCGAAGAGGTGGGCGAAAACTTGGTGGTGCTTCCTTATTGGCTGGCAGACAGCTACGGCGGCGACCGGATCCCCATCGTCCTGAATCCCGGCCTGACCTTCGGCACCGGCGCTCACCCTTCCACCCAGATGGTGCTGGAGGCTATGGAGCAGCTGGTAAAACCAGGCAGCAGCTGTCTGGATCTGGGCAGCGGCAGCGGTATCCTCTCCATCGCCGCCCTCCGGCTGGGGGCAAAAGCCGCCATCGGCGTGGACATTGACCCCAAGGCTGAGGACATCGCCCGGGAAAACGCCGGCTACAACGGCTTCGCAGACCCTGAATTTACTGCGCTGACCGGCAACGTCACCGCAGACAAAAAGCTGATGGACAAGCTGTGCGCCGGCCATTACGACACGGTGCTTGTGAACATCGTGGCAGACGTGATCATCGGACTTTCCCCGGTGCTGCCATCGTTTTTGGATGGAGAAAGCAGCCTGATCTGCTCCGGCATTTTGGAGAGCCGGCTGGGCGAAGTGATTGCGGCAGTAGAAAAAGCCGGTCTGCAGATCACCGGCATCCGTGAAAAAGAAGAGTGGCGGTGCATCACCGCAAAAAGGAGGCCGCTATGACCCTTTCTTATCGCTCCCGGCGGTTTCTGCGGCGGCTGGGCGTTGCCGCTGCCTCCCTGGCGGTGCTGGCCGTTGCCGGTCTGCTTTGCTGGATGCTGTGGCTGAACCGCTATGTGGTCTATACCCAGGATGGCGTACGGCTGGATTTTGGCCTTTCTCCGGAATTTCCCGACGGCCAGGCTGCCGTTGCGCCCCCGACCCAGCCCTCCCTGCCCATCATTTATGACGACGAACCTGTTTCTACGCCCAACAAGGATGCCCTTACGCAGCTGCGGGGTTATTATGTGGATTTTGACACCCTTTTTGCCGACCCGGATGCCGTCCGCGCCCAACTGGAAAAGCTACCCCACGGCACCGACATTTTGCTGGATGTGAAAAGTGTGAGGGGCGTTGCCCTGTATTCCAGCACTGTGGTGGAAAAGCTGGCGGAAAAGAATGTGGACAAGGTGGACGAGCTCATTTCCTGGATGAAGGACCGGTACTATCTCATCGCCCGGATCCCGGCGTTCCAGGACTACTGGTACGGCCTGAATCACGTGGATCACGGTCTGCCCAGAGTGGGCGGGCACGGCTCTTTGTGGCTGGATACAGAGCACCGGTGCTACTGGCTGAATCCCGGCTCTGAGGGCGCTGTGACCTATCTTGTGCGGACCGCTTTGGAGCTGCGCAATCTGGGCGTGCATGAGGTGGTTTTCGCCGATTTCCGCTTCCCCAACACCAATGAGATCATTTTCGAAGGCGACCGGCTGGCCGCCCTGAATCAAACAGCCGCCGACCTTGTCAGCAGCTGCGCCACGGAAAGCTTCACCGTTTCCTTCCAGCGCAGCGACACCGCCCTGACCCTGCCGGTGGGCCGCACCCGGCTGTATCTGACCGGCATTGCCGCCGCAGATGCCGCCGCTGCCGCAGCTGCGGTGGCTGCAGCAGATCCTGCTGCCCAGGTGGTGTTTTTCACCGACTCCGGCGACACCCGCTACGATGCCTACGGCGTGATGCGGCCGCTGGGTAGCTTTGTGGAAGAATAAGTTCCAAGCCCCTCGGAAGAGGGGCTTTTTCTTTTGCGCTGCGTTGACTTTCGCCGGCTTTGTTGTATAATGGAAGAAACTATCGAAAAAACGGGGAAGATGACGATGAAACGGTTTGTGGCGCTGGCTGTGACGCTGGCCATAATATGCTCTCTGACAGCCTGCAGCGACCAGTCGCTGGAGGGTGCAAAAGCGCTGCTTTCCGATATTCTCAGCTACGTCACCGGAGCAACCTCTCCCACCGAAACCGCCGCTCCCACCAAGCCCTCTCAGCCTGCTTCCCGCCCCACCGAGCCACCTACGGAAGCAACAGAGCCGCCCACCGAGGCCACCGTGCCGCCCACAGAAGAAACCGAGCCGCCCACCGAGGCTACCGAACCTCCCACCGAAGCCACCGAGCCTACGCCTACTCAGCCGAAACCCACCGATCCGCCGGCCTCCGAGGCCATCACTATCGGCAGCTACATACCCGGCATTTGGGCGAAAAAGGCCTTTGTCTACGATTTTGAAAGCAAAAGCTATCTGTATATGAAAGGCGAAGCGGACAGCAAGCTGTACCCCGCCAGCATCACAAAGCTGATGAACGCCTACACCGCCGTGCAGATCTTCGACGTGGACGATATTCTCACCATGGACCAGGGCATTTGCGAAATCACACCCTTCGATACCTCTCTGGCTGGCATTTACGCCGGCAACCAGATGACCTTCCTCACCGCTCTGCAGGCCATGCTGATCCCCAGCGGCAGCGACGCTGCCCATCTGATCGCCGTTTCCGGCGGCAGAATTTTGGCGGAAGACCCTTATCTGGATGCCCAGGCTGCGGAAGACGTTTTCGTGGCAGAAATGAATCGCCAGGCAGACCTTCTGGGTCTTGTGAACACCCATTTTGTCCACGCCGACGGCTATCCCGACTATAACCACTACACCTGCATGGCGGATCTGACCATTATCGCAGCCGCCTGTCTGGACACCCCGCTGATCCGGGACACGGTGAAAATGTCTTCCATGACGCTGCATCTGACCAGCCACCCGGACAAAGAGACCCGTATCTCCACCAATTTGATGCTGCGGCCCACCTCAAGATACTACCATCCCGAGGCCTGCGGCATGAAAACCGGCACCACGGAAGATGCCGGCAACTGCCTGCTGGGCGCATTCCGGGTGGATGGCAGATATGTGCTGATCGGTGTCTTCAACGCCCCCAGCAACAGCGCCCGGTATGACAACGCCACCTCTTTGTTCCAGGTTTTCTGCGGCAACGGAGAGCCGTACATCCCAGCCCCCGAGCCCGGACCGGAAGCACCCACAGAGATCACAGAGCCTGCACAGCCCTCCGCCCCGCCCACACAGACCACGGAGGCCACAGAGATCACCGAAGAAACCACGCAAACCTAAAAGCGCCCCGGGCAGCACTGCCCGGGGTTTTCGTGCGCAGAAACGCAAAAGGCTTCTCCCCGTGGGGAGAAGCCTTTTTGCGCCTGCGGCGCGGCGGGCAACACCCTTATTCTCCTTTGTTAACATTCTGTTTCTACTGATATTTGTTGTTGCAAATTGGGCAAAAAACGGCTATGATATAGATGGAAAAATATTTGGGGCGTTTTGGCGCTCCGGAGGAAAGGATCGCCGCTATGTATCGACAGGAAGCACGGGAAGAATACCTGAAAGCGCTCAAGTACGGCCAGCGCAGACTCAAGTCCCTTTTAGCCGACGGGCTGGACCCCTATCCTGCCGTTTTGGATCAGGTTTTGCCGGAAGGCTATGCCGATTCCACCGTCAGCCTTGGCTTTGTGGAGATCCCCTCCGACCGGATCATCGGCACAAAATCCGCCGGCCGTATCACCGCCTTTACCGCCAAGTTCCAGCCTCTGCTGAACATCGACACGGAATTTGCCGCCAAGTGGATCGACCTGTGCGCCGATCATTTGTCCGACGGCATCCGTGAGCCTATCATCTGCTATGAATATCTGGGCGATTTTTACGTACAGGAGGGCAACAAGCGGGTCAGCGTGCTGCGCCATTTCGGTGCGCCCCGGATCCCGGCGCTGGTGCAGCGGATCATGCCGCCTGTGTCTGATCAGCCCCGGATCAAAGCTTACTGCGAATTTCTGGATTTTTACAGATCCTCTTCCTTGTATCTGGTGCAGTTCCGCCGCCCCGGCGATTACGCTACGCTCCTTTCCCGGCTGGGCAAAGAGCCGGGCGAAGCCTGGGACGAGCGGGAGCAGCGGACCTTTTCCGCCTACTTCCAGTATTTCCGGGAGGCCTTCGAGGCATTGGGCGGCAAGCGGCTGGATATCCTGCCGGAGGAAGCCCTTTTGCTGTGGCTGGAGATCCGCCCCTTCAAGGATCTGGGTGAGCTGTCCTCCACAGAGCTGAAAAAAAGCCTGTTCGCCATGTGGGACGACATCGTGGCAAACGCCCAGCCTGAGCCGGTGGAGGTGCAGACCCAGCCGGTGGAGACCGAAGCGAATCTGTTTTCCCGGTTTATTTCCTTTGCCCCCGGCCATTTGAATGTGGCATTCGTGCATCCTCTGGACGCCAAGTCCAGCGGCTGGATCGAAGGTCATGACCTGGGCCGGCAGCATTTGGAGAAGGCGCTGGGCGATGCCGTTACCGTGCGCAGCTACTACCACGCCGACACGCCGGAAATGGCGGAGCAGCTTTTGGAGCAGGCGGTGGCCGAGGGCGCAGACGTGGTCTTTTCCACCACGCCCCAGCTGAGCCGCTCCACCTTGCGCATTGCAGTAAACTATCCCAAAGTGCGGTTCTTTAACTGCTCTTTGGACTCCCCTTATTCCAGCATCCGCACCTACTACGGTCGGATTTACGAGGCAAAATTCATCACCGGCGCCATCGCCGGCGCCATGGCAAACGACGATAAGATCGGCTACATCGGCTCGAATCCCATTTTCGGCGTTCCCGCCTCTATCAACGCCTTTGCGCTGGGCGCACAGATCACAAATCCCCGGGCGAAGATCGTTCTGCGCTGGTCCTGTCAGGCCGGCACGCCCCAGGCGGATTTCTTCCGGGAGGGTATCCGGGTTGTCTCCAACCGGGACGTTCCCACCCAAAACAAGGCCTATTTGAATTTCGGCAACTATGGCACTTATTTTTTAAATGACCACGACACGCTGGAGCCTTTGGGCTCGCCGGTTTGGCTGTGGGGCAAGTTCTACGAAACGGTGATCCGCTCCATCCTTGCCGGCACATGGGACAAGGATATCGATGCCCACCGGGCTGTCACCCATTGGTGGGGCATGGACAGCGGCGTGATCGATGTCAAGCTGGCCGACCACCTGCCCGAGGGCATGAAGGCGCTGGCGCAGATCCTGCGGCAAGGTCTGAAGGACGGCACCATCGACCCCTTTAAGCGGCGCATCGTGACCCAGGACGGCACCGTCATCAACGACGGCAGCCGGACCCTTTCTGCCGACGAGCTGATGCACATGGATTGGCTCTGCGAAAATGTGGAGGGCTATATCCCCGAATATGACGAGGTCGAGCCCTTCGCCCAACCCATGGTGCGCATGCTTGGCATCCACCGGGATCAGATCCCTCTGGAAAAGGAGGGTACGCTGTGAAAATTTTGCTGCTTTCCGACGAAGAATGTCCCGCTCTGTGGGAAAATTACACACCCGGCAAGCTGAAAGAATATGACCTGATCATTTCCTGCGGCGACCTGAAGGCAGACTATTTGTCCTTTTTGGTCACCGTGGCCCGCTGCCCGCTTCTTTATGTCCACGGCAACCACGATACCGGCTATGACCGCAACCCGCCCGACGGCTGCGACTGCATCGACGATAAGATCGTTGTGTATAACGGCATCCGCATTTTGGGTCTGGGCGGCTGCAAATGGTATCACCCCGGGGCATACCAGTATTCCGAAGAAGCCATGCGCAAGCGGATCAAAAAGCTGCGCTTTGCCCTTTGGCGCACCGGCGGTGTGGATCTGGTCATCACCCATGCGCCCATTGCCGGCTGCGGCGACGGCGACGATGCCGCCCACCGTGGCTTTGAAGCGCTGAAAGAACTGCTGGATAAGTATAACCCCAAATATCTGGCTCATGGCCATGTCCATCTGCGATACGGCCAGGATCAGACCAGAGTCCGCACCTGCGGAAACACAACTGTGATCAACGCCTCCGAGCGCTATGTTTTGGAAATTCCCGAGGGAGACTTCCCTCCGGAAAAGAAAAACATGCTGATCTGGAAAAACGGCGTTCCGGAGGAATGGAAATGACAAAAAAAGAACAGCCCGTTTTTCAGGGCTTCTCCCCGGAAACTGTGGATTTCCTCTGGGGCATCCGCATGAACAACAACCGGGATTGGTTTCTGGCCAACAAAACCCAATATGTAAACAAGCTTTATGAGCCTATGAAGGCTCTGGGCGCGCATTTTTATCAGCTGTTTGAAGACAAGCCCGGCAACCTGGTGAAGGTCAGCCGGATCTATCGGGATGCCCGGCTGCACCACCCGCTGCCCTACAAGGAAAGCCTGTGGATCTGCATTCGCAAGGATGTGGAGTGGTGGGGCGACAATCCCTGTCTTTACTTTGAGATCAATCCGGAAGGCATTGATTACGGCTTCTTTTTCTGGAAGCCGAGACCTGCCGCGATGAAGGCGTTTCGCAAGGACATTTCTGCCCGGCCGAAGCACTTTCTCGACATGATCCGCAAGGTGGAAAACGCCACCGGACAGGCCGTGGAGGCGAAGGAATATGCCCGACCGGAAAAATGCGACGATCCTCGGCTGGAGCGGTTTTTCCTCTGGAAGGAAATGATCGGCTGCACCCGGCATGAGCCTTTCAGCGAAAGCACCTTCGGCCCGGAGCTGGCCGACCGGGTGAGGGACTATTTCCAGCAGCTTTTGCCCCTTTACGAGTATTTCAGCGCCGTTGCCGGCGCCCAAACCTAACCTTTACACAAAGGAGAGAAAAATTATGAAAAACACCATTTTCAAAGGCATGGCTACTGCCATGGTCACCCCCATGACCTCCACCGGCGTGGACTATAACGCCCTGGAGCGCTTCATCGAATTCCAGATTGAAAACGGCATCAATGCGCTGGTTGCCGTGGGCACCACCGGCGAAAGCGCCACCCTGACCCCCGAAGAGCGAAAGGAAGTCATCCGCTTCACCGTCAAGCGGGTAAACGGCCGTGTGCCTGTGATCGCCGGCACCGGCACCAACAACACCTCTCACGTGCTGGACTTCAGTAAGTCTGCCTGCGATGACGGCGCAGACGCCCTGCTGGTGGTCACGCCTTACTACAACAAGGCAACCCAGAGCGGTCTCATCGCCCACTATACCGCTGTGGCCGATGCTGCCAGCAAGCCTGTGATCCTCTACAACGTTCCCGGCCGCACCGGCTGCAACATCCAGCCTGCCACCGTCAACGTGCTGGCCGACCACCCCAACATTGTAGGCGTGAAGGAAGCCAGCGGCGATATGAGCCAGGTGGTGGACATTTTCCAGATGTGCGGCGACCGGATCGATGTCTATTCCGGCGAGGATGCTCTGAGCGTGGCATTTTTGTCCATGGGCGGCGCAGGCACCATCAGCGTGCTGTCCAACGTTGTGCCCCAGATGGCGGTTCAGATGTGCGATGCCGCTTTCCGCAATGACTACGCCGCCGCAGCGGCCCTGCAGTGCAAGCTGCTGCCGCTGGTGCATTGCCTGTTCAGCCAGGTCAACCCCATTCCCGCCAAGGCTGCCACCGCAGCCATGGGCTTCGGCGAAGAGATCGTCCGTCTGCCCCTGACCAACATGGAAGAGCCTTTCCGCAGCAAGCTGTTTGCGGAAATGAGAAAGCTGGGACTGAACGTATGAGAGCCATTTTGTGCGGCGCCAACGGCGCCATGGGTAAGCTGATCGATGAAATTCTGGGCGGCGATGTTGCCGGCCGGGTGAGCATCGACGGCGAAAACGGTGTCGCCAGAACATTTGAAGAGCTGGGCGACGTGGGCGGCGATATGCTCATCGATTTTTCCCACCACAGCGCCATCGCAGACGTTTTGGCTTACGCCAAAAAGACCGGCTGCGCCGTGGTGGTGGGCACAACGGGTCACACCCCCGAAGAAAAAGAAATGATCTACGCCGCCGCTAAGGAGCTGCCGGTTTTCTACAGCGGCAACATGAGCCTTGGCATTGCCGTTTTGTGCCGGCTGGCACGGCAGGCTGCTTCCGCTTTCCCCGATGCGGACATTGAGATCGTGGAAATCCACCACACCCGCAAGGTGGACGCTCCCAGCGGAACTGCCCACATGCTGTTTAACGCCATTCGTGAGGTGCGTCCCAATGCTGTGGAGCATTGCGGCCGGGCCGGCGAAGGCAAGCGCACCAAAAACGAGATCGGCATCTCCTCTTTGCGCATGGGCAACGTAGTCGGTGTCCATGAGGTGCATATCTGCACCGGCAGCCAGAGCCTGACCCTGCGGCACGAATCCGGCTCCCGGGCCATGCTGGCCGAGGGCGCTGTGGATGCCGCCCGGTTTATGGAGGGCAAAGCCGCCGGACTTTACAACATGGAAGATCTGCTGGGTGGCTGATAACTATGGAAATTTGGTATATGAACGGCGCCGGCAATGACTTTATGGTCATTGACGCCCGGGGACAACAACTGGATCTCGCCCCGCTGGCGGTAGAGTTATGTAAACTAACCGGCGCAGACGGCTTTATGGCGGTGGACGAATCCGAAACCGCGGATTTCAAGCTCCATTTTTACAATGCCGACGGCAGCCGGGGCGAAATGTGCGGCAACGGCAGCCGCTGTATCTGCCGCTTTGCCTACGAGCAGGGCATTGCTGGAGAAAGCATGGTGGTGGAGACCGATGCCGGTCTTGTTTACGGCCGGCGGCTGACGGAAAGCCAGTACCGGGTGAAGCTGAACAATCCCTCGGTGATCGACCTGCACCGCAAAGAAAATGTTGCCTATCTGGAGCTGGGCGACCCGGGTCTGCCCCACGCCGTGAAGGAAGTTCCCGGCCTTACCTGGGAGCAGGGGGATGCGCTGAAGGATATGGCAAGCGCCCTGCGCCATGATCCGGCGTTTCCCAAGGGCGCCAACGTAAATCTGTACACATGGCTGGAGGAAAACACCGTCCGCATCCTCACCTTTGAACGGGGCGTTGAGGACTACACCCTGGCCTGCGGCACAGGCAGCGCCTGCACCGCCGTGACCCTTTGGGCGCAAGGCAAGTTGCCCGGGGGCAAACTGACCCTGGAAAACCGGGGCGGCCAGCTGACCGTCACCATCAACGCCGAAAACGGCACGGTCACCGACCTGTATCTGGAAGGCCCTACGGAAATCGTAGGCATCTATACACGCTAAACATACCCTCAGCAAAGGAGAATCCCCATGGAAAACAAGGAAAACCTGGAAAATGCGGAAAACGTAGAGGTTACGCAAACCGAACAGCCCGCAAAAACGAAGAAGAAAATGACCAAAAAGCAGATCATTTATTACGTTCTGCTGGTGACCTTTGCTTCCGTCTTTATCTTCAGCGGCATCTATATTATCCGCTATTCCGTCCTGTCCAACCGGGCAAACACCGATAACAGCGACCCTGGCGCAATTTTGGAGAGTATACTCAAAGAAATGAGCAACGACCCCAGCTATGCTGCTACCATGCCCACCATCAACATCGATGATCTCCCCGACAACCCCAACGGTGAGAAGAAGATTTTGCCGGAATACGCACCCATTTATGCGCTGAATAACGATCTGGTCGGCTGGATCAGAATCGAGGGCACGAAAGTCAACTGGCCCGTAATGCAGACCGATGTCACCAATCCGGACTATTACCTGAAGCGCACCTTCTCCCATACCTGGAGCGATTGGGGCGCCATTTACGTCCGGGAGGTCTGCGATGTCTTCTCTCCCTCGGATAACCTGACCATTTACGGCCATCACATGCTGGACGGCTCTATGTTCACCGCCGTTGCATATTACAGAGATCAGAGCTTCTACGAAGCCCACCGCACCTTCACTTTCGACACCATTTATGAGCATCACACCTACGAGGTCTTTGCCGTATTCCGCACCAGCGGCAACTATGGCGAGGGTTATCCCTACCACATGTTCGTCGACGCACGAAGCCAGGCAGAATACGACAAGTTCGTAGCCGACGTGAAGGGCATGGCCTTCTTTGAAACCGGCATTACGCCCCAGTACGGTGAAAAGCTCATCTGCCTTTCCACCTGCGAATACACCCTCAACAACGGCCGGTTGGTCGTGGTAGCCAGACGAATCAGCTGATAAAAAGCCTCCCGTTAGGGAGGCTTTTTTAATGCAAAATGCAAAGTGCAAAATGATTGTGTCGGCTTTGCCGACAAGTTAATTGTTCCGCCGCACCCCTTGCCCCTCTCTCAGAGAGGGGTGGCTGAGCGCACGCGAAGCCGGGGAGCGTGTACTTCTTATAGCAGAACACTCCCCCAGTCTTTTTGCTCCGCAAAAATCCAGCCCCCTCTAAGAGGGGGCCAAGTTTTCCGCACCGTCGAAAAAGCATTATCTTGTATCTCGAATCTTGTATCTTGTATCTGTTTCGCAACTATGGTATAATCCTCTCAAAAGGAAAGGAGGGGAAATATGCGCATTTTGTACGACAGCAAGCAGCTTTCTTTCAAAGACCCCTTTGGTACGCTGACCCCGAATCAAAGCTGCACCCTACATCTGCATATTCCCGGGGCTGTCGGTACCGTGGGGGCAGAATGTGTCCTCCTGCGAGAAAACGGCACGCCGGAAGCCCTCTTTCCCATGACTTTGGAGCGCAAAGACGGCCCTTACGACATTTTCTGCGGCAACGTACGCCTTGCCGAGCCGGGTCTTTATTTTTACTATTTCCGCATCCACAAACCCACCGGCAGCTTTCGCCTGTTCAAACAGGGCAGCGACACCAACATGGAAGCCGGCGATCTGTGGCAGCTCAGCTGCGTTCCGGCAGAGCACACCGTTCCGGATTGGGCAAAAGGCGCAATCATTTATCAGGTTTTTCCCGACCGTTTTTACAAAAACGGCCAATGTGACCTCGCCGGCAAGCTGACACCTTACACCCTCCACGAAAACTGGAACGAAGAAGTGGATTGGCGCCCCAATGCAAAAGGCGAGATCCTCAACAACGACTTTTTCGGCGGCAATTTCCGGGGCATCACCGAGAAAATGGACTATATTGCCTCTCTTGGCACGAATATTCTCTATCTCAACCCCATCTGCAAAGGCTTTTCCAGCCACCGCTACGACACCGCAGACTATAAAACCCCTGACCCCATGCTGGGCAGCATGGCTGACTTTTCCCGGCTGTGCGTGGAGGCCCACAAGCGGGGCATCCGGGTGATCCTGGACGGCGTTTTCTCCCACACCGGCGCAAATAGCCTCTATTTTGACAAAAACCGCACCTTCGGCGGCAAGGGCGCATACTGCGACCCGGAATCTCCCTACCGCAGCTGGTACACCTTCCACAGCTGGCCCACAAAATACGAAAGCTGGTGGGGTTTTGAGACACTACCCACGGTGAAAAAGACCGACCCCGGCTTTATGGACTATATTATCCACAACGAAAATTCCGTTGTGGCCCACTGGCTTTCCGCCGGAGCGGACGGTTTCCGTCTGGATGTGGCAGACGAGCTGCCGGACGCCTTTATCGCCGCCCTGAAAAAACGGCTGCGGGAACTGAAGCCGGACGCACTTTTGCTGGGTGAGGTATGGGAGGATGCCTCCAACAAGATCGCCTATAACGTGCGGCGCCGCTACTTTGTGGACGGGGAGCTGGACAGTGTGATGAACTATCCTTTCCGCACCGCCATCCTCAATTTCCTGCGCCGTGCCGATGGCGGCCAGGGCCTTCGCCAGACGGTCATGACTCTGGCGGAAAATTACCCGCCGCAGGTCCTGCATTGCTGCATGAATCTTTTGGGCAGCCACGATACGCCCCGGATCCGCACAGCGCTGGTGGACGATTTTGACGGCAGCCGGGAGCAGCTGGCTGTGCGGCAGCTTTCTTCCGGACAGCAGGCGGAAAGCAAACAGCTTTTGATGGCCGCTGCGGTTTTGCAGTATGCTCTGCCCGGTGCGCCCAGTATCTATTACGGCGACGAAGCGGGCATGGCCGGCGGCAAAGACCCCTTTAACCGCCGCACCTATCCCTGGGGCGCTGAGGACGGGGAGCTGCTTGCCCACTTCCGCACCCTGGGTCAGCTGCGCAGGGAGCAGGACGCTTTGCGGCTGGGTGACATTCGATTCTTCTGCGCCGGGGGCGGCAAGGTGGGCTTCACCAGAAGCTATCAAAACGTGCGGCTGCATTGCCTTGTTTCTCTGGGCGCTCCCCTGGAAGCGCTGCCGGGAACGGTGCTTTTGCGCCGGGACAGCACGGTCAGCTACTGCATCACCCGGGAGGAAATTTGATGGAAGAAGAGCTATTTTTCACTGGCTACTGCCGGGTGTTGGACAGCAGCCGCACCGTCTGTGCCGTGACGGTGGACGGCAAGCTGGAAGAAGCTGATTGCAGTTTCGGCGGCTGCCCCTATGAGGCGGGCTGCCCTATCGGGCAAACATTAAGCGAACTGAAAGACCGCTCATAAGAGCGGTCTTTTTCTTCAGCAAAATTCACATATCCGGGGCAGGAAAAAAGCCGTATTTTTCCTTTTCTCTAAATTGACTATTTCCCGTTTCTTTGCTATAATGATTTTGTAATTTGGGCGACCCTTATAACTGACGGAAAAGTGGAGCACCACATGGAGTAAGGGCATGCGATGATGTCGACCGTCTGGGCACACTTTTACCGCTTGTGTGGTAATCGTGCGCCCTTTTTTGATTGGAGTTGTGATTATGAAAAAAGTTGGCATTATTATGGGCTCTGACAGCGATCTGCCCGTGGTCCAGAAAGCGGCAGACACCCTGAAAAGCTTCGGTGTCCCCTATGAAATGCACGTTTATTCCGCCCACCGCACCCCGGTGCAGGCAAAGGACTTCTCTGCCAACGCACGGGCGAACGGCTTCGGTGTCATCATCGCCGCCGCCGGCATGGCCGCCCATCTGGCAGGCGCTCTGGCCGCCAATACCACTTTGCCCGTTATCGGTATTCCCATGAAATCCGGCACCTTCGCCAATGGCTTGGACGCACTGCTTTCCACTGTGCAGATGCCCTCCGGCATTCCCGTAGCCACCGTGGCTGTGGACGGTGCGGTCAACGCCGCGCTGCTTGCCATCCAGATCCTGGCCGTGGAAGATGCAGATCTGGCCGCCAAGCTGGACGCAAAGCGCAAAGCTGACGCAGAAAAGGTGCTGGCAAAAGACGCTGCGCTGCAGTAAACACATGTATCCTGTAGGGGCGATTCGTGAATGGCCCCTACAATAATGCTATATTTCAGAAAGAGGTATTTATTTATGGAAAATCTGAAGCTTCTCTACACCGGCAAGACCAAGAACGTTTACGCCCTGCCCAACGGCAACTGCCTGCTGAAATTCAAGGACG
>JAZQJO010000037.1:0-52684 GCA_045541695.1 Faecousia sp.
CGCGACATTAGCGCCTCTTAAGCTGACTTCTTTGGTTACTTTCTTGTTCAGTGACAAGAAAGTAACGTGTTCAAATCCCACAATACTTTTCCACAGTGCCTGTGGAATGTGGAAACACAAACTGTGTAAAACCACACGGTCAAATTTTCTTCCACACTGCCTGTTGAAAAACTATTAAAATCCCACAGCCCCTATGTGGAAAAAAAAGCGTTGCAGCTCTAAACAAAAATGCACTTTTCCACATAAGTTTTCCCTATAACTGTTAATACTGCCTAAAGCCTTTATGAATATATATATTCTTAATCATCTTACAGAAAAGGAGCGAAGCGTATGCGTTTCACCTGTGAAAAAAGTCTGCTTCTCCAGGGCCTGAATATTGCCGGCCGTACCGTTGCTCAGAAGAGCAGCCTGTCTGTGATCGAGGGTATCCTCTGCAAGGCCGCTACCGGTCTGAGCCTCACCGGCTATAACATGGAGACCGCCATCACCTATCTGATCGACAGCGAGGTTTCCGACCCCGGCGCCTGTGTTCTGCCTGCCAAGCTCTTTGGCGATATCGTCCGCCGTCTGCCGGAAGGCCCCGTCACTGTGGTGGTTGACGACAATTTCAAGGTCTCTATCCGGGCCGGCTACGCCTCCTTCACCATTTCCGCCGAGCCTGCCGACGATTATCCCGATCTGCCCGATGTGGGTGACGGCCGCAGCGTCTATATCCCCCAGAGCGCGCTGAAGGATCTGATCTCCGGCACCATTTTCTCCGTTTCCGACAACCAGAGCCGTCCCATCCACACCGGCGTGAAGTTCGAGGTGGAAAACGACAAGATTTCTGCCATCGCCGTGGACGGCTTCCGGCTTGCCCGCCGCACCTGGCACAGCGAAGACCCCATTAACCGCCAGATGAGCTTTGTTGTTCCCGCTTCCGGTCTGAAGGAAGTGGAAAAGATCCTGTCGGATACCGATGAGGAAGCCAGCTTCACATACGGCAGCCGCCATATCCTGTTCCAGATCGGTAACGCCACTTTGGTCTGCCGGCTGCTGGACGGCGATTTCCTGGATTGGCGGAAAGTCGTTCCTACGGATTGCCCTATTAAGCTGACGGCTCACGTTTCCGATCTGGCAAGCTCCATTGAGCGTGTGGGTCTGATCGTTTCTGAAAAGTATAAGAGTCCTGTGCGCTGCGTGTTCAGCAACCAGGAGCTGCAGCTGCGCACCTCCACCACCATCGGCGCAGCGGAAGATAAATGCGCCATCGCCGGTGACGGTAAGGATCTGGAGATCGGCTTTAATGTGCGCTATCTTGCTGACGCTCTGCGGGTCGTTCCCAGCGAAGAGGTGGTGCTGGAGCTGACAAATGGCCTGAGTCCCATCGTGCTGACCCCGGCAGAGGATAAGTATGACTTTGCCTATATGGTCCTGCCGGTCCGAATTAAGAACGGCTAAAAAAACGAGGAAACTTGGCCCCCTCGCAGAGGGGGCTGGCGCCGCCGCAAGGGGCAGACTGGGGGAGTGTTCTTTCTTTCGATGTAACACTCCCTCCGACAAAAATCAAAGATTTTTGCCACCTCTCCTGTGTACTAAGTGCCCGTAAGCCGCTTTGAGGCAACGGTCACTAAGCCTCTGAGAGGGAGGCAAGAGGTTTTTATTGTAAATAAAAACCTTAAAAGGAGAAATAATCCTATGAAAGTAACAGTAAAAAGAAAAGACGGTGCGATCCCTGTGGTTATCGGCACGGAATATATCAAGCTGGAATCTGCCATGAAGCTTGCAAATTGTGTGCCCACCGGCGGCAGCGCCAAAAATGTGATACAGGATGAGCAGGTCACAGTAAACGGCGAAACCTGCACCATGCGTGGCAAGAAGCTGTACCCCGGCGATACCTTCTGCTTTGCCGGACAGAGCTTTATTATCAGTATCCATGCGTCTTGAGGAGATAAAACTCCGGGATTTCCGGAATTATGAAGCGCTTTCCCTTTCCTTTGAGCCGGGCGTCAACCTGATCGTGGGCGACAACGCCCAGGGAAAGACAAATTTGCTGGAAGCCATCGCTTATCTTGGCAGCGGAAAAAGCTTTCGTGCCCAGAGAGTCAGCGAAATGGTGCGCTTCGGTGCGGATTTTGCAGATCTTGAGGGCTCTGTCTGGTCGCAGGAGCGGCAGCAAAGCCTGCGATGGGTGCTGTTTTCCGGTGCAAGACCCCGCCAGGTCTGGCGTAACGGCGCAAAAAAGAAAACGGCGGCAGACATTCACGGTGTTATGTCAACCGTATTATTCTGCCCTGAGGATCTTTATATTCTGAAATTAGGGGCATCCGAACGCCGCAGATTGGGCGACACTGTGTTATGTCAACTTCGTCCCAACTACGACGCCGCTTTAACGGAGTATAGCCGTATTCTGGAGCAAAAAAGCCGGATACTGAAGGATCACTTTGAAAATCCGGCGGTTTTGGAAATTCTGCCGGAGTACAATGCCCGCCTTTGTCAGGTGGGTGCGCTGCTGATCAGCTATCGGGCCCGGTTTTACGAAAGTCTGGGCAAGGCCGCCCAGATCTATCACGACAGTTTTTCCGGCGGAAAAGAGGTATTTTCTCTGGAATATAAGACAGTTTCCACGGTAACCGACCCCTTTGCGACCGTGAGCGAGCTGAATCAGGCGCTTTTGGCCCATCTGGACAGCCATTACCGTGCAGAACTGGAAACCGGCCAATGCCTCACCGGCCCGCATAAGGACGATTTTTCCGTTTCTCTTTCCGGCATCGACCTGAAAGCCTACGGCTCTCAGGGACAGACCCGTACCGCTGCCATTAGTTTGAAGCTTGCTCAGCGAGAGCTGATGAAGCGGGAAACTGGGGAAGAGCCGGTGCTTCTGCTGGACGATGTGCTTTCCGAGCTGGACCCCGGCCGGCAGGATTTTGTGCTGAATCAGATCGTATCCGGCCAGGTGTTCATCACCTGCTGCGAGCCCGGCCGCTTCACCAAGCTGGGAAAAACCATCGAAATTGAAAAGGGAACGGTAAAACTGTAAATCTTCCACCGTGTCATTGCCACGATCTCTCATGCCTCGCAATGACATACTTAACGAGAATTTTCAAAAGACAGGAGTAACGTTATGTCTGAAGAAACCAAGGTAACACAAGAATACGGCGCGGAACAAATTCAGGTTCTGGAAGGCCTGGAGGCTGTCCGCAAGCGCCCCGGTATGTACATCGGCTCTACGTCCGCCTCGGGCTTGCACCATCTGGTGTACGAGATCGTGGACAACTCCATCGACGAGGCGCTGGCAGGTTACTGTAAGCATATCACCGTCACCATCAACCCCGGCAATTCCATCACCGTCACCGATGACGGCCGTGGTATCCCCGTGGATGTTCAGGCCCAGACCGGCAAGCCGGCGCTGGAGGTGGTTTTCACGGTACTGCACGCCGGCGGTAAGTTCGGCGGCGGCGGTTACAAGGTCTCCGGCGGTCTGCACGGCGTTGGCGCTTCTGTTGTCAATGCTCTTTCTGAAAGCCTGACTGCTCGTGTCTTCAAAAACGGCAATATCTATCAGATGAAATTCTCCCGCGGTCACATCACCCAGGAGATGCAGATCGTGGGCAAAACCGACAAAACCGGTACCGAGGTCACCTTCCAGCCCGATCCGGAGATGTTTGACGAGGTCATTTACGATTACAAGACCCTTCACGACCGTATGCGTGAGGAAGCCTTCCTGAACGCAGGCCTTTCCATCACCATTACCGACGCCCGTGAAGAAACGCCGGCTACCGAAACCATGTGCTATGAAGGCGGTATCCGAGAGTTCGTCACCTATACCAACCGGCATAAAACCGCCATCCATGATGACGTGATCTATATTTCCGGCAATAAAGGCGATGCTTCCGCAGAGATCGCATTGCAGTATAATGACGGCTACAATGAATCCCTGCAGTCTTTTGCCAACGATGTCCGTACCCCTGAGGGCGGCATGCACGAGACCGGCTTTAAAACGGCGCTGACCCGTGTGCTGAACGCTTACGGCATGAAAAACGGCATCATTAAGACCGATGCAGATAAGGTAAGCGGCGAAGATTGCCGTGAAGGCATCTCCGCCATCATTTCCGTAAAGCTGACGGATGCCCAGTTTGAAGGTCAGACCAAGGCAAAGCTGGGTAATGCCTACATCCGCACACTGGTGGAGCAGGTGGTAGGTGACCAGCTGGCCACCTATTTTGAAGAGCATCCCCAGACGGCGAAGACCATTCTGGAAAAGGCTATGATGGCCAACCGGGCAAGAGAAGCCGCCCGAAAAGCAAGAGAAAATGCCCGCCGCAAGACCGGTCTGGAATCCGGCGGCATGCCCGATAAGCTGCAGGATTGCAACGAAAAAGATCCTGAGCTCTGCGAAATTTACATCGTCGAGGGTGACTCTGCCGCAGGCTCTGCCATTCAGGGCAGAGACTCCCGTTTTCAGGCAATTCTGGCCATGTGGGGCAAGTTGCTCAACGTGGAAAAGGCAAGAGCCGACAAAATTTACGGCAACGACAAGCTGAATCCTCTCATCGTGGCGCTGGGCGGCGGCATCGGCGAGGATTTCGATATTGAAAAGCTGCGCTACCACAAGGTCATCATCATGTCCGATGCGGACGTGGACGGCGCCCATATCCGGACGCTCCTTTTGACCTTCTTCTTCCGCTATATGCGTCCGCTGATCGAAAACGGCTATGTGTATTCGGCCGTTCCGCCGCTTTACAAGCTGGTCCGGGGCAAGACCATGCGTGTTGCCTACTCCGATGAGGAAAGAGACCTGATTTCCGGCGAAATGCGTGCGGATAATCCCAATGCCCGTGTGGAGATCAGCCGTTTTAAGGGCCTTGGCGAAATGGATGCCCACGAACTGTGGGAAACCACCATGGATCCCGAGACCCGTACTCTGCGGCGGATCACCCTGGAGGACGCCCGCCGTGCAGATGAGATCTTCACGGTGCTCATGGGCGAACAGGTGGAGCCCCGTAAGGAATGGATCGAGCGTAACGCCAAATACGCCATTAATATTGATATTTGATTTTTTAAACAAGGCCCGAAAAGTATGTCATTGCGAGGAGTGCGAAGCACGACGTGGCAATCTCCCGGTAGAATGTGAGGCGATAACCGCATGAAATACTATGTGTATATCATGACAAACAAGCACAACACAGTTCTTTATACCGGTGTGACAAATAATTTGCCGCGACGAATTTTCGAGCACAAAAAACACTTAGCAAAAGATAGTTTTACGGCAAAATACAATATTGAAAAACTGATTTATTTTGAAGAAACAACAGATGTCAAAGCAGCATTGGAACGGGAAAAACAGATCAAAAGTTGGTCAAGAGACCGGAAAACAGATCTGATTTTCAATCAAAATCCACATTGGGTGGATCTTTATGGTCAAATTATTGGCTGAAAGATCCTACCGGGAGATTGCCACGGGCTTTCAGCCCTCGCAATGACATTTTTGAGACATTTTCCTATTGTTTAGGAGGAAACATAATGGCAAAGCATAACCGCAACTATAATCCCGAGGACATTCGCTATCCGGATCAGGTGATCACCACCTCCAATCTGGTGGACGAGATGGAAAGATCCTATATTGAATACGCCATGAGCGTCATCGTAGGCCGTGCCCTTCCCGATGTTCGTGACGGCTTGAAGCCCGTCCACCGCCGTATTCTGTACACCATGTACGAAAGCGGCCTGACCTCGGACAAGCCCTTCAAAAAGTCCGTCACCTGCGTCGGTGACGTGCTGGGTAAATACCACCCCCATGGCGACAGTTCTGTTTACGATGCCATGGTGCGTCTGGCCCAGAATTTCTCCATGCGTTACATGCTGGTGGAAGGTCACGGCAACTTCGGCTCTGTGGATGGCGACCCTCCGGCAGCCTACCGTTATACCGAGGCTCGTCTCTCCAAGATCTCCAACGAGATGCTTCGTGACATCGACAAGGATACCGTCAACTGGGATCCCAATTTCGACGAAAGCCGTAAAGAGCCCCGGGTGCTGCCCAGCCGTTTCCCCAATCTGCTGGTCAACGGCTCCAGTGGCATTGCTGTGGGTATGGCCACCAACATTCCTCCCCATAACCTGAAGGAGGTCATCAATGCCTGCGTGGCAGTGCTGGACGATCCCGAGATCTCCGTGATTGACCTTCTGGAGCATATTTCCGGCCCGGATTTCCCCACCGGCGGCATTATAATGGGCAGATCCGGCATCCGTGCCGCCTATTCTACCGGCCGTGGAAGGATCGTGGTCCGTGCCCGCACGGAATTTGAGGAATTCGGAAGCGATCGTATGCGCATTATCGTTACGGAGCTTCCCTATCAGGTCAATAAGCGCCAGCTGATCAAGACCATTGCCGAGCAGGTGAAGGACAAGCGCCTTGAGGGCATTTCCGACCTCCGGGACGAGACCGACCACAACGGTATGCGTATTGTCATCGAGCTGAAAAAAGATGCCAATCCCCAGGTGGTGCTGAATAATCTGTTTAAGCAGACCGCATTGCAAAGTAGCTTCGGCGTGATTATGCTGGCGCTGGTGGACGATCAGAAACAGCCGAAAATTCTGTCCCTGCGGCAGATTCTGGATGAATACCTGATTTTCCAGGAAGAAGTCCTCACCCGCCGCACCCAGTATGACCTGCGGAAGGCTCAGGAACGTGCCCATCTGCTGGAAGGTCTGCTGATCGCTCAGGATAATATCGACGAGGTCATCCGCATCATCCGCAATTCCTATGACGATGCCAAGCAGAACTTAATGAACCGCTTCGGTCTGGACGACGTGCAGGCCCAGGCGATTCTGGATATGCGCCTGAAAGCGCTGCAGGGTCTTGACCGTGAAAAGCTGCAGGGCGAATTTGACGAGCTGCAGGAAAAGATCCGCTACTTTAACGATCTGTTGGCCGATCCTGCGAAGCTCCGTGGTGTGCTTCGTGACGAGCTGACAGAGATCCGTGACAAGTTCGGCGACGAAAGAAAAACCGAAATTCAGGATGTGGAAGACGAGATCGACATCGAGGACCTTATCGAGGAAGAGACCTGCGCATTTACCCTCTCCAACCAGGGTTACATCAAGCGTATGCCTGTGGATATGTACCGCACCCAGGGTCGTGGCGGCCGTGGCGTGAATGCCCAGAATCTGAAGGAAGAGGACTATGTCAAGGGCCTGAATATCGCTTCTACCCATGACCATATCCTGTTCTTCACCGACCGTGGCCGTGTGCATCACCGCAAGGGCTACCAGATTCCCGAGGCAGGCCGCACCGCCCGTGGCACAGCTATGGTAAATGTCTTGCCGCTGGAGCAGGAGGAACGGGTCACCGCAATGGTGGTCACCAGAGAATTTGACGAAAATGAGTATCTGGTCATGGTCACCCGTGGCGGTACGGTGAAGCGCATTCCCTTCGTCGCCCTGTCTACCCGCCGCAAGGGCGGCATCCGTGCCATCACCTTGGACGAAGGTGATCATCTGATCAATGTGATCCGCACAAACGGCGACGATAAGATCATTCTTGCCACCCACGAGGGCATGGCCATCTGCTTCAGCGAAACGGATGTGCGGCCTATGGGTCGTGATGCCGCAGGTGTCAAGGGCATTACCCTGTGCGGTGATGACTATGTCATCGGCGCTGAGAAGTATGAGGAAGGCTGCACCCTGCTCACAATCACCGAAAACGGCTTCGGTAAGCGCACGGAGCTTTCTGAGTACCTGCGTACCGGTCCTGAGGGTGAAAAGATCGCCCAGAACCGTGGCGGTAAGGGCCTGAAGAACTATAATATCACGCCCAAGACGGGCTTCATTGCCGGCTGCCGTACTGTTGGCGAAAATGATGATGTTATGCTCATCGAAAATGGCGGCGTGATCATCCGTATTCCTGCAAATACCATCAATATCTATAAGCGTGATGTGCAGGGCGTTATCGTCATGCGTATCGAAGAGGGCAATCAGGTGGTTTCCATCGAGCGAGTAGAAGCCATGGACGAGCAGGAGAACGAAGCATGAAGACCGTGACGCTGTATACCGACGGCGCCTGCTCCGGCAATCCCGGACCGGGCGGCTGGGGTGCGATTCTGGAGTATCAGGGTACAGAAAAGGAGCTCTCCGGCGGCGAAGCGAACACCACCAACAACCGCATGGAGCTGACAGCGGTGATCAAAGGGCTGCAGGCGCTGAAGGAAAGCTGTATCGTGGAGCTGTATTCCGATAGCAAGTATGTCATCGATGCGCTGGAAAAGGGCTGGGCGGTTTCCTGGCGGAAAAACGGCTGGCGCAAGGCGGACAAAAAGCCTGCGCTGAATCCGGATCTGTGGGAGATATTGCTGGAGCTGACCCAAAAGCACGAACTGCGCTATCATTGGGTAAAAGGTCACGCTGAAAACCCCAAAAATAACCGCTGCGACCAGCTGGCCGTGGCCGAATGGCAAAAGCTTAAAGAAGTTATGTAAACCAAACAATATGCCTCGGCCCCCTCGTTTTGAGGGGGCTGGCATTTGCGAGGGACGAGCAAATGACTGGGGGAGTTTGTTTTTCTCATGACTCCCCCCTGCCATCGCTTTTGGCGATGACATCCCCCCTCAAAACGAGGGGGGCAAGAAGCGAGAAAAGGAGGCAGACCATGTACCTGTCTATCGGCAATGATTTTGCGGTGCGGGAACGCACGGTGATCGGCATTTTCGATATTGATAATACCACCGTGACCAAACGGGGCAAGGAATTTATCCGTCATGCGGAAAAAGCGGGACAGGTAGTGCCCTGCGATGACCTGCCCAAATCCTTCGTGCTGACACGGGAATACGGCATGGACCGCCTTTACCTCAGCGCCCTGACACCGGCAACGCTGGAAAAGAGAATGAAGTAAGAAAAGCCGCCCTAAGGGCGTCCTCACATAGGGATTTACACGGTTTTGAATGAATCTTTCTCCCCATAGAAAATCCATCATCCTCGAAATACACAAAGTATTCCTTCGTCCTCTGGACATTCCTATGAGAAGAAATCTTCTATTCAAAACTGCAAAGCACTCCAAAGCGAGAGATTTTTCAGCAAGACAAGACACAAAAGCCATGGCAAGGCTGGCGCCTGCCGTGGCTTTTTGGTGCAGTATTGTGGGAAAAGATCCGCTTTGGAGCGTATAACTCCCTATGTGAGGACGCCCTTAGGGCGGCTTTTTCTTGTGTGTAGGGGCGATTCATGAATCGCCCGGGAAGGCTTACCCTGCTGCGCGGCGGGCGAATCGTGATTCGCCCCTACAAGAAAATCCTTCGCATTTGTCAATTCCCCGGCTGCATGGGCATAGGCTGTCCCAGGAGGGGATTTGTTATGCGAAAACGGGATATTTTTATCATTATCGGCGTTATGGTGGTGGGCTTGACTCTGGGGATCGGCATTCTGGCCGGACGGACCGTTCCCACCGGTGCCTGGGGACTCAGCTTCCGGCAAGAGGGCGCTGCGCCCATCGGTCCGGCATCCCAGACACAGCTGGAAAGCTACGATGCCGCTTACCTGGGGGACACCACGAAAAAGGTGATTTATTTGACCTTTGATGCCGGCTATGAAAACGGCTGCACCGCCAAAATTCTGGATGTTCTTCAAAAGCACAATGCGCCTGCCGCCTTCTTCCTGGTGGGAAATTACATGGAAACCAACGCAGATCTGGTGCGGCGGATGGTATCCGAAGGTCACACCGTGGGCAATCACACCATGCACCATCCGGACATGAGCAAGCTTAAAGATCCTGCGGCATTCCGCAAGGAGCTGGAGGATCTGGAAAATCTCTACGAAAGCGTAACGGGGCAAAAGATGGAGAAATATTACCGTCCGCCCCAGGGGATTTACAGCGCCGAAAACCTTAGCGCCGCAAAGGAAATGGGATACAAGACAGTTTTTTGGAGCCTTGCCTATGTGGATTGGAACAACGACAGCCAGCCCACTCGGGAGCAGGCATTTTCCAAACTGATCCCACGGATCCATGACGGCGCAGTGGTGCTGCTGCACTCCACATCCAAGACAAATGCGGAAATTTTGGACGAACTGCTCACCCGCTGGGAGGAAATGGGGTATCGTTTTGCGCCGATTGCCCAGCTTTTTGCGGACAAGTAGTTGAAAAAAGCAGAAAAGAGCGGTATAATTGGGAAAAACATCCCAGAAAGGAACAAAAGATATGGAATTTCTCACCGAACTCATGGAAGCGCTGATGGTCATTTGCTTCGGTATTTCCTGGCCGCTGAACATTGTAAAGGCATGGAAAGCACGCACCGCCAAGGGCACAAGCCTGCTTTTCTATTTCTTTATTTGGATCGGCTATATTTTTGCCCTGATCGGCAAGACCGTGGGAATCATCTATCTGGAAAGACCCTTTACTTACCCAATCATTTTCTATGTGCTGAACGTGATCATGGTAACCGGCGGCATTTTGATCTATTTCCGCAATAAGATCCTCGACCGTAAAAACGGCGTGGAAGAACCCAAAAAGGAGAAAAGGGAAAAGAAGTCCAAAAAGGACAAGGAATAAGAAAAAGCCTCCCGTTAGGGAGGCTTTTTAATGGAGAATTGAGAAGGGATAATGGAGAATTAAGGTGTTTTGCTTTGCAAAACGATTATAATGTAGGGACCGGCGTCCCCGACGGTCCGTTCGCCAAAGGCGCAAAAAGCCTTCCCCCGGGGGGAAGGTGGCAAAAAGCGAAGATTTTTGACGGATGAGGGGAAAGATGGAAAACCCCAAAGGAAATACCTTAATTCTCCGTTCTCAACTTTCCGTTCTCCATTAAGAAAACCGCCCCACAAAAGTGAGGCGGTTTACATAACATTTCTAATTTACTTCTTCAGGAATGCATCGATAGCGGCAGCGCCCTTCTTACCTGCGCCCATAGCCAGAATAACGGTGGCAGCGCCGGTAACGGCATCCCCGCCGGCGAAAACGCCCTCACGGGTGGTCATTTCGATCTCGTCGACCACCAGACAACCCTTGCGGTTGGTGCCCAGACCGGGAGTGGTGGAGCGGATCAGGGGGTTGGGGCTGGTGCCCAGCGCCATGATGACGGTATCCACATCCAGCACGAATTCGCTGCCGGGGATCTCCACAGGACGGCGGCGACCGGAGGCGTCCGGCTCACCCAGCTCCATGCGGATGCACTTCATGCCGCAAACACGGCCATCCTCATCGCCGATGATCTCGATGGGGTTGCACAGAGTCTTGAACTCGATGCCCTCTTCCTTGGCATGGTGCTGCTCTTCCTTACGGGCGGGCATTTCAGCTTCGCCGCGACGGTAGACGATGTAAACATGCTCCGCGCCCAGACGCATGGCGCAGCGTGCGCCGTCCATTGCCACGTTACCGCCGCCCACGACGGCCACAGCCTTACTCTTGATGATAGGCGTATCGTAGCTTTCGTCGTATGCTTTCATCAGATTGGTACGGGTCAGGTACTCATTGGCGGACATAACGCCCTTCAGGCTCTCGCCGGGAATGTTCATGAACATGGGCAGACCAGCGCCGGAGCCCACGAAAACGGCCTTATAGCCCATGTCGAACAGCTCATCGATGGTCAGAACTCTGCCGATGACCATGTTGGTCATGACCTCAACGCCCTGTGCCTCCAGCTTGGTGATCTCGTTGGCGACGATAGCCTTGGGCAGACGGAATTCGGGGATGCCGTAAACCAGCACGCCGCCGGCGGTATGCAGAGCTTCGAACATGGTGACCTGATAACCCAGCTTGGCAAGATCGCTGGCGCAGGTCATACCGGCAGGGCCGGAGCCGACCACAGCCACCTTGATGCCGTTGGATGCGGTCTTTTCGGGCATGGCGTTGATATTTTCACGGTACCAGTCAGCCACGAACCGTTCCAGACGGCCGATGGCCACAGGCTCACCCTTGATACCACGGACACAGCGGGCCTCGCACTGGGTCTCCTGAGGACAAACACGGCCGGAAAGTGCCGGCAGGGCATTGGTGGAGGTGATAATTTCGTAAGCGGCCTTAAAATCGCCCTCAGCGACTTTGCCGATGAACTCGGGGATGCGCACATTGACGGGGCAGCCTTCCACACACTTGGGATTCTTGCACTTCAGGCAGCGGCCGGCCTCTTCGATGGCCATTTCCGGGGTGTAGCCCAGTGCAACTTCCTTGAAATTGCGGGCACGGACCTGAGGATCCTGCTCGGGCATGGGGGTTTTGGTAAGAGTCATGTTAGCCATTACAGTTTCCTCCTTATTTGATCAGAGCCTTGCCCATGGCTTCCATGCGGCAGGCATGCTTTTCGGTAACTTCGCCTTCGCGACCGCGGTAGGTGGAGTTACGGCTCATAAGCTCTGCAAAATCCACCTGATGGCCGTCGAATTCCGGGCCGTCAACGCAGGCAAACTTCACTTCACCGCCCACGGTGACACGGCAGCCGCCGCACATACCGGTGCCGTCCACCATAATGGGGTTCAGGGAGACCATGGTCTTGACGCCGAAGGGCTCGGTGGTCTTGCAGACGAATTTCATCATGGGGATGGGGCCGATGGCCAGAACGGCATCATAATTTCTGCCGCTTTCCAGCAGCTGCTGCAGCTTCACAGTAACAAAACCCTGCTCGCCGTAGGAGCCGTCGTCGGTCATCAGGTACATATTGTCGGAAACGGCCTTGAATTCTTCTTCCAGAATGACGATATCCTTGTTGCGGAAGCCGACCACAACGTCGACCTCAGCGCCGGCTTCCTTAAAAGCAGCGGCAGAGGGCAGAGCAATGGCGCAGCCGACACCGCCGCCCACCACGCAGACACGCTTCACACCCTCGGTATGGGTGGGCTTACCCAGAGGACCGACAAAATCCCGGATGTAGTCGCCCTCATTCAGGCTGCCCAGGGCGATGGTGGCGAAGCCGACCTTCTGGAAAATAATAGTAACAGTGCCTTTTTCCCGGTCATAACCGGCGATGGTCAGGGGAACGCGTTCTCCCTGCTCGTCGATGCGGAAAATAATGAACTGTCCGGCCTTTGCCTTTTTGGCAATAAAGGGCGCTTCGATCTCCATCAGGGTGACGGAGGCATTCAGCTCCTTTTTACGAACGATTTTGAACATGGATCTGATCCTTCTTTCTCAGTAGTTGATCAAAGGGGCATAACCCTACCCATACATTATAAACGCAACAGGGCGTAATGTCAATTCCAATGGATAATAATTTCCTTATATCTCCATAGTCGAGCGCAGGCACCAATATTTATGGTTGTAGGGGCGATCATTGATCGCCCATGCGCCGCAAGGCGTAAAAAAGCCTTCTCCCCCGTTTTTGGGGGAGAAGGCTTTTTTTACAGAAATGCCTTACTCCGCAGTTGCGGAAGAAAGCCAGGTCCAGATCTGATCCTTATTGGCCGCATACTGGTCGCTGGGGCAGCTGGCCTGAATGAACCAGAAGGAATCGTCGGTCTCCAGGAACAGGCAGGTGAAGGTCAGTTTTTCACCGTCCTCGCCGTCGGCTTCGTAGTCGTAAGTATATTTTCCGTCTTTTTCCTGGGTTTTTACATTCAGCGTGTACAGCGAAGCGATGAGATCGCCGTAGCTCTGGGCATCCAGCTCACCGAAGGTAGCGGTCAGCTCCGCCTTGTTTTCCTTGATGCCGAACACCGCATGGGTATCGCTGGCGTACAGGAAATCGTACTTTTCGGTGTTGGTAGCGGTGTCGGTAAAGTTCAGGAATTTGGATGTCAGCTTGATGGTGACGCCGCCATCCGTAAAGGTCTTTTCCTTCACATCATCCTGGGCAGCTTCCACGGCGTCCTGCAGGAAGCCCAGATCGCAGCCGGTCAGCAGTAAAGAGCCGATCAGCAGCAGACACAGGAGTTTTGCAAGCTTTTTCATATTATTTGTCCTTCAGCAGGTCACGGATTTCGGTCAGCAAAACTTCTTCGGCAGAAGGAGCGGGAGGTGCGGGAGGCTCAGCAGCAGCGGCAGCTGCAGCAGCAGCTTCGGCTTCCTTCTTCTTGCCCAGCTCGCTCAGGGTGTTCAGACCCTTGACAATGAAGAAGACTACCAGAGCCAGAATGAAGAAGTTGATGGCAGCGGAGATGAAATTACCGTAGGTCAGATAGTGGGGTACGTACGCCTGACCGATCACTTCGCCGGCCTCGTTCAGAACATCTTCGTAAACGGGGACGATGCGGGGCAGTTCCACCTTTAGGTCGGCAAAATCAGTGCCGCCCAGGAAGATGTTGACCACGGGCATGATCAAATCGTTGGTCAGACTCTTGGTGATTGTGCTGAAAGCGCCGCCGATGATAGTACCAACGGCCAGCGCCATTGCGTTGCCCTTAATGGCAAACTCGGTAAATTCCTGCCACAGGGACTTCTTGTTGGGATCTTTCTTGGACATTTTTTTCTTTCCTTTCTATATTTATTATTTCCTTTTCTTTGTAGGGGCGATTCATGAATCGCCCGCGCATTGTGATGCGCCCCTACGAGATTTGCTTACTTTTTCTCGATAACTTCCAAACCACCCAGATACTTGCGCAGCACCTCGGGCACCACGATAGAGCCGTCAGCACGCTGATTCTGCCCTACCATTGCGGGGAAAATACGGGAGGTTGCCAGACCGGAGCCGTTCAGGGTGTGAACGAAATCGATCTTGCCGTCAGCACGGCGGTAGCGGATATTGCCACGGCGAGCCTGATAATCCCGGGCGTTAGAAACGGAGGAAACCTCTTTATAACCGTCCATGGAGGGAATCAGGATCTCGATGTCATAGGTTCGTGCCATGGAAGCGGAGCAGTCGCCGGCAGCCAGCTTCACGGTGCGGAAATGGAAGCCAAGACCCTTCACCAGATTCTCCGCCTTGGTCACCAGCTCGTCAAATGCGGCATCGGAGTCCTCGGGTCGGGTGAATTGGAACATTTCCACCTTATTAAACTGGTGGCCACGGACCATACCACGCTCATCGGCACGGTGAGAGCCGGCTTCCCGGCGGAAACAGGGGGTGTAAGAGAAGAATTTCTTGGGAAGATCGGCTTCCGTCAGAATTTCGTCACGGTAGACAGATGCCAGCGCAGCCTCGGCGGTGGGCAGCATATAATGGATACGGTCGTCAGTTGGGTTGGCGATTTTGTAAACTTCGTCGGCAAATTTCGGGAACTGACCGGCAGTTTCGCCGCACTGGTACTCCAGCATGTGAGGGGGCAGAATAAAATCATAGCCGTCGGCGGTGTGGGTGTCGATAAAGTAGTTCAGCAGCGCCCATTCCAGACGTGCGCCCATGCCGGTGTACATCCAGAAGCCGGAGCCGGCCAGCTTTGTGCCCCGCTCATAGTCGATCAGACCCAGATTCTGGCACAGATCCACGTGATGCTTAGGCTCAAAATCAAAAGCGGGCTTTTCTCCCACATAACGCAGGGGCTGGTTGTTCTCTTTGCCGCCGGGAAGCAGGTCTTCGTCGGGCAAATTAGGCAAACTCAGCATTGCGGTGCGGAATTCTACGCTGAGATCCTTCAGTTTTGCGGCGTCGTCGGCGATGGCGGCATCGATGGCGATGGAAGCAGCCTTGTTCTGCTCGATGACGGCGTCGATGGCAGAGGTGTCCTCGCCCTTCTTCTCAGCGCCCTTTTTCTGGCCGAACAGCTTGCCGTTTTCCTTGGCCAGCTTGTTTTTCTCGGCAGTTTTGGTCTCGGTGGAGGTCTTCAGGCCACGGATCTGCACGTCCAGCGCCAGAATTTGATCCACAATGGCGTCGCAATCCACTTCTTTTGCCTTAAGGCCGGCCTTGACGGCATCGGGATTTTCTTTGATTCGTTTAATGTCTAACATATTGCATCTCCTTAAAAATGAGAACTTTTCAGGTTTCGTTGCTGCTTTCCGGGGCGTCAATCACGGTTGCAGGCTTTTCGGGAATGACCAGCGCCATAACGATGTACAAAAGCACGCCTGTGCCGGCGCACAGCACCGCCAGCACCCAAATGATCCGGATCAGGGAAACATCCAGCTTAAAATACTCGGCAAGACCGGTGCAAACACCGCTGAGCTGCTTGCCTTCCATGACACGATAAAGCTTTTTCTCCATTTTTCTTACCTCTCAAGCTTCAAAAGGGCGTCCAGCAGCACCTGCAGATCGTCCTGACCGTAGAATTCCAGTTCAAAACGGCCTTTGCGCTTACCACAGACGATTTTTACGCCACGGCCCAGATGCCGAGACAGCTTTTTCTCGCATTCTCCCACATAATCCACAGCCAGCGGCTTTTCCACCACGGGCATTGGGTCTTTTTCCATGTTGCGGCACATCAGCTCCGCTTGCCGGACGGAAAGATCCAGAGCGGCAATCTTCTGGGCAGCTTCCAGCTGCTTGCGCTCGCTTTTCACCGTAAGGATGGCCCGGGCGTGACCTGCTGACAGGATGCCCTCCCGGATTTTGTCCAAAACTGCGGGAGAAAGACTCAAAAGACGCAGGGCGTTGGCCACAGCGGGACGGGATTTGCCCACCCGGTTTGCGGCTTCTTCCTGGGTCAGACCGTAATCGGCGATCAAGCTTTGGTAACCCAGCGCTTCTTCCACGGGATTCAGATCCTGCCGCTGCAGATTCTCGATCAGCGCCAGTTCCATGGCTTTTTTGTCGTCCGCTTCGACGACAACGGCGGGAATCTCTGACAGACCTGCCATTCTGGCTGCGCGCCAGCGGCGTTCGCCGGCGATGATCTGATAGTAGCCACTTTCCAGCTGGCGCACCGTCAGCGGCTGGATCACGCCGTGGATGGCGATGGATTCCGCCAGATCCTGCAGGGCAATTTCATCAAAATCCCGACGGGGCTGTCCGGGGTTGTTTTCGATTTTGTGGATCGGAAGCATTTGATAAGGACTGTTTTGCACAGGCTCTTCGCTAAAATCCCCGATCAAAGCGCCCAAACCCTTGCCAAGACCTTTTTGTGATGCCATAAAAACACCTCCATTTAGAAATTGCAGGGGCGAACCGCAATTCGCCCACAAGGTGCGGTTTTACAATTTTCTCTTAATTTCCTCCGCCATGGCCATATACGCCACCGCGCCCTTGCTGGAGCGGTCATAGGCGATTACCGGCAAGCCGTGGCTGGGCGCTTCTGCCAGCCGGACATTTCTGGGAATTGCCGTGGCGAAAACCTTACTGGGAAAATGCTTTCGCACTTCCTGCGCTACTTGGGTGGAGAAATTGGTGCGCCCGTCGAACATGGTCAGCGCCACGCCGAAGATCTCCAAACCGGGATTGATGGACTTTTTCACCATGCGCAGGGTGGTCATCAGGTCGGAAAGACCCTCCAGTGCATAATATTCGCATTGTACCGGCACTAAAATGCCGTCTGCTGCGGTCAAACCGTTGAGAGTCAGCATTTCCAGTGACGGCGGGCAATCCACAAGGATCAGATCGTACCGATCCCGGACCTGCGCCAGCGCATTTGCCAGGCAGCGGTTTGGCGTAGGTTTGCCCAGCAGCTCCACCGCCGCACCGGCCAGATGGGGCGAAGAGGGCAACACATCGCCGAATTTTGTGGAAACGATGGCGTTTTCCGTGGGCTCATCGTCCACAACAACGTCGTAAATATCTTTTTTTGTGTTCCGTTTATCCACGCCCAGACCGGAGGTTGCGTTTGCCTGCGGGTCGAAATCGCACAGCAGCACCCTCAGCCCCAGCGCATGGAGCGCAGCAGTAAGGTTAACGGCCGTTGTGGTTTTGCCCACGCCGCCTTTTTGGTTGACCACAGCTATGATCTTACCCATAGCGCACCTCCTTTAAACGAATGGTGTTTCACGTGAAACACGCAGTCAGAAAAATGTTTCACGTGAAACATCTGTCTGGGTAACGGTGCTGTATGAAAACAGCTTGCCTTGCGGCAGGTTTTGCACATCTGCGATCCGCAGCAGCAAATACGCCATAAATCCAAAGCCCAGCAGGGCGACCACTAAAAGCAGACAAAGCCAGCGGATCAGGCTGCGCAGATGGCGGATCTGCTCTTCGGGCTTCCGCTCCTTTTTGGGCGCACGCTTCTTTTTCACCGCAACCGCAGGCTGCTGGGGAGGAAGCTGCACCACAACATTGGGCCGGACAGGGAAGTGGGACATGTGTTCCAGGCAGGTATCGCAGAAAGCCTGGTTTTCGGCTCGTTTGCCGCCGCACTTCATGCAATTCACACCTACGCACCTCCATTTCTTAGTTATCCTATTATACAACACATTTTCTGCTGCGTAAAGAGGAAATTTCATTGTAATGCAAAATGCCGGTGCCGCCATTTTGTGCGGCAATGTTATGTAAACAAACCGAAATAGTAAAGGAAACAATTTTACAGTAACAATATTTACAAAAAAGTCATAAAATTGCTATTGACAATCACGTGACCGTGTGATAAGATTAGACCACCACAAAGCAAAAGGAGGAAAAGACAATGCATTGGAACATACCAGGCACGGTGCTCACGGTGCAAAACGCAGACGCCGGGCTAATCGAAGAGCAGCTGCGGGCCATGTTTCTGGGCGGCGGCATGGTAATGAGCCAGGTGGCCAGCGTCACCGGTTTGGAGCCGTATACCGTGCAAAACTGGGTCAAACGAGGCTTTTTATCCAATCCTCAGCAAAAAAAGTATACGCTCCGGCAGTTTTGCCGCATTTTGAACATCAACATGCTCAAATCGGCGCTGCCAATGGAGGAAATCTGCGGCCTGCTGCAGTACGTCAACGGCTCGCTGGACGACGACTCCGACGATCTTATTGACGACAGCCAGCTTTACTTCCTCTTTTTGCGGCTGGTGCTGCACCACCGGGACATGAACAATGCCGCCGGACGGGATGAATTTCTGTCGAAAGAGCTGGAAAACTACCAAGAGCCCACGCCCGGCGCAAAGCAGCGTGTGGAAAAGGTCCTGACCATTATGCTCACCGCCTGGGCAGCTGCCCGGCTGCGCCAGCAGGCGGAGGCTATGGTCAGCCAGCTGAAAACAGATACATTATAATAAAGGAGAAATGTGCAATGGAAAACAACGAAACCTACAGCTATCAACCGCCCAAAAAGCCCATTAAATTCAGAGATATCCGCAAATGGATCGTCCTGGGCGCTGTGGCGCTGCTGGTGCTTGTGGGTGTGCTCACCTGCTTCTACACCGTAGACGATAAGCAGCAGGCGGTGGTCACCACCTTCGGCAAGGTCACCGACATTACCGATGCCGGCCTCCACTTTAAAGTGCCCTTCGGCATCCAGCAGGTGCAGACGGTGGACGTAAATGTCTATCAGAAGATCGAGCTGGGCTACTACACCGATCAAAACGGCGCTGAGATCACAAAAACCAGCGAAAGCACCATGATCACCGGCGATTATAACATCGTCAACGTGGATTTTTTCGTGGAATACAAGATCGCCGACCCTGTCAAATACCTGTATTCCTCCAACGATCCGGAGCTGATCCTGCGCAATCTGATCCAGAGCCAGGTCCGCAACGTGGTGGGTTCTTCCAGCGTCGACAGCGTGCTGACCGACGGCAAGGAAAACATCCAGATGCAGGTCAAGGAGCTGGTGAGCCAGATTCTGGCGGAGTACGACATCGGTTTGATCCTGGTGGATGTCCGTATTCAGGACTCCGAGCCGCCTACGCAGGCAGTTATCGAGGCCTTCAAGGCGGTGGAAACCGCAAAACAGCAGGCAGAAGCCGTTGTCAACGAGGCGCTGGCATACCAGAATGCCAAGATTCCCGAAGCCAACGCCCAGGCTGACAAGCAGCTGCAAAATGCCCAGTATCTCAAGCAAAAACGTATCAATGAAGCTACAGAGCAGGTGGCTATGTTTGAAGCCATGTACGCCGAATACGCCCAGAATCCGGAGATCACCCGCTCCCGTATGTACTACGAAGCCATTTCCGAGATCCTGCCCGGCGTGAAGCTGTATATCAACACCGGCAGCGGTGACGGCATCGACATGCTGCTGCCTCTGGAATCTCTGGTAGGAGGTGCAAAGTAATGAAAAAAGGTATTATCGGCTCGGTGATCGGCGTTGTGGCCGTGATCCTGCTCGTAGCGGCGCTGGGCAGCATGTATACCGTGCGGGAAAATGAGTACGCCTGTGTCTTCCGCTTCTCTGAGATCGTCAACACCGAGGAGACCTCCGGTCTGCATTTCAAGATCCCCTTTATCGACACCGTGGAATACTTCCCCAAGACCACGATGCTCTATGACATTCCGCCCTCTGAGGTTTTGACCTCTGACAAGCAGAATATGACCGTGGACTGCTATATTCTCTGGAGCGTTTCCGATCCTCAGCAGTTCTACCGTGCGCTGGGCACCACCGCAAAGGCAGAGGAGCGGCTCAATGCCATCACCTACAACGCCTTGAAAACCGCTATGGGTACTCTCGCCCAGGCAGACATCATCAATATGAACGACGGCGCAGAGCGCAACGAAATTTATGCGTCCATCACCACCACCGTAGATGCCCAGGCTGTCAACTACGGCATCCACGTGGAGGACGTGAAGATCAAGCAGTTCGACCTGCCGGACAGCAACTTGACCGCTGTGTATAACCGCATGATCTCCGAGCGTAACCAGATGGCGGAAAAGTACACCGCTGAGGGTAATTACGAGGCATCTGTCATCCGCAACGAGGTGGATAAACAGGTCAACATCACCGTTTCCAATGCCGAGGCGGAAGCTGCCAAGCTGGAAGCTGAGGGCGAAGCGGAGTATATGAAGAAGCTGGCAGCGGCTTACGACACTGCCGACAAGAAGGAATTCTACGAATTCACCCTGGCGCTGGACGCCTTGAAGGCCAGCTTGACCGGCGACGAAAAGACGGTCATTCTGGATGCCGATTCCGAGCTTGCCAAGATCCTCATGGGCGGGCAGTAATTTATAAAAAGCAGGTGGGAAACCACCTGCTTTTTTAATGGAGAATGGAAAATGGAGAATTAAGGTGTCGGCTGTGCCGACAATTTTTTTATTCCGACCCACCCCTTGCCCCTCTCTCAGAGAGGGGTGGCTGAGCGTACGCGAAGCCGGGGAGAGTGTACGCTTTAGGAAAGAACACTCCCCCAGTCACCACCTTTTGGTGGCGCCAGCTTCCTCGTCAGAGGAGGCCTTTTCTTGCCGCACCATCAATAAATTTTAGGAACATTCCAAATTTCGCTTGACTTTTTCTAGGACGTGTGCTAAACTAGCACTAGACCTAAATAGGAATATTACTAAAATGCTCCTTACACAAATATAAAAGGAGGCACTCACCGTGACAAGACGAAAAGCGATTACCACAAGGTTGGACATTATCCAAAGCGCGGCAAAATTCTTTTTTAAGGATGGCTACAGCGCCACTTCTCCCCGGGCGATCGCCGAGGATTTGGAGATCAGCACCGGAAACCTGACGTATTATTTCCCCACCAAGGAAGATTTGTTGGCGGTCTTTGTGGAAATGCTCTGCAATTACCAGCGTGTCATGATGGACATTGAGGCCGGTGAAGGCGTCAGTTCCCTACTCTCCGTCTGTTTGGAACAGGCCATCATGGCTGCCATGTGCGAAGAAGATCCGGCGGCGAAGGATTTTTACCTCGCCGCCTACACCAGCCCCAAGTGTCTGGAGATCATCCGCCGCAATGATACCGCCCGTGCAAAAGAAGTGTTCAGGGAGTATTGTTCCGGTTGGGACGATGTCCAGTTTGCCGAAGCAGAAACCATTGTTTCCGGCATTGAATATGCTACCATGATGACCACGGGAGATTCCGCACCGCTGGAAAAGCGGATCGAAGCGGCTGTGGACAATATTTTGACCGTGTACAATGTGCCGGCGGCGACCCGGCAGATAAAAATCGCCAAGACCCTTTCTATGGACTATCGCAAGGTATCCCGGATCGTCCTGAAGCGGTTTAAGAAATTCATCGACGAAACCAACGAAAAAGCGTTGGATGAGCTGCTGTCACCCAAAGCCTGAAGGCTTCCCGTTCCCTTAGGAGGTAACCTTATGAAAAGAAACCATTCTCTGACCAAGCGGCTGCTGAGCGTTCTGCTGTGCGTTTCCCTCATCGCCGCCTACATCCCCACCGTGGCGTCCGCTGCCGACCTGTCCACCGATTATTATAGTCGCATTGTGGACGAAAGCTCCATGGACGCCTGGAAAAACTACTTCGACCTGCGTGAAGGCTACCAGACCACAGCCAACGCCGGCGGCGTCTGGACCGACAAGTCGGTTTTTGCCGACGCATCCGCTTTTGGCGGCAAGATCTCCATGCTGGACGGCGACCGGAACTTCCTCACCGCCCTGTCTGCCATCGCCGCCAACAAGGAAGTTGTGGGCTATGCTACCCTGCCCACCGACACCGTTCTGGTGCTTGACCTTTCCAATTCCATGGCCGGCTACGAAAACACCCTAATCAGAGCCGCCAACGATGCCATCCGGACCCTGCTGGACAACAACGAAAATAACCGTGTTGGCGTTGTGCTGTATTCCGGTCACAACAGCAACAGCACCTCCTCTTATGCAGAGGGTGTCACCCGGATTCTGGACATCGACCGCTACACAGCCGCCGGAAACGGCACCTTCCTGACCTACAGAAACGATGAAGTTTCTGTCACCGATGGTGTTGTCAGCGCGGCCGGCAAGGATCTTTCCCGTGAAAAGGATTTCGATGGCGCTACATACATCCAAGCGGGTCTCTGGGAAGCCATGAAGATGTTCCTGGAAATGGACACCGTCATTGGCGACAACAACTGGCAGGAGAACGTGGACCGTATGCCCATTCTGGTGCTGATGTCCGACGGCGCTCCCACCACCGGCACCAGCTACTATGACAACGTGGAAAACTCCCAGTACACCCAGACCACCGGCGGTGGTCCCGGCGGTAATCAGCAGACTACCACCGTCTATAAATCCAACATCGGCAACGGCAGAAACGACGACCTGCGTCCCGGCAACGTGTTTTTGACCCAGCTCACCGCAGCCTATGTGATGAGCCAGATCGAGGCCCATTATCAGCAGGTGGATCCCGATGTCCGCGGCCTGTTCTACACCCTGGGCTTCAACGTGCAAAATAACGAGTACGCCAAGAGCGTGCTGGATCCAGACAGTTCCACCCTGACGGACTCCCTGTGGAGCGCCTATAACCGGCTGACCACCGGCACGCTGTCCGTCAATGTGAAAAACCGCAACGGCGGCAATTCCGATGTTGCCATCAGCAAAAACTCCTACGTTACCGACAAATCCTATGTAGATGAGTATTTTGCCGCCTCTACCTCCGGTCTCGCCAATGCCTTTGAGACGCTGGTAAACGAGATCATTCTCCAGTCCCGCTACTATCCCACCCATCTGGAGGGTGGCAGCCCCGATTTCTCCGGCTACGTGGACTTCACCGATACGCTGGGTGAGTACATGGAAGTCAAGGACATCAAGGGTATTCTGCTGGGCAGCACCCTGTTCGACGGCCACATGATGGCTTCCAAGCTGGAGTCCACCCAGGACGGTTTGGGAACTGTGGAAAATCCCACCGAGCTGGGCATGGAGTTCATTTCCTCCATTATGAACCGCCTGGGCATTTCCTCCCGGGCCGAAGCTGAGGCGCTGGTGGCAAACGCCGTGAACGCCGGCCAGCTTTACTATAATTCCGCATCCGACTGGTCCAACTACATCGGCTGGTACGCCAAGGCTGACGGTAGCTTCCTGGGCTTCTGGAACGAGGGAGTGACCACCCAGCCTGCCGATGCGGTCTATAAGATCCGCTCCTACGGCTTCCTGGGCGAAACCACCGGCAGCATCAAGGATTCTGACATGATGTACATGACGGTGCAGGTGCGTACCAACATCGCCACCGGCCAGCAGACGGTGATCTGGAAGATCCCCGCATCTCTGGTCCCGCTGATCACCTATGAGGTCAGCCTGAAGGGCGCCAACGTGGACGAAGCGGAAGATGTGGTCGTTTCCGTTGAGAATGCAGACACCGTTTCCCCCATCCGTCTGGTGTTTGAAAGCGGCCTGCGCTCCGATCTGAACGAGCTGAACATCACCCGCATTGAAGACAGCGCCCACATCGCTGCCGACGGCGTGACCCGTCAGTTCTGGACCAACTATTTTGACATTTCCGCTGCCGATCATGAGCACCATGTCACAGCCATGGCAGAGTTCACGCCCTCCAAGGAAAATGAACGCTTCTACTATACCTTCCATTCCGCCGTTTTCCGTCGCTCCGGCAGCGAATATATCCTGCTGGGCGAAAACGAGACCCCGGATTCCGGCGGTGAATACTACCATCGCCGTTATATCTTCAAAGACGGCTCCGACACGCCCGTGTTCTTCTACGAGCAGATGTCCCGAAAGTCCATCGAGGCTGCTGTCTGGAAGGGCGACTATGTCACCATGACCGGCGAGACCGGCGCATGGATCGTGGAAGCCGGCACGCCTGCCCGTGAGCTGAGTATGTACAGCGCCTTGAAGGCAGACGAAGAGCGGACCCAGTCTGCCCACATGATCTTCTATCCCTACCTCAGCGAGCACAACAATACCATGTACGTGGATATGAATCTGGGCAACAACGGTCTGCTGCAGGTCACGCCGGCCCAGGGCATCAAGCTGAGCAAGACCGTGGACGTCTATGAAACCGGCACTTCCGACAGCTTCCGCTTCCGCATCACTGCCCGCAACGCCGACGGAACGCCCTATACCGGCGCAGCCGACAGCTACCGCAGCGATCTGGACGTTGTTCCCATGGGCGCACCTGCCCGGATCGAATTCTCTGCAGCGGGCATTTACGAGGTGGAGCTGAAGAAGGATCAGAGCTTCTGGATGGTGGGTCTGCCTGCCGGCACGGCCTATACCATTGAAGAAGTTTCCGAAAACGAGGATTACAGAGTCAAATCTGTCCACGTCAACAACGTTTCCACCGGTTATATCGCCGCCGGCACCGTGGCGCAGTACTACGTCGACGATGTGGCCTTCGTCAACACCGCTGTGGGCGAGGGTGACCTGGTGATCACCAAGCAGGTCATCGACGTTAGCGGCAATCCTGTGGCAGTTTCCGAAAATCTGGAGTTCACCGCACAGGTCACCCTGACAGACAGCTCTGGCGCTCCCGTTTCCGGCGTATTTGAATCCTCCAACGGCCAGCTGACCGTTCCCGAAACCGGCATTTTCACCGTCAAGCTGGCAGCAGAAGCCTCCTTTGTCCTGCGTGGCATTCCCGAGGGTACTGCCTACACCGTTCAAGAGCTGGACATTCCGGACGGCTTCCGCCTTGACAGCGAAAAGAGCAAATTGCAGGGCGTGGTGGATGCGTCTGACAATGACCAGGTGCTGATCGTCAATGTCTATGAGCCCCGGAGCATCACCGGCGGCAGCATCGATCTGACCGTCACCAAGCGTCTGGAAGGCAGCCGCACCCAGTGGCTCAGCGGCGAACGCTATGAATTTGTGATCCATCGGCTGAACCCCACCCGTGCAGCTGAGGAAGTCACCCGCCTGGTCATTACCGACCAGACCCCCAACAAGACCGCAACCTACGACCTCAGCGGCGAGACCTTCGCCCAGCCCGGCACTTACTATTACAGCATCACCGAGCAGCCGGGCAGCCAGGGCGGCGTCACCTACGATACCGTCAGCCGCCGCTTCCAGGTGGTGGTGGCCGACCAGGATATGGACGGCGATCTGGAGATCGTTTCCGTGAACAACGAGGTGCTGACCACCGTTACCGGCAGCTATCACGTTGCCGCCCAGTTCACAAACGTCTATGAACCCACCGGCTCTGCCACGGTTGCTGTAAATGTGCAAAAAGAGATGATCGGCAACCATTCCCTGTACGGCTTCCAGTTTGCGCTTTACAGCGATGCCACCCTGCAAAACGAGATCCTCCGCTCCACTCCCACCAATGCAGCGGGCCAGGCAAGCTTGACGCTGACCTATGCGGCAAACCGTGCCGGCCAGACCTACACCTACTATCTGGCGGAGATCGACCAGGGCAATGCCAATATCACCTACTCTGCCGCGGTTTATAAGGTGGAAGTCACCGTCACCGACAATCTGGACGGCACCATTTCCGCCGAAACCGTGGTCACCGCAATGGACGAAAGCGGCAAGCTGTCTGACGGCGTACCTGTCTTTGTAAACACCCACATCTCCTCCACCATTGACTACCTTGCCATTGGCGGTATGAAGGAGATCCTTGGCGACCGTGTGCTGAACGCCGGAGAATTCGGCTTCACCATCGAAGCTGTTACCGAAGGCGCACCCATGCCCGGCATTACCACCGTTTATAACGGCGCAAACGGCGCATTCGCCTTCCAGGACATGGAGTTTACCGCAGTCGGCCAGTACCGTTACATCGTTCGTGAGATCCTGCCCGAAAATCCCATCGGCGGCTTTACCTACGATCCTGCTTACTTTGCGATCCTTGTGGAAGTGACCCAGGACGGCCAGTATGGTCTGTATGCCGATGTCCGGGAGATCCATAGGGTGGTGGGTCAAACGGTAACCACCGTTTCCGACATCGTTTTCGTCAACACCTACGCAGCAGAGGCCGACCGGGTCACCATTTCCGGCGAGAAGCTGCTCACCGGCAAGACCCTGGAGGAGGGCGAGTTCTCCTTCCGGCTGGAGGCTGTCACCGAGGGCGCTCCCATGCCCGCCGACGCAGTTGTCCGGAACGCCGCAAACGGCCGGTTCACCTTCGGCGAAATCTCCTTTACCAAGGCCGGCACCTATGTCTACACCCTCACCGAGGTGGACGGCGGCGTGGAAAACTATGTCTATGACAAGTCGGTCTATACCGTCACTGTCACCGTTACCGACAATTCCCGTGGCAAGCTGACCGCAAAGGTTAGCCTTTCCAAGGACGGCGCAGAAGCCACCGCTGTGGTGTTCCGCAACAGCTTTGCCGCCTCCAGCATCACCTATGATGTTCTGGGCGAAAAGGTGCTTACCGGCCGCCAGCTGCAGCCCGGCGAATTCCAGTTCGTGCTGATCAACGCAGCCACCGGCCAGCAGATCGGCGAAGCTGTGACAAACGGCGCCGACGGCCAGATCGCATTCCGCAATATTTCCCTGGCCACCACCGGCATCTACCACTTCAAGATCACCGAGCGTGCCGGCGATGCAAAGGGTGTCAGCTACGATACCACCGCTTACCACATCCGTCTGGAGGTGGAGCAGAACGAAAAGGGTCTGCTGACCGTGGTGGATGAGCAACTGCACAAGGCAACCGTCACAAAACAAGAGGTGAACGGCGTGCTGACCGAGGTGACCAAGTTCGAGAATATCACCGGCGGCAAGATCCAGTTCCATAACCTCTACAGCGCAGATCCTGCCAGCGTGACCCTGGAAGCCACCAAGACCCTCACCGGCCGCCCGCTGGCAGACGGCGAATTCAAGTTCGACCTGCATGCTACCGGCGCAGATTACGCCATCTCTCAAAGCACCTTGGTGCAAAACGATGAGCCGCTGACTTTGAAGCCGGACGGCACCGGCAGCGTGGTGTTCATGCCCGAGCTGTTCACCCGGGAGGGTGTGTACTACTTCGTCATTGTGGAAGATGAGATCGAGCGTAACGGCGTCAAGCCCGATACCACCGAGTATCAGGTGGAGATCACCGTTACCGATAACCATGCAGGCGATCTGGTAGCCACCGTAAAGGTGGGCGGCGAAGCCGTAACCGGTTCTACCGCAACGGTTATCACCTTCCGCAACACATACAGCGCAACGGCAGACGAAATTAAGATCGCAGGCACCAAGACCCTCCAAGGCCGAGACCTGCAGGAGGAAGAGTTCTCCTTCCAGCTGTTCGATGCCGAAGGCAAGCTGCTGCAGACTGTGAAAAACGGAAAGCTTGGCGCCATCACCTTCGCACCCATTTCCGTCAACGCCGCCGGCACTTACACCTACACCGTTAAGGAGCTGGTGGAAAGCGAAGAAGGCATGACCTACGATGAGCGGGCCTACACCGTTACGGTCACCGTCACCGACAATCTGGACGGCACTTACAAGATCGAGTATGCCTACGCCATCGGCGAAACGGCGGCAGAGGGCATCGCCTTCGTCAACAGCTACGAAGCACCGCAGGAGCCCGAAGAACCCGATGTACCGGATGTGCCGGATGTACCGGATGAGCCCGAGTATCCCGAGCCTCCCAAGACCGGCGACGAAAGCTTCCTGCTGCTGGCGCTGCCCATGATGATCCTCAGCGCAACCGCAGCGCTGGCAGTGATCCTGCTGGGCAAGAAGAAAGCGCAGTAACCCAAACAAAAAAGCAGGTGGGAAACCACCTGCTTTTTTAATGGAGAATGGAAAATGGAGAATTGAGAATTAAGGTGTCGCCGCAGGCGACACAATAATTCCCCATTAAAAAAGAGAGGGCTGCGCCCTCTCTTTTTATGCAGTTTCTTTGACAATGACGTAGCCGTCCACCAGATTGGCGCTGACAAGCGTTCCCTCAATGGCCACCTGGCGGTCCATCAGATCTGTCAGGATCACGCAGCCGTCCTTGCATTCAATGGCCATGACGTTTTTCATGATCACCGCATCTTCGGTTTTGGCGTTTTTATAAACCGTGGAAAGACACATATCACTTCACCTCGAGGCTGGAAAGCACCGCGGTCAGCCGCAGGTTGCCCTTTTCAAAATCGGATACCGCTGCCATGACCTGCTCGTAGGCGGCGTGGCTGCCTGCCTTCTGAAGCTGCTGCGCCAGGTCCGCCAGCTCCCGGGCATGGGCGGCGTTGTGGGATGCCATGTATTTCATCAGCGCCAGCAGCTCCTCCATGGGAGTGTGCTCGCAGGCAGATGCGCAGCCGGCGCAGCTGCCGCTGCAGCCGTGGGAATGGTTGTGCGCAGCGCCGGCTTCATGCAGATGGTCGTGGTCGTGGGGATGCGCATGATCATGCTGATGAGCATGCTCATGGGCGTGGGTATGGGTAACACCGTCGTGGGTGTGTTCATGGGTGTGTTCGTGGCTGTGGGGATGGGCGTGGCCGCCCACGTGATCGTGATCCAGATGCATGGGATCTCCTCCTTGGGATTTTTTCTTTATTATAGCCCTCCGCCGGAGGAAAGTCAATGCTTACAGCATCTCCAGGATCTGCTCCTTGCTCCGTGCGCCTACGCTCTGGGCAACGATCTCGCCGTTTTTCATCACAAACAGGCTGGGAATGCTCATAACGCCGAAGCGGTTAGCAAGCTCTGCTTCCTCGTCCACATTCACCTTGCCCACCTTAATGTGGTCATTTTCCTCGGCGATCTCGTCGATGATAGGGCCCACCATCCGGCAAGGACCGCACCAGGGCGCCCAGAAATCCAGCAGAACAGGCTTCTCAGAGCCCATGACCTCAGCTTCGAAATTTTCCTTGTTCAAATTGATAACAGACATGTTTTTGTCCTCCTTTTGTTCTTTCTATTGACAGTATACCCCAGCTTTTCCATAAAAGATGTGACAAATATCACATTTAAGATACAAGTTGCAAGATACGGGATACATGATAGGGCTTGCGGTGCGCTTGGCCCCCTCATAGAGGGGGCTGTCGAGCGATAGCGAGACTGGGGGAGTGTTCTGCTTTTTGGGGCAACACTCCCTCCGTCTTCACCTACGGTGAAGCCACCTCTCCTGTGTACTAAGTGCCCGTAAGCCGCTTTGCGGCAACGGTCACTAAGCCTCTGTGAGGGAGGCAAGGGGGTGCGGCGCACGGGCGATTCGTGAATCGCCCCTACATTTTAATCGTTTTGCTGCGCAAAACACCTTAATTCTCCATTCTCAATTGTCAATTCTCCATTAAAAAAGACCGGCTGGGCCGGTCTTTTTATTAATCCAAGTATCTGCAGGCGGCCATGGCGGCGATCGCACCGTCGGCAGCTGCGGTGACCACTTGACGAATGCCCTTGCTGCGGCAATCGCCTGCAACGTACACACCGGGTGTCACGGTGACGCAATCTTCCCTGGAGTCGAAATAACCCCAATCGTTGAGGCTTGCAAGAGAAGCAAAAGCATCGTTTTCCGGGATCAGACCCACAGCCAGGAACACGCCGTTGCAGGGGATGACCCGCTCAGCGCCGGCTTCGTTTTTGACTTTGATGGCAGTAAGGGCGCCGCCTTCGGTGAGATACTCGCTGACCACGGTGCTATAGATGATCTCCACATTTTCCTTCTGTGCCAGCGAATCTGCCAGCTTCTTTTCGCCGGTAAGGAACGCTAGATTCTGCACGATGGTCACCTTGGTGCACACTTCGCTCAGCAGCAGCGCTTCCTGCAATGCGGAATTGCCGCCGCCGATCATGGCCACCTCCTGACCGGTATAGAATGCGCCGTCGCAGACTGCGCAGAAGCTGATGCCGTTGCCGATGAGCGCTTCCTCGCCGGGCAGCCCCAAGGTGCGGTGCTTGACGCCTACCGCCAGAATGACGGCTTTTGCTTCAAAGCTACTGCCTTCTTCGGTTTTGACGGAGAAAGCGTCGCCGTTCTTTTCCACGGAAACGACCTTTTCCAGCTCCACCTCTGCGCCCAGACCCATGGCCTGCTCTACCAGTTTATCGGCAAATTCCGCGCCGCTGATCTCCCGGAAGCCGGGGATATTCTCCACCTTGGGAGAAAAAGCGATCTGTCCGCCGAAGCTGCTTTTCTCCAGCACCAGAACGGATTTGCCTGCCCGAAGGGCGTAAACCGCGGCAGTCAGTCCCGCAGGACCGCCACCGACGATGATAATGTCATACATGGTAAAACCTCCATCAAGGATGCAATATGTACTTTTCTTGATTCGACAAGAAACGTACCAAAAGAAACCGACCTAAGGGGCGCTACGAGCAAATGCGCCCCCTTAGGTATTCCCCGCCGCATCGCCGGAAAGACTTTCGAGGCCTGCCTCTTCGGCAGGGCGCAAGTCGGAACACTTGCGCACTTAGTAAAAATTCTTCAGGCGTTACATGGTTCGGAGGGGTGGTATATAGGAGGGGGCGTTTTTGTAAAAAGCCCCCTCCTATACTGATTTCTTTGGTTACTTTCTTGTTCAGCGACAAGAAAGTAATTATTCTCTGTAGAAGAGCAGGAGAAAGGGCCGGGGTGATCCCGGCCCTCATTCAGTTGCTTACAGGCTTGCCAGATACTTCTTGATCTCGGGGACGCTGTAATATTTCGCCACATTCTCACCATCGGTGATCACCAGCGTAGGTGCGCCCTTAATATCGTACTTCCGGCACAGCTCCAGATTTTCCTCAGCAATCAGCTTCTCATAGGGAACGCCGGCCTTTGTCAGCAGCTGCTCAGCCACACGGCAGTTGGGACAGGTGACCCGGGAGAAGAGGACGGCCTTGCCGGCAACGGGAGCGGCCTTGGGTGCTTCTTCGTTCAGCTCGCAGACCTTCTCGGCATTCTTTGCCTGGAAATCTTCCACAGGGGCAGCGCCGGTGACGTTGTAAACCAGACGGTCCTTATATTCCTGGGCCTTACCAACGTTCCAGTTCTTCACGGGACGGTAGTAGCCGGTGATACGGCTGTAAACCTCGGTCTCTCTGCCGCAGTGGGGGCACTTGTGCTGCTCGCCGGTGAGATAGCCGTGGTTTGCGCAGACGGAGTAGGTGGGGCTCATGGTGTAGTAAGGCAGCTTGTGGTTTTCTGCGATCTTACGGACCAGAGCGGCAGCGGCCTGCCAGGAAGGCATGGAAGACAGTACCGGAGGTGTAACGGGTCTGCAGCTCGTCCTGGATTTCCAGAGCGGTGAAGATATCCTCGGTATAGCCAACAGGCAGGTGGGAGGAGTTGGTGTAGTAGGGAGTGCCGTATTCATTTGCGGTGATGATGTCGGGGAATTGCTCCTTATCATGGTTTGCAAAACGGTAGGTGGTGGATTCTGCGGGCGTAGCTTCCAGATTGTACAGGTCGCCGTACTTTTCCTGGTAGTCGGAAAGGCGCTCACGCATATGATCCAGAACTTCCTTGGCAAATTCCTGCACGCGCTTGTCGGTCAGGTCAGCACGCAGCCACTTGGCATTCAGGCCAACCTCGTTCATGCCGATCAGGCCGATGGTGGAGAAGTGGTTTGCGAAGGTGCCGAGATACCGCTTGGTGTAGGGATACAGACCGTTTTCCATCAGCTGAGTGATGACGGTGCGCTTTACCTTCAGGCTGCGGGCGGAGATATCCATCAGCTTGTCCAGACGGGCGTAGAAGTCAGCCTCGTTTTCTGCCAGATAGGCGATCCGGGGCAGGTTGATGGTAACAACACCGATAGAGCCGGTGGATTCGCCGGAGCCGAAGAAGCCGCCGGACTTTTTCCGCAGCTCACGCAGGTCAAGTCTCAGACGGCAGCACATAGAGCGCACGTCGGAGGGCTCCATATCGGAGTTGATGTAGTTGGAGAAGTAGGGCGTGCCGTATTTTGCGGTCATTTCGAACAGAAGCTTGTTGTTCTCGGTCTCGCTCCAGTCGAAATCACGGGTGATGGAATAGGTGGGGATGGGATACTGGAAGCCACGGCCGTTGGCATCGCCTTCGATCATGATCTCGATGAAGGCCTTGTTGACCATGTCCATTTCCTTCTTGCAATCGCCGTAGGTGAAGTCCATTTCCTTGCCACCCACGATGGCGGGCAGATCCTTCAGGTCGGGCGGGCAGACCCAGTCCAAAGTGATGTTGGAGAAAGGTGCCTGGGTGCCCCAACGGCTGGGCGTGTTGACGCCGTAGACGAAGGACTGGATGCACTGCTTGACTTCCTTCTGGGACAGATTATCCACCTTGACGAAGGGAGCAAGATAAGTATCGAAGGAGCTAAACGCCTGAGCGCCTGCCCATTCATTCTGCATAATGCCCAGGAAGTTGACCATCTGGTTGCACAAAGTGCTCAGGTGGCCGGCGGGGCTGGATGTGATCTTGCCGGGAACGCCGCCCAGGCCTTCCTGGATCAGCTGCTTCAAGCTCCAGCCTGCGCAGTAACCGGTGAGCATGCTCAGGTCGTGCAGGTGGATGGCAGCGGAGCGGTGGGCTTCGGCGATCTCGTTGTCATAGATCTCGCTGAGCCAGTAGTTGGCGGTGATGGCGCCGGAGTTAGAAAGGATCAGACCGCCCACGGAATACGTAACGGTGGAGTTTTCCTTCACGCGCCAGTCGTGGATCTTCAGGTAGTTGTCCACCAGATCCTTGTAGTTAAGCAGAGCAGAGTTAACATTGCGGATCTTCTCACGCTGCTTACGGTACAGGATGTAGGCCTTTGCCACGTCGGCGTAGCCGGCGTCGGACAGCACCTTTTCCACGCTGTCCTGGATGTCTTCCACGGCGATGAGGCCGTCTTTTACCTTAGGCTCATAGTCAGCGCTGACCTGCAGAGCCAGCATGTTGATAACGCTGGGATGATAATTCTTGCCGATAGCTTCAAAAGCTTTGATCATAGCGGCGCTGATCTTGGAGATCTCAAACTCAACGGTGCCGCCGTCACGTTTCAGAACACGATACATCTCTCTTCCTCCTGTGTAATAGTTATATGAAAAATAATAAAAACATACAGACACCATCCCCCAAAAAGGGCGACAGTGTCTGTATTATATCCGCATGATGTCGTTTTGTCAATAGGGTTTTTCAATATATTGTGCAAAAAGTATCAGTTTAAACACAATATATTGTGGTTTAGTCCACACCACGGATCTCCACGGTCTGGGCGAAGGGTGCGAGAATTTTCCGGAAAAGCTCCAATTTTTCCCGTGCGGGAGCGTGTAAATTTTCCTGCAAAACGCTGTGGCGTGCAACAAAATTCTGAAGAAAGAACCGTTTTGCCTTGTTTTCCGGGGCTAAGCGCTGCAACCAGGCGCCCATGGCGGCGATGGATTCTTCATGGTGAAATTCCGCCACCACGGTGGTGCGGAATTCGTAGTCCAGCGCTCCCGTCATCAAAAAGACCATGCTTTCTTCAATCTTTTCCAGCAAATCGGGGCGCATGCCGGCAGTTTCCGGGTAGCTTGCCGGGCCGTTTTTAATGTCCATAGCCACATAATCCAGCAGCCCTTCCTCCGCCAGCGCCTTCAAAACCTCCGGGCGGCTGCCGTTGGTGTCCAGCTTCACCGGATACCCCAGCGCTTTAATTTCCCGGAGCAGCTGCGGCAGCTCCGGTTGGAGCGTAGGCTCGCCGCCGGTGATGCAAACGCCGTCGAGAAGTCCCACCCGCTTGCGCAGAAAATCCAGCAGCTCGTCTTTTTCCATCAGCGCCTCTCCGGTGCCAAAGAGCAGCTGGCTGTTGTGGCAGAAGGGGCAGCGGAAATTGCAGCCGTGCAAGAACACGGTGCAAGCCACTTTGCCGGGGAAATCCAGCAAGGTCATTTTCTGCAATCCTGCAATAACCATCCTCACACCCCCCGGGTCAGCATGCAAAGGCCAATGCCCAGCGCAGCGGAAAGCAAAATGATCTGAATGGAGCTCAGCTTTTTGTGAAACAGCTTGTTCGCGCCGTAATACACGGCGGCGATCAGGGCGAAGATCGCCAGGCTGACCCAATCAAAATGAAATTCCGTCAAAGAAACGTAGCCGATGGCCTGCACCGCCAGCTTCACGCCGGTGGCAACGATCAAAGCAGATACCACAGGCTTAACGCCGGTGATAAAGCCTTTAAAATAGCGGTTTTTGGTCAGGTTTTTCATTACCGCTGCGATCAGCAGGATAATGAGAAACGAGGGCATCACTGTGCCGGCGGTGGCGGCAAGGCTTCCCAAAAAGCCTGCCTGGGTGGAGCCCACATAGGTGGCTACGTTCACGGCAATCGGACCGGGGGTGGATTCGCACACGCCTACGAAGTTGTAAAAGGCCTCCTGGCTCAGCCAGCCCTTAGCCGCCACTGTTTCCTCGATCAGCGGCAGCATGCCGAAGCCGCCGCCGAAGCAGAATGCGCCCACCTTAAAAAAGGAAAGGAACAGATCAAGAAGGATCATGTTTATCCTCCTTTCTGCCCGGAACGCCGTAGGCAACGATGCCGATCATGCCGCCGCAGAGGATCAGCACGATGGTGCTAAGCTCTGCAGCCAGCATTTCCAGCACCAGCAGACCCACAAAAACGATGGCGAAAACCGTCATGGGCAGCCATTTTTTCTCCAGCTTCTGAAACATACCCATGCCGGCCTTCAGGATCAAAAACGCCACGGCGCACTTGATGCCCACGAAGGCATAGGCCACATATTTGTTGGCCATAAAGGCGTCCAAAAACAGAGAAATGATGTAAATAATGATCAGCGAGGGCACAACCACGCCCAATGTGGCGGCAGCGCTTCCCAAAACGCCGGCTTTTTTGTAGCCAACGTAGGTGGCTATGTTGATGGCGATGGGGCCGGGGGTGGACTCTGCCACGGCAATGATCTGCATCAGCTCGTCTTCATCCAGCCAGTTTTTTCGTTCCACGATCTCTTCCCGGATGGTGGCGATCATGGCATAGCCGCCGCCAAAGGTGAACAGACCGATCTTAAAAAAGGCCCAGAATAACTTAAAAATCATGCTTAACTCCTAAAAGTGCCGGGCGGCTTCTGCCGCCCGGAGATCATTTGTCTTCTTCGGGTACAAAATCAAGGGTCAGGCTCTGGATCTCGGTGCGCAGCTGGGAGTATTTCACGCCGGCGGCGTCCAGCATTTTCTTGGATGCCAGATTTCCCAAAGTGCCGGTATACTTGTCGGACAGGTACAGCACCTCTTTGATGCCGCTCTGGATGATAGCCTTGGCGCATTCGTTGCAGGGAAACAGCGCCACATAGATCCGGCTGCCCCGCAGGTCACGGCCGTTGGCGTTCAAAATGGCATTCAGCTCGGCGTGGACGACGAAGGGATATTTTGTGTCGTTTTCGCATTCAGCTTTCCGCTCCCAAGGGAATTCGTCATCGCTGCAGCCTTTGGGCATGCCGTTGTAGCCGGTGGAGATGATGATATTGTCCTGAGAAACGATGCAGGCGCCCACCTGGGTGCTGGGGTCTTTGCTGCGCCGGGCGGCCAGCATGGCGATGCCCATAAAGTATTCGTCCCAGCTTATGTAGTCAGTGCGCTTCATTTTGTGTCCTCCGTTTTTTCTTTTAGCTTACTATAAAGACGCCAAAAAAGCAAGAACAAACCATAAAAACCGGGAGGCGCATTGCGCCTCCCGGTTTGTATCAATCAAAGAAATCCTTCAGCGTATCGAAAAACTTCTTGCGTTTGGGTGTCACCTTGGAATCCATAGTGCCGTCAAACTGCCGCAGCAGCTCTTTTTGCTCCTTGCTGAGCTTCGTGGGGGTCTCCACCACCACGGTAACGCGCTGGTCGCCACGGCGCTTGGGGTTGTTGACGGCGGGAATGCCCTTACCGCTAAGGGTAAAGACCGCGCCGGTCTGTGTGCCTTCCGGCAGGTCGAAACTGACCTTGCCGTCCAGGGTGGGAATCTCGATCTGTGCGCCCAAAGCCGCCTGGGCAAAGGAAATGGGCACTTCGCACAGCACCGTCATGTCCTTCCGGGTGAAAATGGGATGGCGCTTGATGGCGATCTCCACTAGCAGGTCGCCGTTGGGACCGCCGTTGGCGCCTACGCTGCCCTCGCCCCGGACACGGACGCTCTGCTGGGCATCCACGCCGGCAGGCACCTTGACCCGGATCTTCTGGCTGCGGCGTACCTTTCCTTTGCCACGGCAGGTGGTGCAGGGATTTTTGATGATCTTGCCACGGCCACTGCATTGGGGACAGGTGGTGGTGGATTGTACCGCCATGCCCATGAAGTTTTGGGTCGTGCGCACCTGACCTGCGCCCCGGCAGTAAGAGCAGGTCTCCGTGGCACCGTCGGCAGAGCCGGTGCCGTTGCAGCTTGCGCAGTTTTCGATCCGCTGGGCGCTGACTTCTTTTTCACAGCCGAAGGCAGCTTCCTCAAAGGTCAGCTCCAGCCGCGCGCCCACGTTTTCACCCCGCATTGGGGCGTTTGCGTTGCTGCGCCGGCTGCCGCCGCCGAAGAACGAGCCAAAAATATCGCCCAGATCGCCGAAATCTCCGAAAGGAGAGCCGTATGCGCCGCCGTAGCCGCCGCCGGCATTGTAGTTGGGATCTACGCCGGCAAAGCCGAACTGGTCATATTTTTGCCGCTTTTCGTCATCGGACAGTACCTCGTAGGCTTCCGCTGCTTCTTTGAACTTTTCTTCTGCCTCTTTGTTGTCCGGATTCCGGTCGGGATGGTATTTCATGGCCAGCTTTCGGTAGGCTTTCTTTATGTCCTCGGCGCTTGCGCCCTTCTGGACGCCCAGCACCTCGTAGTAGTCTCTTTTATTTTCTGCCAAATCGTTCACCTCCGGTGAAGATACAAACGACAAGATACAAGATACAAGATATCTGGTATCTCGTATCTTGTATCTTGGTATCTAGAAATTAGTCAACGGTCTCGTAGTCAGCGTCGACCACGCCGTCGCCGGCGGGCTGGCCCTCTGCGCCGGGCTGACCCTGCTGGGCCTGTGCCTGCTGATACAGCTTCTCGGAAACGGCGTAGAATGCCTTCTGCACCTCGTCCATGGCAGCCTTGATGGCTTCCAAATCTGTACCCTTGTTGACTTCCTTCAGCTTGTCAACAGCGGTCTGGATGGAGGACTTCTCCTCTTCGCTGATCTTGTCGCCCAGCTCGCCCAGGGTCTTTTCGGTCTGGTAGACCAGCTGATCGGCGTTGTTGTGAGTATCCACCTCTTCCCGCTTTGCCTTATCTTCGGCGGCGTACTGCTCAGCTTCCTTCACAGCTTTGTCGATGTCTTCCTGGCTCAGGTTGGTGGAAGCGGTGATGGAGATGTTCTGCTCCTTGCCGGTGCCCAGATCCTTGGCGGAAACGTTGACGATGCCGTTGGCGTCGATATCAAAGGTGACCTCGATCTGCGGCACGCCGCGAGGTGCGGGAGCGATGCCGGAAAGCTGGAAGCGACCCAGCGTCTTGTTGTAAGCTGCCATCTCGCGCTCGCCCTGCAGCACGTGGACGTCAACAGAGGTCTGGCCGTCAGCGGCGGTGGAGAAGATCTGGCTCTTCTTGGTGGGGATGGTGGTATTGCGGTCGATCAGACGGGTGAACACGCCGCCCATGGTCTCAATGCCCAGAGACAGGGGGGTCACGTCCAGCAGCAGGATATCCTGCACGTCGCCGGTGAGAACGCCGCCCTGGATGGCTGCGCCAACAGCAACACATTCGTCGGGGTTGATGCCCTTAAAGCCTTCCTTGCCGGTGATACCCTTAACGGCTTCCTGAACCGCAGGAATACGGGTAGAGCCGCCAACCAGCAGCACCTTGTGCAGGTCGCCGGGCTTCATGCCGGCGTCGGACAGGGCCTGATTGACAGGCTTCAGAGTGCGCTCGACGAGATCTGCGGTCAGCTCGTTGAACTTTGCCCGGGTCAATGTCACGTCCAGGTGCTTAGGACCGGTAGCGTCAGCGGTGATATAAGGCAGGTTGACAGCGGTGGAGACAACACCGGAAAGCTCGATCTTTGCCTTTTCGGCAGCCTCACGCAGGCGCTGCATGGCCATCTTGTCGTTGGTCAGGTCGATACCCTCGCTCTTTTTGAACTCAGCAACCAGATAGTCAACCACTCTCTGGTCGAAGTCGTCGCCGCCCAGACGGGTGTCGCCTGCGGTGGCCTTAACTTCCACGATGCCGTCGCCGATCTCCAGAATGGAGACGTCGAAGGTACCGCCGCCCAGGTCGTAGACCATGATCTTCTGCTCGCTTTCCTTATCCAGACCGTAAGCCAGAGCAGCAGCGGTGGGCTCGTTGATGATGCGCTTGACATCCAGACCGGCGATCTTGCCGGCATCCTTGGTAGCCTGGCGCTGTGCGTCGGAGAAGTAAGCGGGAACGGTGATGACAGCCTCAGTGACCGGCTGGCCCAGATAAGCCTCGGCGTCTGCCTTCAGCTTCTGCAGCACCATGGCGCTGATCTCCTGGGGGGTGTAGTTCTTGCCGTCGGTGGCAACGTGATAGTTTTCGCCCATGTGGCGCTTGATGGAAGCGATGGTGCGGTCGGCGTTGGTGACGGCCTGGCGCTTTGCCACCTGCCCCACCATGCGTTCGCCGGTCTTAGAGAATGCCACAACAGAGGGAGTGGTTCTGCCGCCCTCAGCGTTGGCGATGACCACTGCTTCGCCGCCTTCCAGAACGGCTACGCAGGAGTTGGTTGTACCCAAGTCAATACCAATAATTTTACCCATAATAATTTCCTCCTATATGAAAAGTTTAATTGTTTACAATTTAATATAGATACAAACAACGAGATACAAGATACCAGATATAGAGATTCGAGCCCTATCTTGTATCTCGTATCTTATATCTTGTATCTTAATTCGCCACTTGTACCATAGCGAATCTTACGATCCGGTCGCCCATTTTGAAGCCCTTCTGGAAGACCTGCGTGATGGTGTTTTCCGCCACGGTCTCGTCCTCGGTGTGCGTCACCGCGTTGTGGATATTGGGGTCAAAGGTGTCGCCTGCTTCGCCGAAGATCTCCACGCCAAGACCGTTCAAAATGCCGATCAGCTGGGTCATGGTCATCTCCACACCTTTTTTGTACGCCTCATCTGTGGTGGGCTGATTCAGCGCCCGCTCCAGATTGTCGTACACCGGCAGCAGCTTTTCCACTGCATCGGCCTTGCCATGACCGTAAGAGGCTTCCTTTTCCTTGACGGTGCGCTTGCGGAAGTTGTCGTATTCCGCTGCCAGACGCAGATGGGCATCGTGCTCCAAGTTATATTTTTCTTCCCAAGGGTCGACGGCAGGTACTTCCGCGGTTTCTTCCGTTACCTGCTCGACCTGCTCCTCGGGAGTGATCTCCTGCTCTTTCTTCTTTTTTGCCACGTTGGATTTCCTCCAAATTTATTTTTCCTCTGCCTCCGGCAGCTGGGGCTGCTCAGGCTTGGCAAACATCTTGCTCAGGCTTTCGGCGAAATAGCTCAGCCTTGCTGTGACCTTGGCGTAGTCCATTCTGGTAGGGCCAACCACGCCGATCATGCCCTGCAGACCGTCGCCGATGTCGAACTTGGTCATGACCACAGAGGTGTCTTTCAGCTCTTCGGATACATTTTCCGGACCGACCAAGACCTTTGTGCCGTTTGCGTTCTGCATTACCGCCGGGAGGTTGGACAGAGCGTCCTCGTCCAGGCTGCTCATGAGCCGCTGGGCCTTGTCGATGTTGCGGTATTCCGGCTGTTCCAGCAGCCTTACATGTCCTGCCACCGCCATGTTGGTTCGCTCCTGCTTGCGCAATGTCTCGGCGGTGAATTCCACGATCACGGGGACAAGACTTGCTGCGCAGTCGGCGGAATTCATCACCCGCTGCATCAGCGCAGACGTAAATTCCGTTTCCGGAATGTCCGTCATGGTGGCATTGAGCACCGCGCTGAGAAGCTTCAGCTCCTGCTCGGTCACGTCCAGGGGCAGCTTGATCAGCTTGTTGACCACCTCGTCGGTGCTGAGCATGATCACCAGAATGAAGCTGCCGTTTCCGGCAAGGATCAGATCGAAGCGCTTGACGGTTGCGCCGCCTTGACGGGATGCCACGGAAATGGCGGGCAGCTGGGTGGTCTGGGAGACCAGCTTGGCGACTTTTTCCACCAATTTGTCCACCTGCTGCATCTTTTCCTCGATGGCAAGGTTTATGGATTTTGTTTCGTCCACGCTGAGGCGGTAGTCCGCCATCAGCTCATCCACATACAGCCGGTAGCCGGCTGCGGAGGGGATGCGTCCTGCGCTGGTGTGGGGCTGTTCCAGATAGCCCATAGCGGTCAGGTCTGCCATCTCGTTGCGGATGGTGGCGGAGGAGTAGGTCATATCGGGCAGCTCCGCAATGGCCTTGGAGCCCACCGGCTCGGCAGTGCGGATGTACAGATCCACGATGCAGCGCAGTATTTTCTTTTGCCGTTCGGTAATCTCCATGTTTTCCTCCTTTTAGCACTCATTATCTCCGAGTGCTAAGCACACTATACAATAGAGTGCTAAAAATGTCAATAGGCAAGGTTATAAATAATTTGTGAACATTAAAAATAGTTTGCCGCCGGGCGGATTTTATATACGAGATACAAGATACGAGATATGCACCCGTGTAGGGACCGTGGTGCTGCGCGCAGCGCATCCGAATCTAAATGATTGCCGGGGGCAATCATACCATGATTTTTGTCCCCGACGGTCCTTTTATCAATGCTGCTTCGCAGACGGACTGTCCGGAGGCCAGTCCCTACATTTAAATTTTTTTGCGAAGCAAAACACCACAATTCTCAATTTTCCATTGTCAATTCTCAATTAAAAAAAGCACGGACTTGCGTCCGTGCCTTTTTGTTTTTTCTTAGTCGTCCAGACCGATCTGGCCGTCCAGGCGGCCCCGTAGGGCGTACAGATCGTCGAAATAGCCGGTGTATTCCACATAGTAATTGCTGTACGGGAAGAGATACCGGTGCAGATCAATGAGATAATCGTCGGTCATGCTGGCGATGTAGTCCACGATGATCTGGTTAGGCTCGGTATTCTCATAGGGAATATGCCGTTCGTAGCGGCTTTGGTTTACATAATCTATATGGTGCTTGAAAATGGGAGAATTTTCGTTGCCCTGGAGCAGATCCTCCAGCAGCTGCTCGTAGATTTCCTGCATCATAGGCTCCACGACCCGCTTCAGGATGGCCCGGCCCGGCTCTTTGGCGTAAATAACGGTGTAGTTTTCCTTTTTGTACCGCTTTACCGCCTCAAAATGGGCATCGTCCAGCTTGATATAGGGCTTGCCGTAGCTGTTTTCGATGATGTTGACCACCAGATTGTTGATGATCTCGGAATTGATCCGTCCGATGGGCGAAACCGGGAAAGCGCTGTCTTCCACCATTTGCAGGCTGGCGGCGTCTTGGCGGTCCTTGCCCAGATAGGCGATGATGTCGGAAATGCGCACAACGTTGCCTTCCAGCGTGGAGGGTTGGATCTTATTGGAGTAGCCGGGAATGGTGTAGCATTTTTCCAGCTCCGCTTCAAATTCCTCGAAGCTGTCCAGGGGAACGGGATGGTATTCGGAAAGCTCGATCTCACCGTTGTGACCGGCGATGCCGGACAAGGTCTGTAGGGTCAGATTCAGCGGGAAGATCTGATCCAGCACCCGCACGGAATGGATATTGTGATTGAAAAACCGGCCGGTATGCTTGTGGTACAGCTCGTTAAGATACACCTCGCCGCAGTGGGCAAAGGGTGTGTGGCCGATGTCGTGACCCAAAGCGATGGCTTCGATCAGATCCAGATTCAGATTCAGCGCCCGGCCTATGGTGCGGGCGATCCGGGAAACCAGCTGCACGTGCAGACTCCGGCGGGTGATGTCGTCGTTTTTGATCAGAGAAAACACCTGGGTCTTGTCGGTGTAGCGGTTGTAGAAGGGGCTGTACATGATCCGGTCGATGTCCTTGGCGAACTTAGGCCGCCAAACCGGCGTAGGCTTTAAATTGCTGTAACGGCGGGTGGCCATTTGATCGGGAAAGGCGTGGTCGGCATAGGTGCGGTCTGCCTTCTCCTGCTCCATACGTGCGGACAAAGCATCCGATAATTGCTCTTTTGCCATAAGGTAGACCTCCTTTTTTCTTTCATAATACCATAAATTTGCGCAAATGCAAGAAAAGCTTTTCTGCAAAAAGAGCGCGCTTTTGCAAAAAGTTGCTTTTGGGTGGGCGAACACAATTCGCACCTACCTATATAAATGTAATGAGGCGGCCTGGGATGGCCCGGTGCGCCGCCTTGTGCAAATGCAACAAAAGCGAAGGCGATTATCTGCGTTTTTTGAGAGTTTCACAGATTGACATTCTTTGGAATCGGTGCTAGAATATCGATAAAGCCAATTCGATAAAATGAAATCGATAAAACTTGAAGGAAAGGTGATAATTATGAAAAAGACCTATTTGCCCGTGACCACCGCCGAGGAACTGGATGCTGCGCTGAAGCGCTGCCGGGAGGCCCAGGCAAAATATGCAACCTTTACCCAGGAGCAGGTCGACAAGATCTTCCTGGAAGCGGCCATCGCCGCCAACAAGGCCCGAATCCCTCTGGCAAAGCTGGCTGTCAGCGAGACAGGCATGGGCGTTGTGGAAGATAAGGTCATCAAAAATCACTTCGCTTCTGAGTATATCTACAATGCTTATAAGCATGAAAAGACCTGCGGCGTTCTGGAGGAAGACCCCTCCTTCGGCATCCAGAAAGTAGCCGAGCCCATCGGTGTTGTGGCAGCGGTCATTCCCACCACCAACCCCACCTCAACCGCCATTTTCAAGGCGCTGATCTGCCTGAAGACCCGTAACGGCATCGTCATTAGCCCCCATCCCCGGGCAAAGGAATCCACCATTGCTGCGGCAAAGGTGGTTCTGGAAGCGGCTGTGGCAGCCGGCGCTCCCGAGGGTATCATCGGTTGGATCGACCAGCCCTCTTTGGAGCTGACCGCCCAGGTCATGCATAATGCCGACTTGACCCTGGCCACCGGCGGCCCCGGCATGGTCCATGCGGCCTACTCCTCCGGCAAGCCTGCTCTGGGCGTTGGCGCCGGCAACGTGCCTGCCATTATTGACGACACCGCCGATATTCTCATGGCGGTCTCCTCCATCATCCATTCCAAGACCTTCGATAACGGCATGATCTGCGCTTCTGAGCAGTCCGTGGTGGTTCTGGACGGTGTGTATGACGAGGTGCGCAAAGAATTTGCCCAGCGTGGCTGCTATTTCCTGAATGAAGAGGAAAAGGATAAGCTTCGCTCCGTTTTGCTCATTAACGGCAATCTGAACGCCAAGATCGTTGGCCAGACTGCACCCACCATCGCCGCTCTGGCCGGCATCACCGTTCCGGAAAACACCAAGATCCTCATCGGCGAGGTGGAATCTGTGGAGATCGAAGAGCCTTTCGCTCACGAAAAGCTTTCTCCCGTGCTGGCCATGTACCGTGCCAAGACCTTTGAAGAAGCATTGGATAAGAGCCAGAAGCTGCTGGAAGGCGGCGGCTACGGCCATACCGCAGCGGTCTATCTTTCCACCCGCACCGCAACCGATAAGCTCAATGCTTTCTCCAGCCGCATGAAGGCCTGCCGTATTCTGGTGAACACACCCTCTGCCCAGGGCGGCATTGGCGACCTGTATAACTTCCGGCTGACGCCTTCTTTGACTCTGGGCTGCGGCAGCTGGGGCGGCAACTCTGTGTCCGAAAATGTTGGCGTGCGCCATCTGTTGAACGTAAAAACTGTTGCAAGACGGAGGGAAAATATGCTGTGGTTCCGTGCGCCTGAAAAGGTGTATTTCAAGAAAGGCTGCCTGCCTGTTGCTCTGGAAGAGCTTTCCGGCAAGAAAAAGGCGTTCATCGTTACCGATACCTTCCTGTACCAGAATGGCTATACCAAGCCCATCGAGGAAAAGCTGGATGCCATGGGCATCACCCATACCGCATTTTATAATGTCGCTCCCGATCCCACGCTGGCTTGCGCCCGGGAAGGCGCGGAAGCTATGCGCTCCTTCCAGCCTGACCTGATCATCGCCGTGGGCGGCGGCTCCGCCATGGACGCCGGCAAGATCATGTGGGTGCTTTATGAGCATCCCGATGCTGATTTCCAGGACATGGCCATGCGCTTCGTGGATATCCGCAAGCGTGTTTACGGCTTCCCCAAAATGGGCGAAAAGGCATATTTCGTGGCAGTTCCCACCTCTGCCGGTACCGGCTCCGAGGTCACACCCTTCGCTGTTATCACCGATGAGGTCTCCGGCGTCAAGTATCCTCTGGCAGACTATGAGCTGATGCCCAAAATGGCCATTGTGGATGCCGACATGATGATGGACGCCCCCAGAGGTCTGACTGCCGCTTCCGGCATCGACGCCGTGACCCATGCGCTGGAAGCTTACGCCTCCATGCTGGCCACCGACTATACCGACGGTCTTGCTCTGCGCAGCCTGAAGCTGGTGTTTGAGAATCTGCCCAAGTGCTATGATAACGGCCCCAACGAGCCTCGTGCCCGTGAGAACATGGCCAACGCCGCCACCATGGCCGGCATGGCATTTGCCAACGCCTTCCTGGGCGTCTGCCACTCCATGGCCCATAAGCTGGGTGCGTTCCACCATCTGCCTCACGGCATTGCCAATGCCCTGCTGATCACCGAGGTTTTGCGCTTCAACGCAGCCGAGGTGCCGGTGAAGATGGGTACTTTCTCCCAGTATGACCATCCCCATACCCTGGAGCGCTATGCGCAGGTGGCAGATTACCTGCAATTGGGCGGCGAAACCGATGCTGAGAAGCTGGAAAGGCTGATCGAAGCCATCGAAGATCTGAAAAAGCGGGTGGGCATCAAGGCCACCATCCGGGAGTACGGCGTTGAGGAAAGCGATTTCCTGGCACGGCTGGATGAAATGGTGGAGCAGGCGTTTGACGACCAGTGCACCGGCGCAAATCCCCGTTATCCTCTGATGAGTGAGATCAAGCAGATGTTCCTGAACGCCTATTACGGCAAATAATTCATAAAAAGCAGGTGGGAAACCACCTGCTTTTTTAATGGAGAATGGAAAATTCAGTGTTTTGCTTCGCAAAACGATACAAATGTAGGGGCGATCATGGATCGCCCGCTACGCTGCAGCATCCAGCATGTTTTCAATAAAGATACCGTAGCCGGTGGTGGGGTCGTTGACGAGGACATGGGTGACGGCGACAACCAGTTTTCCTGTTGCGGTGCCCGATAAAATCTTCGGTCTTACGCTGATCCTCGATTTTATCGACCGCTGCCACTCGCTCAGCTCCCTTCATCCGCCACCGGCGGCGGTCGCATCGCTCCCCGTCCTGTATAATAGGTGAGCCGGACACCAGTGTGTCAATATAGGACCAACAACTTTCATAAGCGAAAGCCTCCGGTCTTCCGGAGGCTTTGTAAATGCGGTTGAATTCTTGCTTTTGTTATGCCCGGGCGGCGTAGGCGTCCAGGGAGTCAATGGCGTTCCGGAGCATTTGACGGGTCACTTTAAACGGAACATTGTGAATATTCCAGCGGTTTTCGTAGACCTCGTCGATCAAAAGGTTGATGTTGCGATCCCGGTTTTCCGGGGTCAGACCCAGATCCGCGGTACAGACCGGAATTCCCACGTCCTTACACAGACGGAACACTTCCGGTAGCCGGGGGTCTTTCTGCAGCACCAGCTGAACCAGCGTGCCGTAACCAACGCCGGCACCGTGCATAAAGGGCTTGGCATCCGGCATAGCAAAAAAGCCTGCCTGCAAGCCGTGCGCCACGGAAACACCGGTGCATTCAAAGCCCAGTCCTGAAAGCAGGATCGCAGCTTCTGCCACATCTTCGTATGCAGCATTCCGCAGACCTGCTTTTTGGGCATCCATTGCAGCTCTGCCTTTTTCCAGCAGGATCTCATAAGACAGCTTTGCAACAGCCATACCAAGCAGTGTGGGGCGGTAGGTGCCACCACCTGCATTGCATACATTGTTGTTGGCGAAGGATGCCTCTGCTTCAATGTAGGTTGCCAGCGCATCACCGATGCCGGAAGACAGCATAAATGCAGGGGCTTTGACAGTGATTTCCGTATCCACCACCACATAATCGGGATTTTTATAGTGCACAATCCGGTCAAACAGCGCGCCGTCATTATTGATAATGCTGTGGGTGGAAGTTGGGGCGTCGGAGGACAGGGCAGTGGGAACGTTGATAAAGGCTTTCCGGAAATGGGCACCCACGGCCTTGTTGATATCGCAGCTCTGTCCGCCGCCGATGCCGATAAATGTATCGGGAACGGTGGGCAGTGAAAGGACATGCTCGATCAGCTCATCCAAAGCTTTATGACTGCAGTGACCCTTGAATTCTACCAGGTGGAGGGTCACATCGCTTTTTGCAAAGGCTTCAGAAACCTGCTTGCCCAGAGATTCATAAAGGAATGTGTCGATAATTGCCAGGGCGGTCTTTCCGTATTCCACCGCAAATTTGGGAAGATTATTTAGTTCGCCCGGTCCCTGCACATAGCGGGACGGACTGCCATAGGCGCGGGCTACACTTGCTTTTCCTGCAGGCATGACAGTTCTCCTTTCTTATTTGGCGGCAACGGCCTTGCGGACGGCTTTGGCAATATGCGGGGCAGTCAGCTGGAAGCGTTCCATCAAATAATCCATATCGCCCACCTCGCCGAAGGTATCCCGGATACCCACCTTTTCGAAGGGAACGGCGATGCGGCTGTCTGACAGCACCTCTGCTACCGCGCTGGAAAGACCGCCGATCAGCTGGTGATTTTCTGCAGTGACGATAGCGCCGGTGGCTTTTGCGCAGTCGCAAATGCATTCAGCGTCTATGGGTTTCAGGGTGAACATATCCACCACCCGGACCTGGATGCCCTCCTGCGCCAGCGTATCCGCAGCCGTCAGCGCCTCGGCGACCAGCAGACCGCAGGTGATGATGGTGGCGTCAGTGCCTTCCCGGACGGTGACGGCCTTGCCGATCTCAAAACGGGAGCCTTCCTCGTAGATCTTAACGGTAGGCTTGCGGCAAAAGCGCAGATACTGGACACCGTAGGTATCTGCCATCTGGCGAATCAGATCCTGCATCATGACGCCGTCAGAGGGCTCCAGCACCGTCACACCGGGCATAACACGCATGATGCCCATATCTTCAAAGGGCATATGGGTGCCGCCGTTGGTGGTGGCGGATACGCCGGCATCGCCGCCGATGATCTTCACATTCAGCTTAGGATATGCAGCGCACATAAAAATCTGATCGTATACCCGCCGGGTGGCGAACACTGAGAAGGTGTTAAAAAACGGGATCATGCCGGCGGCGGACAAGCCGCCCGCCATAGAGCAGCCGTTGGCTTCCTGGATGCCCACATTGATCGCCCGGTCGGGAAAGGTCTTGGCAAAGGACTTCAGTCCCATAGAACTGCACAGATCGCAGTTGATGGCCACCACCTTGCTGTTTTCCTTTGCAATTTCGGTCAGCACTTCGCCGTAAATGGCGCGCATTTCCCGGCTGTCTTTCTCGTGCTTTTCAAGGATCTTTACCATGTGTGATCACCTCCAGGATAAGTACCTGCCTGCAAACGGCGTTCGATCTCCTGCACACTGCTTTCGCCCTCGGTGCGGCCGAAGGTCAGGTAGTGGTTGAAGTCTTCGGTCTCCGCCAGAGAAACACCGAGACCCTTATAGGTATCCAGAATAATGCAATGGGGTTTGCCGCTATCCTGTTTCGCTCGCTCGATAGCCTCCCAGATCGCCTGCACATCGTAGCCCTTGACGGTTTCTGCACCGAAACCGAAGGAACGGAATTTGGCTTCAAAATCCACAGGGTTGCAAATCTCTTCCACTGTGCCGTCCAGTTGCTTTTTGTTCCAGTCCACAAAGACGATGAAGTGGTCCAGTTTGAAGTGGTTTGCCGTTTGACAGGCCTCCCAAACCTGACCTTCGTTGCATTCGCCGTCACCCAGAATGCAGTAGGTCCAACTGTCACGGCCCTGCAGGCGGTTGGCATAAGCAATGCCTACCGCGGCGGAGATACCCTGACCCAGAGAACCGGTACTCATGTCGATGCCGGGGACTCGCTGCATATCCGCGTGGCTGGGCAAGCTGGTGCCGCCCTTGTTCAGGGTCTTCAGCCAGTCCATAGGAATAAAACCCTTCAGTGCCAGGGCCGCGTACAGCGCCGGAGCGCTGTGACCTTTGGACAGGACAAACCAGTCCCGGTCTTCCCATTTGGGATTTTTAGGGTCGATCTTCATCATGCCGCCGTAGAGCACGGCCAGCACATCTGCAATGGACGCGGAGCCACCGATATGACCGAAGCCTGCCTCGGCGATCTGCCGGATCGTCCAAATACGGATGTCCGCGCTAAAGCGCTTTAATTTTTCAAAATCCATAGTCTAACACCTCATTAGATACGCTCGACTGTTCCTTCCCAGGTGTCCATTGCCTTCTTGCGGGAATGCTCGTCATACCAGTGCTTGGTGACGGTCTTTGCACGAGTATAGAACCGGACACCGTCCAAGCCCAGCACATGCTGGTCACCGAAGAAACTGTCCTTATTGCCGGAGAAGGGGAAGTAAGCGGAAGGAACGGGGATACCTACATTGATACCCACCATACCGCCATCGGTCAGCAATTCAAACTGGCGGGCGTAGTAGCCGTTCTGGGTGAAAATAACAGAGCCGTTGGCGAAGGGGTTGGCGTTCATGATCGCCAGGCCTTCCTCAAAGGTCTTGACACGCTTGATGACCGTAACGGGTCCAAAGATCTCCCGTTCACCTACGGTCATCCCGGGCTTGACATGATCCAGGATGGTGGGGCCTACAAAGTAGCCGTTTTCAAAGCCGGGAACCACCACATCACGGCCGTCCAGCACCAGCTGTGCGCCCTCGTCAATGCCCTTTTGAATCCACTTGCAGACAGATTCCTTGTGCTTTGCGTTGACAACAGGACCCAGCTGGGTCTCGGGATCGTAGGCGCAGCCGATCTTCAGAGCCTGGGCCTTTTTCTTCAGCAGAGCGACAAACTTGTCGGCAATGCTCTCCTGCACAACGATAACGGGCAGAGCCATGCAGCGCATACCGGCACAGCCGTAAGTAGAGTTAATAATGGCGTTGGTGGTGCTTTCCAGGTCGCAATCCTCCAGTACCAGCGCGTGGTTTTTGGCCTCGCACTGTGCCTGCACGCGCTTGCCGTGGGCAGCAGCCACAGAGTAGATGTGCTTGCCGATGTCGGTGGAACCGACGAAGGTAACAGCTTTCACGCGGGGATCGGTGAGGAACAGCTCAGACTCGTTACGCGAGCAGGTAACCAGGTTCACAACACCTGCAGGGAAACCGGCTTCCTCGTAGAACAGCTCCATGATGCGCATAGAGGTCAAGGGGGTGTAGGAGGCGGCCTTCAAAACCACAGTATTACCGGTGGCGATGGCCAGGGGCACCATCCAGCCCCAGGGGATCATTGCGGGGAAATTGAAGGGCACGATGCCGGCAACAACGCCCAAGGGCATACGGTAGGAAGCGGTATCAAAGCCGGTAGTAACCTGCAAAGATGCGCTGCCTTGAGAAATGAAGGGCGTGGCACAGGCAAGCTCTGTGGGCTCGATGGCTTTCAAAACATCGCCCCGAGCTTCTGCCAGGTTTTTGCCCAGCTCCTTAGCGCACAAGACTGTCAGCTCATCCAGATGCTCCACCAGCACATCGCGCCACTTGAACATCATCTGGGTGCGCTTGCTCAAAGAGGTCATAGACCATTCGGGGAATGCGGCGTCTGCTGCAGCAATTGCTGCTTCCACCTCGTCCTTTGTGCAACAGGGAACCTGTGCAATAACCTCACCGGTAGAAGAGTCGGTGACCTCCATCCACTTGTCAGTCTTGGATTCCAGCCACTTGCCGCCTACACAATACTTCTTTCGTTCTACTGCCATGGGTATCTTCCTTTCTGGTTACGAAATATAATTTTAATATACGGAATTTAATTCCATAACCAAATTATACACACCGGGAAAGGCCTTGTCAACAGAAAAAGGAAGGAAACGCAGCTAGCATTTCCTTCCTGGTATTATAATGAGTGGCCCATGCGGAAAGATATTTCCGCAGACAGCTTTTTCAGTGCCGGCAGGGCGGTGTTCCGGATCACAAGGTCTGTCAGCCGGTCTACACTGCCAAAGGCACTGATTGCTGCAGCTACCGCGCCGGTATAGTCATACAGCGGCACCGAAACACATCGGTGGCCGATCTCGCATTCTTCGTTGTCCAGGGCGTAGCCTTGCTGCTGGATCTTTGCCAGTTCCTGCATCAGCTGCTCCCGGCTGGTGATGGTGTTGTCCGTCAGCCGCACTTGACCGCGTTGATCCAATATTTGATTGACCCTGGCAGAAGTCATGGCGCTGAGCAGGATTTTGCCGGAGCCGGTAGAGTGCATTGGCGCATCGTTGCCGATACGCAGCATTGTGTTCACCGATCCATGGGGCGCGCCCACCAAATCCAGATAAATGAGGACACCGTCCCGTTCCACTGCCAACAGTATTCCGAGATTATGCTGATTGGCAAACTCGCTCAGAAGGCTGCCGGCCATGCTTCGCAGCACAAGGTTGCTTTCCAAGGAGCTGCTGAGCCGGCAGATTTTCCACGTCATTGCGTAGTAACCTGTGTGTTCATCGTGATAGACGTAGCCCTGGTTGCACATTGTCCGCAGGTAACGTACCACCGTGGGCTGGGAGATATGCAGATCGTCTGCTATATCTTTAAGCCGCATAGGCAACCGCCGGGCAGACATATACTCAATGATTTGCAGCAGCTTATCCGAGGAGAGGTTTGCTTCTGTTCCTTTTGTCCGGGCCATTTTTGGCACCTCCTGCCAATTCTTTGCATTCAGTATAGCACAAAGCCCGGGAAAATGCTATGGTAATTTTAATTATTGAAAAAGGATTAACCGAAGAGCATTGAAGTGCAGGAAAAGCTTGTAGATTTCTGCTTATGTTTTTGGGCGGATGTATGCATCCGCCCTATACTTATGCCGCCGCATCCAGCATGTTTTCGATGAAGATGCCGTAGCCGGTAGTCGGATCATTTACAAGCACATGGGTCACCGCGCCCACCAGCTTACCATCCTGGATGATGGGACTGCCGCTCACGCGGATGTCAAGTAGGGGACAAAAGAATTTTGTGTTTTTCTGCGGTTTTTATGCTTTTTTACAGGTAAAAGGCAGGCTTTTACATACCTCACCCGCAGTCCTTAAGTTGACATAGATGAAATGTCGAAACCGGTCGCTTTTAAATTTTCTCCCACTTTCGACAAATTCTGATTTTTGGGGGTGCGCAAGTGTCAGTATCCAGAACAACAAACAGAGCAAGCGACATTCACCGCTTGCTCTGTTTTCAACGTTATGAATTGGTTTCAATAAACTCGCGAATTGCCAAGAAAACTTCACCTACATCCTTGAAATCAGAAAGAGGGATTTCCTTTTCAATGGGTGCGTCGGTTTCATCGTTGCAAATTAAGTAAAGACCATCGGAAGTTATCTCAACAGAGAATTCGTGCTTTTTCCGAATGATCTGCAGATCAATGGTGTTATTATGCGTTTCTGCAAAGATAACTTTTCCATCTGTTAGACCTTCGTATTGATTCCACTCAAACTCTTTCCAAAGTTCACCGAATAATCCGTTGTGGATAATATCTGTATCGTTACCATAAGCCGCAACATATAATTGTCTGTGCTTTCGCGCCAGATGGAGGCAAACAAAAACGGTGATTACCGTATAAACGATCAATATTCCAAGGCAGAATAAAAGCGGTGCTGGATCTTTGTCTACATTGCGAAAAGCAGTAATAAAGCATACAAGGATTGCAACAAGAAAAACAACCAATGTTTTTATGATAATACCTCTACGCACATCAAATCTTCGATATTCTTTTTGTGCTTGTGTCAATTCTCTTTTTCGCAATCCTCTTACCTCCAGCGGTCAATTAGGAAATCATTTTCTTTTGTTTCCTTTATAGAATAATTCTTTTGACAACTGGGACAATGAAATTCAACATGCGTAAATTTCATATTCCCTTTAACGGTAATATCTGCTACCTCAAAATCATAGTTTTTTGCTTCTTCTGAATCACTATGTATGACTTTGGATACTTTTTGCCGTACTAATCTATTACCACAACAAGGACAGTAATGCTTCTTGAAATACACGAAAAAGGGATTCTCACATTTAAAACTGTAGCCCTTTATTTTCATACAATCACCGCCTTTTTCTTTATCATATCACAAGGCAGTAACATTGGCAACAAAAAGCGGGCGGATATTATCCGCCCGTTTTGCTATGCTGCTGC
>JAZQJO010000038.1:0-12301 GCA_045541695.1 Faecousia sp.
CCTTACAAAAGAACGACGCTTCCATCCTGGAAGCGGGGTTTTGCATTGTGAAGAGCGACAAAAGGATCAAGGATTGACCGCCAAATTGGGGTCGGGCTTTTCTGTGACATGACCGGTGGGATTTCGTACACCGCCGTTTTCCGGTGTTTCACGACGAAGCGGGCATCATCGGCAAAATGCTGCCGAATCGAAATGACCGGCAATTTTGAACGAATTGCCGTCTTTCAAATTGTAGACATTTCTGTATCATTTGTGTTATACTGATTGCATCAGGCGATCTTTGGACTTTTTTGCCAATAGAAAGGAAAGACAGATATGGAAAAGATTTCGGTTGAAAGATCCATTCACGCAAGGAAGATCAGCCATCCCAATTGGATCTATGATGTGCTGGGACTGGTTTGGAAACTGTTCGTCTACCCCAAGTATCGGGTACATTACACCTTCAAGAAGGATTTCCGGAAGGAAAAGGGCCCCTTTTTCTTCATCAGCAACCACGCATCCCGGCTGGATTATGTCTTTGTAGGCGCGCCACTGCTGCCGCTGAAAATGAACTTCGTAGCGGGCTATAACGAATTTCATCGTTCCCATCTGGCGATGGTGTTCAATCTGCTCCGGGTCATCCCCAAGAAGAATTTCACACCGGACATTTATACGGTGAAGGAGATCAGCCGCGTCATCAAATCCGGCCACGGCGTCTGCATTTTCCCGGAGGGCATGAGTTCTATTTCCGGCGCAAACCAACCTGTGGCCCTGGGCACGGGGAAACTGTTCAAGCACCACAAGGTGCCGGTGTACTACAGTGTGATCCGGGGCGGCTACCTGACCAGCCCCAAGTATAATCTCCGGGATCGGGTGGGTCATGTGGAGGTGGAGTACGACCAGCTGTTTACCGTGGAGGATCTGGAACGCATGACTCCTGAGGAAATCGAATCCCGGATCAACCGTGCCATCTACCATGACGACTATGCATGGAATAAGATCCATAAGCACCATTATGACATCGGCGAAAACGGCGCTGAGGATCTGGAAGATCTGCTGTTCTGGTGCCCCCGGTGCGGCAAGCAGCACACGATGGCTACCAAGGGCAATACCATTTTCTGCAAAGAGTGCGGCAACGGCGCTACGCTGCTGGATACCTATGAGCTGGTTCCCTTCGACGAGACTTGCGTGATCCCCGAGACCCAGACTGCCTGGTTCCGGATGGAGCGGGAGCTGATCCGCCAGGAAGTGCAGCGGGATGACTTTGCCCTGGAGGAGCAGGTGCAGCTCGGTATGCTGCCGGAGTTTGAACTGCTGAAAAATCAGGCCACATCCCAGATCGTGGGCAGCGGAACACTGCGGCTGGACCGCACAGGCCTTACCTATGACGGCACCAAAAACGGCGAACCCTTTACCTTCCATCTGAACAGTGCAGCGCTGCCTACATACGGTATGTGTACGGATCTGAGCCGCTTCTATACCTTCGTCAATGGCGAATTCGTGGAGTTCTATCCGGAGCATCGGGTGGTTGAGAAGTTCTTCCTGGCAACGGAGGAACTGCACCGGCTAAACGGCGGCAAATGGAAGGATTTTGACTTCACCCCGGGAACTGAACAGTAAAGCAAGGCAGGCAACACCATTTGGTGTTGCCTGCCATAATATTTCTGCTGGGCAGGTGGCTCTTGACCCTGCAATGTACGCGTATGTCAAAGAAAGGGGACTGTTTTCACGAAAAGCCTTTGCCTCAATGATCCGTTATGCGTCCAGATAACGGCATGCGGCCATGGCAGCGATGGCGCCATCGCTGGATGCCGTGACGACCTGACGGATCCGCTTGCTGCGGCAATCGCCTGCTACAAACAGACCTTCGGTGGCAGTGGCGCAATCTTCGCCGCTGTCAAAATAGCCCCAATCGTTCAGCTTTGCCAGATCGGCGAAGGCTGCGTTTTCCGGCTGCAGACCCACTGCCAGGAATGCGCCATCCACGGCAATATCCCATTCCTTGCCGGTTTCTTCACTCTTGAGCCGCAGACCGGTCAAGCTGCCGTTGGTGCTTTGATAGCCGCAGACGACGGTGGAGAAAAGAATGTGTACATTGTCTTTGGCGTTCAGAGCCTCCGCCAACTTCTTTTCACCGGTAAAAAAGGGAAGATTCTGTACGATGGTGACCTTGCTGCATACTTCGCTCAGCAGCAGCGCTTCCTGCAGGGCGGAATTTCCGCCGCCGATCATGGCTACTTCCTGCCCTGTATAGAAGGCACCGTCGCAGACAGCGCAGAAGGAAATGCCGTTGCCGATCAGCTCCTGCTCACCGGGCAGACCCAGTGTGCGGTGCTTAACACCCAGCGCCAGGATCACGGTTTTGCCTGCAAATGTATTGCCCTCTTCCGTGTGTACAATGAAATCGCCCGCGGCTTTTTCCACCTGGGTCACAGTTTCCAACTCCACCTCAGCACCCAGGGCCAGAGCCTGGTCGGTCAGCTGGTCGGCAAATTCAACGCCGCTGATCAGCTTTGTGCCGGGAATGTTTTCTACCTTGGGGGAATAGGCGATCTGGCCGCCAAAGGCATTTTTTTCGATGACCAGAACGGTCTTGCCTGCACGCAGGCCATAAATAGCAGCGGTCAGGCCTGCCGGGCCACCGCCAACAATGATCATATCATGCATATGGAAATCCTCCAATCTCATTAAAAGAGCCGGGCGCTGCCCGGCTCTTTTCGGTTGTTACACAGATGCGATGTACTTCTTGATCTCCGGCACGCTGTAGTAACTGGCAGTCAGATCCCCGTCTGTGATGACCAGGGTCGGTGCGCCCTTGACACCGTACTGTCTGCACAGCTCCACATGCTCGTCGGCAATCAGCTTTTCAAAGGGGATACCGGCTTTGGTCAGCAATTGCTCTGCTACCCGGCAGTTGGGACAGGTAACGCGGCTGAACAGAATGATCTTGCTGCTGTCCGCGGCGGGAGCGGGTGCGGCTGCTTCCACGGGAATATGGCAGGCGATCGCAGCGGGGGTTTCCCGGACGGTGCCCTTCAGCTTTGAATTGCGCACATTATACACCAGGCGGTCCTTAAACTCCTGGCTCTTACCCACATTCCAGTTTTTCACCGGACGGTAGTAACCGGTGATGCGGCTGTAGACCTCGGTTTCCTTTCCGCAGATGGGGCAGGTATACTGCTCGCCGGTGATGTAACCGTGGTCCGCGCAGACGGAATAGGTGGGGCTCAGGGTGTAGTAAGGCAACTTGTGGTTTTCCGCGATCTTACGCACCAGGGCGGCAGCGGCCTGCCAATCCGGCAGCTTCTCGCCCAGGAAGGCATGGAAGACCGTACCGGAAGTGTAGCGGGTCTGCAGCTCGTCCTGGATCTCCAGGGCGGTGAAGATATCCTCTGTGTAGCCAACGGGCAGGTGAGAGGAATTGGTGTAGTAGGGCGTGCCGTTTTCGTTGGCGGTGATGATGTCGGGGAAACGCTCCTTATCATGCTTGGCAAAACGGTAGGTGGTAGACTCAGCAGGTGTAGCCTCCAGGTTGTACAGATCGCCGTACTTTTCCTGGTAGTCGGAAAGACGCTCGCGCATATGGTCCAGCACTTCCCGGGCAAATTTCTGGGTCTGCTCATGGGTCAGATCCAAACGCAGCCACTTGGCATTCAGACCCACCTCGTTCATGCCGATCAGGCCGATGGTGGAGAAGTGGTTACTGAAAGTGCCCAGATACCGTTTGGTGTAGGGATACAGGCCGTTATCCATCAAACGGGTGATGACCTGGCGCTTGGTCTTCAGACTGCGGGCAGCAATGTCCATCAGCTTGTCCAGACGCACATAGAAGTCCTTTTCATCCGCAGCCAGGTAAGCAATGCGGGGCAAATTGATGGTCACAACACCGATGGAACCGGTGGATTCGCCGGAACCGAAGAAACCGCCGGACTTCTTGCGCAGTTCACGCAGATCAAGACGCAGACGGCAGCACATGCTGCGCACATCGGAGGGTTCCATATCCGAATTGATATAGTTGGAGAAATAGGGGGTGCCGTATTTGGCGGTCATTTCAAACAGAAGCTTATTGTTCTCCGTTTCGCTCCAATCGAAATTCCGGGTGATGGAATAGGTGGGGATGGGATACTGGAAACCACGGCCGTTGGCATCGCCCTCGATCATGATCTCAATGAAGGCCTTGTTGACCATATCCATTTCCTTCTGGCAATCCCCGTAGGTGAAATCCAGTTCCTTGCCGCCGACGATGGCCGGCAGATCCTTCAGATCAGGCGGGCAAACCCAGTCCAGGGTAATATTGGAGAAGGGTGCCTGGGTACCCCAACGGGAGGGGGTGTTGACACCGTAGATAAAACTCTGGATGCACTGCTTGACTTCCTTTTGCGTCAGATTGTCCACCTTGACAAAGGGCGCCAGATAGGTATCAAAGGAAGAGAATGCCTGGGCGCCTGCCCATTCATTTTGCATAATGCCCAGGAAGTTGACCATCTGATTGCACAAAGTGGACAGGTGGCCGGCGGGGCTGGAGGTGATCTTGCCCGGCACACCACCCAAACCTTCCTGGATCAGCTGCTTCAAGCTCCAGCCGGCGCAGTAGCCGGTGAGCATGGAAAGATCGTGCAGGTGGATGGCAGCGCTGCGGTGGGCCTCCGCAACTTCTGTGTCGTAAATTTCACTGAGCCAGTAGTTTGCAGTGATCGCGCCGGAGTTGGAAAGGATCAAACCACCCACGGAATAGGTAACGGTGGAATTTTCCTTAACGCGCCAGTCGTCGATCTGCAGATAGTTGTCCACCAGATCCTTGTAGTTGAGCAGCGCGGAATTGACATTCCGGACCTTCTCACGCTGCTTGCGGTACAGGATGTAGGCTTTTGCCACATCCGAATAGCCGGACTCGGACAGCACCTTTTCTACGCTGTCCTGAATGTCTTCCACGGAAATGCAGCCGTCGCAAATTTTGGGCTCAAAATCAGCGCTGACCTGCAAAGCCAACATGTTGATGATACTGGGGTGATAGTTCTTTCCCAGTGCTTCGAAGGCCTTGACCATGGCCGCCGCAATTTTACCGATCTCAAATTCAACGGTAATACCGTCGCGCTTTAACACCTTATACATCCGAATTACCCCTCTATATTAGATATAGCAAAAACAATCGAGCACTGCTGCTCTTTCTGAAAGCCACAGTGCTCGTATTATATCGTATCTGTATTGCAATGTCAACCCTTAAATAACAATATATTGTGGTTGATCTTAAATTGATGCCGAAGATATGGTGTTAATCGCCCCGGGAGTACACGCTTTGCACAAATGGCCGGAGAAGTTGCGCATAGCGCTCTTTTTGGGCCTTTTCCGGCGCAGAAAGGCCGGTAAAAACCACACTTTCCCGATCCACGAAACTCTGCAGATACAGCGCTTCCGGGCGCTTCCCCGGGCACAGCCCTGCAAGCCACCGCCCCATAGAGGTGATCGATTCTTCGTCGTGAAGCTGCTGCACCAGGGTCGTCCGCAGTTCGTAAGGGACACGGCCGCTGATCAGGAATCGCAGACTCTCCTCAATGCTTTCCAGCTGCAAGCCCGGTACACCTGCTGTTTGGGCATATTTCTCCGGGCCGTTTTTGATGTCCATGGCCACATAATCCACAAGGCCGGCCGTCACCAACTGCCGCAGCACCTCGGGGCGGCTGCCGTTCGTATCCAGCTTGACTGCATAGCCTAAGGCCTTGATGCGCTCCAGCAACTGTGGCAGCTCCGGATTCAGCGTCGGCTCACCGCCGGTGATACACACGCCATCCAGGAGACCCTGACGCTTTTGCAGGAAAGAAAGCAGCGCATCGTCTTGCATAATGGGTTCTGCTTCCCGGGTCTGCAGCTGGCTGTTGTGGCAATAGGGGCAGGCATAATTGCAGCCGGCAATAAAAACGGTACAGGCTACCTTGCCGGGATAATCCAGCAATGTCATTTTCTGCAATCCATGAATCTGCAAGTGACCACCTCCCGTGAAAGATTTGCATTCAGTATACCGAAATCCGCTGGGAAAGTCAATCATCCAAACAGATTCATCCATCCCCCTGTGTGCCATATTCAATAGGAACAGGCACCGGGTTTTAGCCAGGTGCCTGTTTTGCTGTCTGAGCAAAAGACTTAAGATTTCTCGACTTTCATAATCACTTTCAGTCGATGAATAAGTGCGCCGCTTTCCAACTCATCGCGGTCAATAACGGCGATCCCCAGCTGGGCGGCACGGTGACGGCATGCAGCGTTACACCGTTCCGTTGAGACAATAGCCGCTTTTGCACCTTTGCCCCCAAAACGATCCCGCAAGATGGCAAGTTCATTGAGTGCCTCTGTCTTGATGTCACTGACCTTGCAGCTGATAAAAAGCGGAAGGACACCCATGGTGGCCATTACATCGATCTCGTTGATAATACTGCCATGTCCCAGCACTTCATTCCAACGAACAACGGCACTGCTGATGATGTCGTCGAAAATATGGGCATCCAGGCAGGCTTTATAAACATAAAGCTCCAAAACACTGCCCACATCCCGCAGCCAGGCCCGGGTGTTTGCGTCTCTGAAACGGAAGGAGACAGCTTTGTCGGAAACGATATTCAGATTGCGAATGAAGCCGATGCGTTCAAACGCCCGCAGGGCGTCTTCCTTCGCGGAGATCCTTCCGCCGCGCTCACCCTTGACTACATAATTTCCTTGAATGAACATGGGCGGGTTTTGGCCGTATTCAGCCGGGGACACTCTCTGCATATAGGTAATGATGCTTGTCCAATCCCTGCGATGCCGGAGAAAGCAGTCAAAAAACGGATCGATATCATCCAAATATCCCTGAAGTGTTGCGTTATCCACCCGGCCGGGAAGCAAAGAGCCGCCAGCCATCAGGAAGAAGTCTTCAACGCAGTAGGAGAGATCGCACGGTATATTATCTGCAAACTCTGCTCCGGAGATGTTGTAGAACCGGTTCTTCCGTCGGGAATAAGTAAAAGCGGCGACATTTGCCTGGGCAGCAAACATACCGGCAGCGAAGAGCTCTGCGTCGCTGCCACCGGTAACATCCATTGCACAATCCGGATATTTCTCGCTGATGGTAAGCAGCTGCCGGACGATCCGGTCCACCTTGTACGAGCTGGCTTCTATAAAAAGCAGTTCCGGTTCCCAGCCACGGCGACGGAAAAAGTCCCGAATTGTATTTTGATGCGCCCGGTTTTGTGCAACTTCGGTTGGACACAAATAGATGATTCTCTCGGGGCGAAACATATCCGCAGCCAAAACATTTTCGATGGCTCTTTCATCGTAAAGTTCAATCAAAGTGTTCATAGGATGTCTTGCCTTTCTGTAATGCGGTGGAAACAAAAGGTTTGGATTCCGGCGGTGTATCGTTACACTGCCTTTGCTTTTTTGCTGCCTTTGATCTTTTCCAGATCTTCGCGATCGATCCATTCTTCTGTGTAACCACAACGGCAGCAAATATAGCGATTTACATTTACACCGGAAAATACAGTCGTTCCTGTTATGATGTTATTACCAGAGCCGTATGCGCCGGTGTAACCGTCAATGCGGACGATATCATTACTATTGCACTTGGGACAAATTCTTGTTGTTTTCATGTTGGGCACCAGTCCTTCTAACGATTTTCAACACGCGGGGACGATTGGATCGTTGCAGCAATACGAACAGCAGATCGTAACAGGCAGCCAGTACAGAGGTAATCAGGAATACCGGGAAATCTCCGAACCAGATGGAAGCGATGATTGGCAAAAAGCTGAGTACAGCAATAGTCTCATGGACTAACTCAGCCTGACACATTGCTTGCGCTATTTCATCCCATGTATGCAGCTTGGGATCAAAGAGTGTTTTGTCGTAAGTAGGCATAGAAGCTTTCCAGTTCTTTATGCGCAGAAGTTTGTATATGCGCATCTCTCTTTCGCCTACATGGAACCACTTTCGATTGTAGTTTACATGGTTTTTTAGAACAAGGTTGAATACTTCGCCCACAAGCAACCGCATGCAGAAATGGTAGGCAAATGTACCGAATGTGATGGCCGGTGAAATGGGGAAACTGCAGGTATGAAAAAGTACAGTAAACAGAACTGTAAGGACAATAGATATCAAAGCGCATAGCTTCATGATCTTAGACATCGGTGTGTTCAGTCCTTTCGTTAAAAAACGCGCTCTTGCCAATTTGTTACTCTAGTATATACCATTTTTACATGATTTTTCAATAGCAAAACGGAAGTTGACAGACCTTCTCGCCTAATCACTGTAACCGGTCGAGGGTTATTCCGCTGAATATTGAGAACAACGCCAACCTGCCGTAAGGAAGCTCTGGAGAGGGGAACTGCCACCATCCAGGGTTTCGTACTAATTGCGTTACTTGTAAAAAACTCTTGACTCTGACGTAACGTCATAGTATATGATAGAGCCAAGAGGAGGGATGCTTATGTTGACCGTTGCACAAGTGAGCAAGCGCACCGGTGTCAGCGTGCGGACGCTGCACCATTACGATCAGATCGGCCTGTTGAAACCTACCGAGATAACGGACGCAGGCTATCGGCTGTACGATGACGCCGCTTTGGACAAGCTTTATATGATCCTGGTGTATCGGGAGCTGGGCTTGTCTCTGAATGAGATCGGCAGCATTTTGGACGCGCCGGACTATGACCGCAACCGGGTCTTGGAGCATCAGATCAAGCTGATGCAGGAGCGAATCGAAAAGCTGCAAAACCGAGTTGCCCTTGCCAGGGGAATGCTGATGTTAGGAGTGAAATATATGGATTTTGAAGGCTTTGACCCCAAGAAAATAGATGAATACAGCCAGCAGGCCAAGGTGCTCTACGGCAAAACGGATGCCTATCAGGAATTCCGGCAGAAGCAAAAAAGCCGCACCAAAGAACAGGAAAAGGACCTGGGCGCACAGGTGATGGACTTCTTTGTGCGGCTGGGCAAAATGCGCCCCTGCGCCCCGGACAGCGAAGCAGCCCAAAATTGGGCGAAGGAGCTGCAGGCGTTCTTCACAGAGCATTTTTACACCTGCACGCCCCAGATCCTCAAGAGCCTGGCAGAAAGCTACGCCGGCGGTGGCAGTATGACGGAAAACATCGACAAAGCCGGCGGCGAGGGCACAGGCGCCTTTGCCAAGCAGGTCATTGACATCTACACCCAAAAATTGCTATGAAAAACAAGTGGATTTTATTTGCCGTTGCCCTTGTCTTAATTGCGATCAACTTGCTGAATGCAAATTTTTCTGCCTATAAGCAGCTATCTGTGGTTGACCTTCTTCCGGTGATCGTGATCGCACTGGTGAGCTTTCTGATTAAAACCGGTGTTCTTTCCGCTGCAGTAATCGGTATTAAAAAGCTGTGGCAGTGGTTTCGGAAGAAATAAGCGACGGAGGCCTCGACAAAGCCACCGGCGAGGGCACAGGTGCCTTTGCCCAACAGGCAATTGAGATTTACTGCGCGCATTGAGCATTTACTATCAAGAAATCCTCTCTCCAATGTGGTATTCTTAATGCGGAGGATATAGGTATGGACATTTACAAAATCATTTCCCAAGCTGTGGACCTCGTTGAAACCCATCTGGATGACGAAGAACTTGACATCTCTTTTCTTGCAAAAAGGCTCTATGTCAGTCCTTTCTATTTTCAACGGATATTCAAGGCGTTAGTGGGCAAGCCCATAGGCACCTACATTCGGGAGCGCCGCTTAACGGAAGCCGGGACGGAAATCAAACTGGGTGCATCTGTTTTGGATGTGACGCTAAAATACGGTTACGACTCCCAAGAGGCTTTTACCCGAGCATTTCGGCAGTTTCACGGCATGAGTCCCGGGGCGGCAAAAAAGGGTGTGATCCTGTCCTGCTGTCCTCCTGTCAATACGGACCATTTGATAAAAGGAGCGATGAAGATGGATATTAAAATTGAGAAAGAAAATGCCTTCCAAATTGCAGTTCTGACCCAATCCTTTCAAGCGGAAACCGCAAATGCGGAGATCCCCCGTTTTTGGGATGCGTACTACGAGAAAGGTTATCACCAATCGGTGCCGCCCATGCTGGGTGTCTGCCTCAGTGATGGAAGCGAATTTGACTATGGTATCGGCTCGCTGAAGGATTATTGCTCGGACATTCCGGAAGGGTTCCAAATTCTGTCGGTTCCTGCCGCTTTGTGGGGCAAGTTTTACACCACCGGCGCTATACCCGATGCCATCCAAAAGCTGTGGCCGGAGGTCTATAAGTGGATCGCTTTCAGTGATTACGAAATTGTCCCCGGCTTCGATTTCGAATGCTATTCCGAGGGCGATACTACAAAGGACGATTACGTCAGCGGCATTTGGATCGCGCTGAAGCACAAATAATCCAAAATGACCGAGAATATCGACAAGGTCGTGCAACTATAATAGGCAAAAGCGGATGCCCCGGCATCCGCTTTTTGTTGCGATACCCGGAAAATGCGATATAATGCTTTTAAGACAAGGGAGGGATGGAAAACCGGATGAAGAAACACATCGCAAACATCATCACCGCCTCCCGCATTTTGTTCAGTGTTTTATTGGTGTTCCTTCCTGTATTGGGTGCTGGATTCCATGTCACATATCTTTTCTGTGGCATCACGGATATGATCGATGGCACTATCGCCAGAAAGACAGGTACGGTCAGCGAATTTGGCGCAAGGCTGGATACGGTTGCTGACTTTGTATTTCTCTCCGCTTCTTTGGCCAAATTTCTCCCGATGGTTCATATCTCACAATGGTTATGGGTATGGATTGTGGTTATCGGAGTGGTCAAAATCGGCAATTTGATATGGGGATATGTTCGTATCAAAACCCTCGTTTCCTTTCATACGGTTATGAACAAAATCACGGGGCTACTGTTATTCCTCCTGCCTCTAACCTTTCCCGTTATCGACTTGAATTACAGCAGCATAGCGGTGTGCGTCGTAGCATCCTTAGCAGCGATTCAGGAAAGCTTCTATATTGTAACAGGATATAAAAACAATGAAAAAATACTTAACTGATATTTCCAAGCTTAAACTGTCGCTCAGTCGAATAAATTATAAGCTGTTTTTTGCACTTCTTGTCCTAGGTCTTGCACCCACAGTCTACACCACGGTCCGGGTGTTTTTCCTCGGTCAGTTGCCGGGGGAATATGCCTTCTCCATCGCAGGTCAGCTCTCCTGGGTGAACCTGCTGTACGAGATCCTGAACGAAGCCATCATCCTGCCTCTGTTTTATTTTGTCGGCAAGGTAAAAGACGATAAGCTAGAATTTTCAAACCGTGTCCGCACAGGTATGCTTATTTCACTGGGCGTGTATGCCGTGCTGTCCGCAATTGTGCTGATCTTTGCAGGGCCCATGCTGAAGTTGATGGCAACCGATGCAAGCATTCTGGAGCCTTCAGCATCCTATATACGCATCGAGAGCATCGCCAACATTTTTGCGATCCTCACGCAGTTTGCTCTGGTTGCCTTGGTGACGATCAATAAGAGTAAATACCTTTACGCCCTCACCGGCGCACGGTTGTTGCTGTGCCTGATAAGCGATACCTTCCTTGTATCGAATCTGCCCGTGTCATTAAACCTCGGTGTGAACGGTATCGGGTATTCCAATATCCTCGTCAATGCATTGCTCCTTGCAGTGTCCTTTGTGCTTCTTGCAAAAGAGGAAATCAAGGTCTTTTCCAAGGCAAAGCTCCATTTCGCGTGGGCAAAGGAGTTTGCGAAGATCGGCGGTATCTCAGGTTTGGAATCTCTGGTGCGCAATGTTGCCTATATGGTGATGATTGCCCGGATGGTCAATGTGGTGGGCGAACAGGGCACCTATTGGGTGGCGAACAACTTTATTTGGGGATGGCTCCTTTTGCCGGTGCTGCAGTTGGGCGAGCTTATCAAGCAAGAGGTGGCGACAGACAAGGAAAATATCCGCCGAAACTCCTTGGGCTATTTTGGAATCACGGCGGTTATCTGCGCATTATGGTTTGTCAGCATCCCCCTGTGGAAGCCGTTTATGACTCGAGTGTTAGGCTTTACGGAGGTGGACAAGCTTTTTGACCTTGTGCTGTTGCTGGTCGGTTTTTATGTTCTGTATGCCGTGCAGAATGTGTTCGACTCCACCTTCTACGGCCTGGGAAAAACAAACTATATGCTGTTTGAATCGGTGGTGACCAATATGGTCTATTACGGCATCGCGTTTGTACTCTATGCCACGGGTCTGTGGACACCGACGCTGACCGGCATCGCACTACTGTTCGGCATCGGCAATGCTTTTGATAGCCTTGTATCCGCCGCGGCGTATGCGTACCTGCTGAAAAAGCAGAAAATCAA
>JAZQJO010000039.1:0-13684 GCA_045541695.1 Faecousia sp.
TGAGGATGAGATCGCAGCCGGTGTGGCACTTCTGGAAGAGCTGAAGGCCTATGCTGCCACCTTTAAGGCAGAGCCTGTTCCCGTGTCCAAACTGCGTGTCGGCCTGAAGTGCGGCGGCAGCGACGGCTACAGCGGCATTACCGCCAATCCTCTGGTTGGCCGCTTCTCCGATAAGCTCATCGAAATGGGCGGCAGCTGCATCCTCAGCGAAGTGCCGGAAATGTTCGGCGCAGAGCATCTGCTCATGCAGCGTGCCGAAAGCAGAGAGATCTTCGACAAAACGGTTTCTCTCATCAACGATTTCAAGGATTATTATAAGCGCCACAATCAGGTGGTCTATGAGAATCCCTCTCCCGGCAACAAAAAGGGCGGCATCACCACTTTGGAAGAGAAGTCTCTGGGCTGCGTCCAGAAGGCCGGCTCCGCCCCTGTTGTGGATGTGCTGGATTACGGTGACCGGATCAGCAAGGACGGTCTGAGCCTGCTCAACGGCCCCGGTAATGACATCGTTGCCATCACCAACCTGACCGCTGCCGGTGCCCATCTGATCCTCTTCACCACCGGCCGTGGTACGCCTCTGGGCGCACCCGTTCCTACAGTGAAAGTGGCCACCAACAATAGCCTTGCCACCCGCAAGAGCATTTGGATCGACTTTGATGCTTCTCCCATTCTGGAGGGCAAGGACATCGACCAGAAGTTCTTTGACTATGTTCTTGGCATTGCCTCCGGCGAGGAAACTAAGAATGAAAAGCAGGGCTATCGCGAGATCTCTATTTTCAAGGACGGCGTGACACTGTAACCGGACGATTTGCTTAGGAGGAACAGCAAATGTATAAGATCTATAAACTTCGGCTGTGTGAGCCCATTGATTTTGCCGCAACAGAGCTGAAAAAGTACCTGCGGATGATGATGCCCGATTGCGGCGGCATCACCATCGAGTATAACCCCAAGGCCACAGACGGTTTCCGTCTGGGCCTTTTGGAGGATCACGGCCTGCCCAATGAGGCACCCGATCCCATTCTGGACGATATCGTCCATATTGAGACCACGGAAAACGGCGGTATTCTGGCGGGCTCCAACCCCAGAAGTGTTTTGTTTGCCGTATATCGCTTGCTGAAGCTGAACGGCTGCCGCTTCCTGCTGCCGGGCACTGACGGCGAGTACATTCCCCGGAAAAGCCTGACACCGCAAAGCTATCACAAGCTGGCGGATAACCGTGTCCGCGCTCATACCATCGAGGGTGACCCTACACTGGAGCAGGCTCTGGGCTTTGTGGATTACCACGCCAAGCAGGAGCTCAACGGCTTCGGCCTTTTGGGTATCTTTGACTACCACCGCCGCTATTACCGTCACCGCCGGAATGAGAAAAACCGTCCTGCTGAGCCGGTGGATTTTGCCACTGTGCGGCAGTGGCATGCTCTGTTAGAAACGGAGCTTATCAAGCGTGGTATGAACATCCGTGACGGCGGCCATGAGTTTGTCAGCTTTGCTGCCGGATTTGATCCGGACGATCTGCCTGCGTACCGCTCCGGCGAGAAACAGTGCCCCCCGGAAGTCAAGAAAGATCTGGCAATGCTGAACGGCGTCCGCGACCTGAACCGCAGGCATCCCGGTTACACCAACTTCTGCATGTCCCGGGCGGATCTGCGGACGAAGTTTGCGGATAAGGTGGTGGAGCGCGCCGCAAATAACACCCAGGTGTTGGAGCTGGACGTTCCTCTGGCAGACACCTCCCACAATTACTGCGAGTGTCCCGAATGTATCAAAAAGCGCCCCAGTGATTGGCTGGTAATGATCCTCAACGAGATTGACGAGAAGCTGACGGCTTTGAATCTGCCTACCAAGATCGTTTTTGCGGCTTATGTGGACTGCTCGTTCCCTGCTTTGATAGAGCGCATTAAAAATCCTGACCGCTTTATTCTACAGTTCTGCCCCATTTCCAGAAAGTATACTTCCAGTATCACCAAGGACACCGTCTATCCCGAGCCGCCCAAGTTTATTCATAACGGCTGGGAGCCTCCCAGAGGCATTGAGGCTTGTGTTGCGCTGTTTAAGGAATGGCAGAAGGTATTCCCCGGTACTTGCATCGAATATGAATACCATTTCTGGCGTCATCAGTTCCGTGACCCCGGCATGATGGCCATGAGCCGCCGTGTCTACGAGGATATGCGCAGCCTTAAGATCAGAAATCTCTCCGGTTGTATGGAAGACGGCTCTAACCGCAATTTCTTCCCCACCGGCTTCATGAAGCACATTTGGGCTGCAACGCTGCTGGATAGCAATACGGATTACGAAGCGGAGCTGGAGGATTATTTCTCTCACTGCTACGGCGAGGATTGGAGAGAGGTCCGCACCTATCTGGAAAAGATCACTGAGACCTTTGACCACAGCTATATGTGCGGCGAGAAGAGCGCAGATCCTGACAGAGGTATGTTCTACAACCCCGACCACGCCAAGAATCTTGCCCAGGTCAAGGAAATTGCCACCGCCATGCGTGAAGTGATCAAGAAGCATATGCAGATGCCCACCCGTGTGCAGAATGTATGCTGGCGTCTGCTGCTGCGGCATACCGAATACTGCGAGCGTGTGGCAGAAATCATTTCCTGGAAGTGTCAGGGATTTGATCAGTGCTCTGCGAATATGGCAGAGCAGTTCTTTGAGGACTTTGGCAAGTATGAGTATGAGATCGAGCGCTATTTCGATCACGGTCTTGCCATGGACTCTTGGGATGTTTTTGTTCGCCTTATGCCCAGAATTGAGCTGTAAGGAGAGAACTATGAGATTTCTGTTTTGCGGCGATATTTCCCCTACGGTAGACACTGCTGCGGCATTTGAAAGCGGCGATGTGCAGGCATTGTTTGGCAATACTGCCCGGCTGTTTTACGATGCGGATGTAAGCATCGTCAATCTGGAGTGCGCTCTGGCAGACGAGGATTCTCCGATTCCCAAGATCGGCCCGGCGCTGCGTGCGCCTACCGCTTCTGCCGAGACCCTGGCAAAGCTGGGCGTCAGCTATTGCGCCCTTGCCAATAACCATGTCTTCGACCACGGCAAAGCTGGCATGGAAAGCACCCTGAAAGCCCTGGAAAACGCCGGCATCGGCTATACAGGCTTTGGAGAAGACGAGGTGGGCAGCTGCCGGGATCTGATCCTGGAGGCTGACGGTGAGACTGTCTGTGTCATCGCCGTTTGCGAGCATGAGTATTCCTACGCTTTGCCTGACCGCATGGGCGCCCGGGCTTTTGACGAGTTCGAGACTCCGCTGCGTGTGCGGGAGGCCAAGGAACTGTATGACCGGGTGGTAGTCCTCTACCACGGCGGCAAGGAGCAGTGCCGTTATCCGTCGCCCCGGCTGCGGAAGGCCTGCCATGCCATGGCACGCAGCGGCGCAGATGTGATCCTCTGCCAGCACAGCCACTGCGTGGGCTGCTATGAGCAGCTTGGCGGCTGCCATATCCTTTACGGACAGGGCAATTTCCATTTCGTCAAAGAGTCCTGCCGCAGCATGCCCGGCTGGTTCGACGGCCTTGCGGTGCGCTATGACAGCCAGACAAATGCCATGGACTTTGTGCCGGTGGAGGTCAAGACCGCTGTTGGCATCGGTTTTGCCGAAGGCGAGACGAAGGAGCGGATGCTGCGAGATTTTGAGGCACGCAACCGCTCTTTGGAAGACGGCACTTGGCTGGATGGCTGGCGCGCCTTCTGCGAAAGCAAACGGGAGGACTATACCCGTATCGCCCGGCTGGCATTTACGGACACAGAGGACGAAAAAGCTTTGGAGCGCTTCGCCCACTATCTGGACTGCGAAGCCCATCTGGATGTTTGGAAAGAGCTGTTCCAAACCTATAACAGAACAAATGAAAAATAAGAAAACCCGGCAGGTCACAAGACTTGCCGGGTTTTTGCGGGCGATTCGTGAATCGCCCCTACAGTTTTATTTATATTTTTTTCGGTAGTCCGTGGGGGACATGCTCTTTTCCTTTTTAAACACTTTGCAGAAGTAAGAGGAAGAGTTGAAGCCGCACTGCATGGCGATCTCGGTCATGTTGTCGCTGCTGCTGAGCAGCATGGTGCAGGCCTCCCGGATCTTGATGGTGTTCAGGTATGCCACAAGTGAAATGCCAAGATTTCGGCTGAACAGCCGGCACAGATAGAATTTGGAGATGAAAAAGTGCTCTGCGATCTGCTCAATGTCGCTGATATGGCTGTAATTCTCGTTGATGTACTGAATGATCTGAGTTATATTTTCGTTGGCATAGCTTTGGGGCACATAGTCGTTGGGTGCATTGGCCACCGAGAAAAGGATCTGGTACAAAAAGCCTGCCATCAGCATTTCGTTGTGGCTGTTTTTATTGTATTCCGAAAGCAGATTCTCCAGATTGGAAAGAATGTGATTTCTGTCCTTTTCATTGGCACGGAAGACGAAAGGGATGCCCTCCAGCAGGGGCGTGAGGGTGGCAGGGGTGAAGAACTTTTCCAGAAAGGTGTCGGTGAAATGGATCAGGAACCGCAGGCCGCCCTTGCCGGCGGTACGGTGGAAGACCTTTTGAGGAATGATCACCAGATCGCCCTCATTGACCGCAAAGAAGCGGTCTTCGATGAAATATTCCCGGTTGCCCTTGACCAAATAGTAAAGCTCGAAGGAGCGGTGGTGGTGCATGGTGGGCAGCTGAATGGCGCTGACTTCTTTTTCAATGTAGAAATCCTCGGAGTCGGAGTAAACGATATATGACATACGCAGCCTCCCTTCTTCGTCCTCAGTATAGCGCAAAGCCGGGCGAAAAACAAGGGTAGAAGCGCAAAAAATTACAAATTCTGCAGATACATCCGGCGGAACTTGTAAAATCGATGCAAATGATTGCTTGCGGCTGCAAGCTGTGCTATAATATACCAAACCAATATGGAGGTGCGCTATGTTTGACATTCCTATGGATATGAAGTATCTGGAAAGTGCCGTTATTGAATATGAAAAAGAGCCGATTGTGGAAGGCAAGATCATGTTCTACGGTCACTCTCTGTTTACCCGCTGGGGTCACCCCAAGTGGGGTTACCGCCGGCTGGATGAAGATATCCGCATGAAAGACGGCTCGCTGGCTGTCATCAACCACGGCTTCGGCACATCCACTTCCGAGGAGCTGCTTTACTACTATGACCGTCTGGTGCGCCCCTGGAAGCCCCGGGCGCTGGTGATCTGCAGCTTTGCCAATGACGGTATGTATGGCTACAATCCCGAGCAGGTCATGGATGTGCTGGTCCGGATGATGCATTGGGCCAGAGCGGATTTCCCCGGCATCAAGTTCTTCCTTGTGGAGGATCATCCAAAGCCCATGGGCAAGCATACCACCACCAAGGATATGTGGAACAGCGGCAAGATCCGCCGGGAAAAGTATCACAGCATGCTGCATGCCTATGCGCAGATGCACGAGGACACCAAGGTCATTTCCCTGTGGGACAAGCCGGAGCTGTTTGAGACCCCCGAGGATGTGGGTAATTTCCGCAAGGTCCGTGACGATCTGTTTGTAGACGATCAGGTCCATCCCAATCAGGCAGGCTATGATGTGCTGAAAAAGATTTTCTTGGAAGCGCTGGACGAGCTGCTGTAAGGAGCAATATGAAAGAACAGATCCATACCATTCCCGTCAACGAGGCTTTTGAAACACAGGATGAATGCCCTTTCTGCCATTTGCAGCGGCAGGTGGAGCAAAATGCCATTCGCTATGTACTGGGACCGGCTGCCAGCTATATGGAGCCGGATGTCCGTGGGGCAACGGATAAAGCAGGCTTCTGCCGGGAACATACGAAGAAAATGTACGACTATGGTAATGCCTTGGGCAACGCTCTGATTTTGCAGACCTATTTTGCCCGGTTGTTGGAAGAGTTTCATTACGAAGCGGCTGCCTTTGAAATGCCGCCCAAGCAGCCTCTTTTGGGCAAGCGGAAGCCGGATACAAAAGAGCGGCTCTGGCAGCGGCTGGAACAGAAAGTGGAATCGTGCTATATCTGCGACAAGATAGAGTACAATATGTCCCGGTATTATCAGATATTTTTTGTACTTTTAAAGGAAAAAGAGTTCCGGACAAAGATGGAAAACACCAAAGGCTTCTGCCTGCGGCACTTTGCCCGCTTACTGCGGGAGGCAGAGGAGCATTTGCCAAATTCTCAGCGGGAATGGTTTTACGAAACCGCATTTCCGCTGATGGAGGAAAATCTGATCCGGGTCAAGGACGATCTGGATTGGCTGGTCGCCAAGTATGACTACCGCAACGCCGGTGCAGATTGGAAAAACTCCAGAGATGCCTTGACACGCACCATGCAAAAGCTGGAGGGCGTGTATCCTGCAGATCCACCTTACAAAGATAAATAAAAATTGGGGCGACCTTTCGGTCGCCCCAACACATTTATCGTATCATAACCGGACCGGCGTTGTCAATATAAAAGTGCACTGAAGCTGAAAATTCTCCCTTTTGCACGATTTTGGGGCTGTAATTTTGTGGAATATTCCAACTTGAAAAACAAAGAAAAACCGTTTATGATATAGACACAAGAGGTGATTCCAATGATTTGATGAACCTTTGAAAGACGGACCTTTTCCCATCCTCCGATTACATAGATTTTCAAACGAAAACCAAGGAATTGAACCGGAGGCAATTCAAATGAAATGAAAGGTCACGTCAAAGCCGCAGAAAGAGAGGTTACCCAATGATAGAACCCAAGAATTTTGAGAAATGACCCTCGACAGTTACAGTGATTTCGGTAACGAGTCGAGGGTCATTTCTTTTTATTCTTCTACGATCAGATCCACAATGGTAATGTCATGTTTCATGGCGGGAATGACCTTTTCCAGCAGATCCGTTGTCCGCAGCCGCAGGCTGGAGGTGTTGACACAGGGGTGGCAGCTGATGTGTTCCTCTGCCAGAACATCCTTATCAATGACCAGCCGCACACGGTTTTCGCTGTCGTTCATCAGACCCAGCACGCTAAGCGAGCCGGGGATGATGTCCAAAAACTGCTCCATATATTCGCCGCTTGCAAATGACAGACGGGAAACGCCCAGCTGCTTGGAAAGATCCTTGGTCTTGAAGACCTTGTCGCCGGGCAGCATCAGTAAATAAAAATCGGTGCATTGCCGGTTGCAAAGCAGCAAATTTTTGCACAGGGCAGTACCCAGGGCTTCGTCCGCTGCGGCGCAGGCTTCCATGGTCATGGCTGCCTCGTGATCCACCTGCAAATAGGGGATTTGCAGCTTGTCCAAAAAATCATAAACCCGCAATTCTTTATCAAGTCGTCCGGCTGTATCTGTCGGGCGTCCGTTTTTCAGCTCCATAAAATATGCCTTCTTTCTTGTGCGATGGTCATAGTATACCATGTTGCCGCAAAAAGAGCAATAAAAAAAGCCCCCATGGGGCAAAAAAGAAATGACCCTTGACTGCCGGATTTCTGCGTTGCAGTCAAGGGTCATTTCTGTTCACTCTTATTATCTAACATCATTGGTTAACCTCGCTTTCTACGGATTCGACAGCGTTTCTTTTGTTCCTAACATCTTCCGTCTGTTTTGTAATTTTCTTTGTAGATCAAAGTGGCTCGTGGAAGGAGGGTTAGACGCTGCCGTGGTTTGCAAGAGTCTTTTTGTCCCAACTAAAGGTGAATGAATTGTGACGATTTGTTTGGTTTCTTCTACTTACATTTGCGGGGATGAGTTTGCTGGCCCAGTTTATTATTTCTGGGGAGTTTTACCTGTACATTGGTATCACCCTTTCTGACTATAAGTTATCACAAATGAAGGGAGATTTCAATACGTAATATTATACAAAATTAACAAGGTAAATTTGTGCTACCCTACAAAAATTACCTTTTCCCGCAAAAAATGCTTGACTTGTGGAAAAAGGTTTGATAATATAGTTATGTTGGCCGGTCAAAAGACCGGCCATTTTTTTGCATATTTTCAGCGTACGCTGCGGGCGTATTCCGTGGGCGTGATGCCGAACTTGTCCTTAAACTGGCGGGAGAAATGGTGTACCGTGGAATACTGCAATGCCTCAGCAATCTGGGTGAAATTCATGGAATTTTCCCGGATCATCTGCTTACTTTCCTGAAGTTTGATGCGGCGGATGTACTCGCCGGGAGAAATCTGCAGATATTTGTGGAACAGGGAAGTCAGATAGCTGGGGCTTACGTCCACTTTTCTTGCCAGAATGGGAACGGACAGCTTCTCCCGGATGTGGTTGCTGATGTATTGCTGCGCCCGGCTGATGATCTCATTGTCGGAGTGTACGGCGTTGGAGGCTTTCGGCTTTTCCGAAGGCACGTCAATGTTACGCATGGTGTTCAGCAGTAGCTGGGTCAGCAGGGTAATGATCATGTCTGTGGCGTACTTGTCCATCCGCTCCTGCTCCCGCAGCATTTGCTGAAGTAGGGTAATGGCGCCTTGGTTGGGCTGGAGCTTCCGGCCAAACAGGGGCGTCAGGTCGCAGCCGGCCACGTCAAAGGAAATGGTGACATACCTGGGAGCAATGTCAATGTCGGCGTACTGCATGTGCCACTGGTTGGGACCGTAAACGGTCATTTCGCCCTGCTCCAGAATCAGCTCGTGACCCTCTGCTACGGAGTGAAGAGAGCCTTGATCCACATAAGTCAGCTCCAGCATGGGATGGGATTCGCCGGGGAAGACGAAGCCCCGCTCCTTTTCGTGATAAAAAAATGTGTAGAGTGCGCTGACACGCAATTTGTTGGAAATGTGAAAATCGTTGATCTCCTGGTGGCGGTTTTGGTACACCGGTGGCACCTCGGAGGTCATTTCGGCGGTGGAAGCAGCCTGCTGGAAAGGGCTGAGGCAGAAATATATGCCCGCATGAACGCAGACGGTCTTGTCCAGATAAAAATGCTGGAAATCCGTACCGTCCTTGGAAACGGAAAGAACGGTCATGGAGGCGCTGTTATACAGCCAGGTATCCACAGCGGCCCGATAAATAGGGGCGGCTTGATGCGCCAAATGCAAAAGGGTACGCTTTTGTGCGGCTTCCACAGCCTCTGGCGGGGCGGGTCTTTCGTGGGAAATGGTACCGAAGCCGCTGAAATTCAGTTGATTCAGATTGCGGATCATAGGATACGCCCTCCAAAAACAAGAATGGGGCCACCAAACCGGTGACCCCATCATTATACACAAAATAGTTGAAAATGGCAAATACTTTTATCGCTGATATTCAAATTCCAGATCATAAATATCCACAGTATCGCCGTCTTCGATGCCCAGCTCTTCCAAACGGGCAAACAGACCGCATTTTCGCAGCTGCTGGTCAAAGTAGTTCCGGGACTCATAATCATCGAAATTAATGTTTTCCACCAGCCGCTCCAGATACCGTCCGGTGATCAGCCAGGTAGAGCCGTAATGCTCAATCTCAAATGCGCTGGGATCGCTGGGTGCTTCGATGATCTCCACATACTCCGGCTCGTAAATGGTCACCGGAGGCAGAGTCTTCAGCTTCTCTGCGGCGATACGCATCAGCTGCCGTGTTCCCTGGGTAGTACCGGCGGAGATCTCGTACAGCTCGCAGCCGGCTGCCTCCACATGCTTACGCAGCCGCTCCAGGTTATCGGATTCGGGATCCATAATGTCTACCTTGTTGGCAGCCACGATCATGGGACGGCCCCGAAGATCGATGCTGTAATTGCCCAGCTCGGCGCAAATGGCGTCGAAATCCTCCACAGGATCTCTGCCCTCGCTGCCGGAAACATCGATCACGTGGATCAGCAGACGGCAGCGGTCGATGTGCCGCAGGAAATCGTGACCCAGACCTGCGCCTTCGGCTGCGCCCTCGATAATGCCGGGAATGTCCGCCATGACAAAGGAAACGCCTTCGTCAACGAAGATCACGCCCAGATTGGGAAAGAGGGTAGTGAAGTGGTAATTTGCGATCTTGGGGCGGGCGTTGGATGTGACAGACAGCAGGGTAGACTTGCCTACATTGGGGAAGCCTACAAGGCCCACGTCTGCCAGCAGCTTCAGTTCCAGGATCACGTCCCGCTCTTCGCCCTTCAGACCGGCTTTGGCAAAGCGGGGGACCTGCCGGGTGGGGGTGGCATAGTGCGCGTTGCCCCAGCCGCCACGGCCGCCCTTGGCGATGATGAAATCCTCACCGGTGGACATATCCACAATAATCTGATTTGTTTGGGCATCACGAACTACCGTGCCACGGGGGACCTGAATGACCAGCGGCCCGCCACGCTTGCCGGCCATTTTCCGGCCCATGCCGTTAACGCCGGACTCGGCGCTGTATTTACGCTTATAGCGGAAATCCAAAAGGGTAGACATATTGTCATTGACCCGCAGGATCACGCTGCCGCCATGACCGCCGTCACCGCCGTCTGGACCACCTGCGGCCACATATTTTTCCCGGTGGAAGGCAACAGCGCCGTCACCGCCACGGCCACCGCAGACGGTGATCCGCACTTTATCTACAAACATAGCAATTCCTCCTTGTGTCGGAATTTTAGATGAAAAAAGCTGTCGCAAATATGTTGCGACAGCTTTTCCAAGTCAATTACTGCTCGGCGTACACGGAGCACTGCCGGCGGTCCTTGCCCTTGCGCTCGAACTTGACGGTACCGTCAACCAGAGCAAACAGGGTGTCATCCTTGCCCTTGCCAACATTGACACCGGGATGGATGTGAGTGCCCCTCTGCCGAACCAGAATGTTGCCGGCCAGAACGAACTGACCGTCAGCACGCTTTACGCCCAGACGCTTGGACTCGGAATCACGGCCGTTCTTGGTGGAACCGCCGCCCTTATGGTGAGCGAAAAACTGAATACCAATCTTCAGCATGGTATTACACCTCCAAAACTTCGATATAATCAGGATAGTCATCCCGCAGGCTGCACAGGGTCAGCATCATACCGGCAAGGGCTGCCTGGATGCTTTCTTCCTCGTCGCAGGAAGCGGGGAGGGTCAGGGTGACGCGGGCGTCTTCCTTGTTGACCCGAACTTTGGCCTTGCCGCCGCACACATCATTGATGGTGGGTTCGGCCCTGGTAACAACGGCGGGAACTGCAGCGCAGACGCTGTCGGCGCCGTGTTCGGCATAGCCGCTGTGACCGGAGACGGAGAAACCGGTGATCCGGTCATCCTCCATGAAAAATTCGCATTTTGTCATAACTTACAGAGCGATCTTGGTGATCTCGACCTTGGTGTAAGGCTGACGATGGCCGATCTTCTTCTTTTCGCCCTTCTTAGCCTTGTACTTGAAGACGTCCAGCTTCTTGCCCTTGCCGTTCTTGACGACCTTAGCCTCGACAGCTGCACCCTCAACAGTGGGAGCGCCGACCTTGGTGTTTTCGCCGTCCAGCACTGCCAGAACCTGCTCGAACTTGACGGTAGCTTCAGCCTCAGCATTCAGCTTTTCGATGTAGAGGATATCACCCTCAGCAACGGTGTACTGCTTACCGCCGGTAACGATAACTGCTTTCATTTTTTCACCTACTTTATATTGTGTAGTCTCGCTTTAAAGGCGGGGCGTTTTGGGCGCACCAACTTAAGCCTCTTCAATGCGGCTCGTCCATTTTAGCACCGGAATTGTGAAAAGTCAAGGATTATTTCTAACTTTTCGGTACCTTTTTGCCCAAAATCATTGACGATCGTAGGGGCGATTCATGAATCGCCCGGATGATACCGACCGACAGCAGAAAAGGCGAGTGTACTGTGCATGTGAGATTGTGCCGGGAGATTGCCACGTCGCCTTGCGGCTCCTCGCAATGACAGAAAAACAAAAGCCCACCCTGTTGGGTGGACTTTTCTTTTTGGTGGACGATATAGGACTCGATTTGCATTTTCGCCGTTGGCGAAAATTATGGTTGCGCTCCGTCGAGCCGTCGCGCGCAACAGTCCACCGGACTGTTGCATTTAAATGGGTTCGAGTCCTACATCTGAATACCATACCAAACAAAAAAGACCATCCGGATAGATGGTCTTTATGTTTGGTGGACGATATAGGACTCGAACCTATGACCTGACCCACTGCAAGCGGTTTACCGCTTGACAAAAGAAAAAGCCATCCCGGTTGGGATGACTTTTCTTTTTGGTGGACGATATAGGACTCGAACCTATGACCTTCCGCACGTCAAGCGGATGCTCTAGCCAGCTGAGCTAATCGTCCAAGCGCATGATGCATTATAACGCCGCAAAATGCGTTTGTCAAGCACTTTTTCAAGAATTGTTGGATTTTTGTTCGGCGGGCAAGCGCCTGCCTTACAATATATAATATATCAACCCTTGTGGGTATCGCTCCAATAGTGGGTAGGGGAGACACCGGTATGTTTTTTGAACACCCGGCTGAAGTAATAAATGCTTTCAAACCCCAGATCCAAAGCGATCTCACCCACCGAGTATTCGTTTTCCACCAGCAGCAGCCGTGCCTTTTCAACCCGCAGGCGGTTGCGGTATTCCACCGGTGTTGCGCCGGTCTCTTCCTTAAAGAGGCGGTACATCTGGGAGCGGCTCATGGTGCAAAGCTCCGCCAAGTGGTCCGGATCGATGGGCTTGAGGTAGTTTTCGTTGATATAGCTGATGGCCGGCGCAATTTTGCTGTGACCCAGATTCAGCTCTGTGCAGATCTCAGACAGCAGCGAGCACAGCAAAGAGATGTTTTTGAAGTTATCCACCGTTTCGGAAAAGCTTTTTGTTAGGCTTTCAATGCAGTCCGTACAGAAATTGCCCACATTTTCCGCAATGAGCAGCGGGGTGGGGGACATGATGATGATCTCACCGTCGGCAGAGCGCAGCGTGAAGTCGATCCGGGTGAATTCCAGACCGCCGTCCAGCACACGCATTTCGTGCCTGGAACCCAAGGGCAGGTAGACCAAAGAGCCGGGGGAGAGGTGGATCGTGCGTCCCTGAGCGGTATATACGCAAGAGCCTTTCTCAATCAAAAGAAAGCCGTTTGACTTGCGATAGCTGATAGAAAGATTTTTGTATAAAGGCGCTTGTTTGTAGGATGCAACATCCGAAACGGAGAACCGAGTGGCAGGAAGCTCGGAGATATTGACAACTTTCATATTAGCCTCCCAAAAACACAATTGATATTTTAAATATTTTACAGTATAATTACAGAAAAAGCAACGGTATTTGGAAATAAAACCAAACGACTTTAAGAAAGCTGTGCGTTTCCGAAAACGTTTCTTTATTTTTGAATCCGGTTTTTTATGAGAATATAGTGCAAAACATTGGAGTACTGTGCATTTACAACTGTGATGTTGTGATGATAGAATCTAGTTGTATGCAAGAAAACGGGGAAAGGAGGAAATCCAAATGAAGCGTTTTTACAAGGTTCGGGGCGGCTGCGTGCTGTGCCTGATGTGTGTCAAAGAGTGCCCCAAGGGTGCAATCTCCATTATTGAAGATGTTTCCGTACGTATTGATCCCGACAAGTGTGTAGGCTGCGGTAAGTGCGCAAATGCTTGCCAGACCGAGTCTATCGTACCCGTTCAGCGTGAAGCTTAATTAACAACATAAACAAAAATTTTTTAGGAGGATATATTCAAAATGAGAACTGTAGCAGATACCAAGAATCTGCCCGTTTACGGCGAATATGACGTTGTCGTTGTCGGCGGCGGCATGGCAAGTCGGAGGCCAAGCGGTCTTAGGAAGACAAGACTCACTGACAACTCCTTGGCTCACAGAACGACATGGCTACG
>JAZQJO010000040.1:0-35474 GCA_045541695.1 Faecousia sp.
CGAAGATGCCGTCCACATTGGCAATTTTTGGGATGGCCGGGTAATTCTGGGCGATGCGGTTCAGGGATGTCTGGATCACCACCACATTGGGCCCGGAGCTGCCCAGCCGCAGGGGAGACCCGGGATAGGAGCTGCGCAGGCCCAGAACCGGCGCGTTGACCACGGTTTCCACATTGCCGTAATAACTGCGCAGGATCTCATTTGCGTCAAAACCCTGGAGCGCAAGGTTCTGACTGCCCCATTGGCTCAGACCTTCGCAGGTGACGGTGGTGCCGTTGCAGAATTTGGCGGCAAGAGGTTCTACAAAGCCGGGACGGCGCAGGTAGTCGTTGAACAGCTCGTCGACGATTCTGGATATGTTTTCAAAATAGCTTCTGCCGTTGACAAAGGCCTGGTCAATGGCGGTGGAACTTGTGATGTCAAAATTGTAGCCACGGCTGCGGTAGAATTCCGTATATACCCGGTTTAAGGCAAAGGATACGATGGCCAGAATGTTGGCACGGAGTGCGCTTTCATCCCAGGTGGGATAAATCTCGCTGGATGCCACGTTTTTGACATAATCCGAAAACGGTACGGTAACATTGGGCGCATTTGCCGTGGGATAGCCGAGATGTACTGTGATATTTTGAGGAACAAAGGGAATGACCGTTGGCATACGTCACCTCCTATAGGTTTTGCGGCGGAGTTTCGAAATCCTCCATTTGATCCCAGGCATCCGGAAGCTCCGAAAGGGGGATCATCTCCAAATTCTGCAACGTGGTGGTACCTGCGAAAAGCTGCACATTTCTGGCCTGCACCTGCGCATAGCCTTTCAGGCGGGCGTGGATGGTGACTAAGGTAAATGGCGACTGCACCCCCGGTGCCTGGCTTTCGGAGCGCTCCGGGACCGGTACTTCCACAGGGGTGATCCTGCCGCTTCTGTCAGTAAGGCGCATGGCGATGGCGGTGCCGTCTTCTGCTGTTATGGTCACAGCCACATCCTTAAGGGGCAGCTGCGCAAAGCTGGAATAAGCATGGACCTGTATATATCCGGTTGCTGGCAAAAAGATTCCTCCTTTTTGGTTACTCGGTGTATTTTATGCGCAAAGGCAGGCTGTTGTGCATAAGATGGTGAGGAAGAAAGGAGGCATTTTATGTGTGCCATAGCGGGAATTCTAGATCTTCCGATATCGGATGATGTTAAAAAGAAAATGATCGGGACTATGCTGCGCAGAGGACCGGATGCCAACGGAAGCTGGCAGGAAAAGCGTTGCACGCTGCTGCATGCACGCCTTGCGGTGATTGACCCGGAGGGCGGCAGGCAGCCTATGTCCCTGGAATACGGCAACGAGGAATTCGTAATGGTCTATAACGGGGAGCTGTATAATACATCTGAGCTGCGCAGGGAGCTTATGGGGCTTGGGCATACATTTGAGGGTCATTCCGATACAGAGGTGCTGCTGCACAGCTTTGCCCAGTGGGGCGAAGCATGTCTGGAAAGGTTGAATGGAATATTTGCCTTTGCTGTTTGGCAGCGGGTACGTGAGCGGCTGTTTCTGGCAAGAGACCGCATGGGTGTGAAGCCTTTGTTTTTCAAGTGCCATGAGGGTGGTCTGCTTTTTGCTTCAGAGCTGAAAACCATACTGACATACCCAACGGTCAAGCATGAGCTAAACGGTGAGGGCGCAGCTGAGATTATCCTTTTAGGACCGGGCAGAACACCTGGATGCGGCGTGCTTCGTGGTATGGAGGAGATAAAGCCAGGCTGGTGCGCCAGCTGGGAAAAAGGGAAGCTGAAGCAGCGCTGCTACTGGAAGCTGCGGGACCGTGAGCATACGCAAACCTTTGAACAGACCGCAGAAACCGTCCGGCAGCTGGTTTTGGATGCTGTAGGCAGGCAAATGGTATCTGATGTTCCCGTTGGAACGTTTTTGTCCGGCGGGCTTGATTCCAGCTTGATCAGCGCAATCTGCGCAAAGGAAATGGCAAAGCAGGGAAGACAGCTCAGCACCTTTTCTGTGGACTATGTAGATAGCGACCGCTACTTTCAGGCAAGTAAATTTCAGCCGAATTCCGACGGACATTATATCCGCCTAATGCAAAGCTTTCTGGGGTCGGACCACCATTGGTGCGTGCTATCGCCTGACGAACTGGTGGAGGAACTGGAGACAGCGACCCAGGCGAGAGATCTGCCGGGTATGGCGGATGTGGATTTTTCCTTGCTGGCATTTTGCAGACAGATCCGTAAGCACGTGACGGTTGCGCTGTCCGGGGAGTGCGCCGATGAAATTTTCGGTGGCTATCCTTGGTACCGTGATCCACAGGTACGTGACACGGATGGCTTTCCTTGGGCGCAAAATACCGCACAGCGCTGCCAGCTTCTGCGCCCGGAACTGATGAAGCCGGAACAGGGGCAGGACTATATCCGCAGCAGATATGAGCAGACCTGCAATGAAAGCGACATCCTTCCCGGAAGAACACCTGAAGAAAAGCGAATGAAACAAATGGTGAATCTGAATATGAACTGGTTTATGCAGACGCTGCTTGACAGAAAAGACAGGATGAGCATGTATTCTGCGCTGGAGGTCCGTGTTCCATTTTGCGATTATCGCATTGCAGAGTATTTGTATGCAGTGCCTTGGGAGTTTAAAGACTATCAGGGGAAGGAAAAGGGACTTTTGCGTCATGCTATGGCGGGGATCTTGCCGGATGAGGTGCTTTGGCGTAAGAAAAGCCCGTATCCGAAGACACACGATCCGAAATATACGGCCCTTGTACATGGGCGTATGGAGCGACTTTTGCAGGAAAAGGACGCACCGCTATTTAGCCTTGTACGTAAGGAAAAACTGCGACAGCTTTTGGAGGAAACCTCTCCCTGGCCTTGGTACGGTCAGCTGATGACTGGCCCGCAGACTGTTGCATATTTGCTGCAGGTGGATCACTGGCTGAGAAGCTATCAAATTGATATTGTATAGCCACAAACGCCCCGGTTTCCGGGGCGTTTTGCATGCAACATCCCTCTTGACAAAGCGGAGCGCGTATGCTAGAATACTTTGGCAATCAAATAATTCTTTCATTCGGAGTGATACCCAAGAGGCCGAAGGGGCTCCCCTGCTAAGGGAGTAGGCGTCTAAACAGCGCGCGAGGGTTCAAATCCCTCTCACTCCGCCAACATAAAAGACCACCCAATGGGTGGTCTTTTATGTTGGCATGGTATTTGTTGAGAGGGATTTGAAAGGCCGGCCTTGCCGAAGGCAGGGTAATCAAGTGTCCGGTGGACATTTGATTAGGCCGTGGGAAAATCCATTGATTTCTGATTGCAGGCCGTAGGCTTGTAAGCGGAAATCAATTTTTGTTGATTTTAAATCAAACACCCACCGGGTGGTCTTTTATGTTGGCATGGTATTTTTTGAGAGGGATTTGAAAGGCCGGCCTTGCCGAAGGCAGGGTAATCAAGTGTCCGGTGGACATTTGATTAGGCCGTGGTTTTCTTTTTAAACAAATCATGAAAACACTTGTAAGTTACAGGAAAATTAGGTATACTATTTCGGAAGGCAAACCCTCAAAACTAAGGAGAAAACTATGACCTACGAAGAAATCAGGCAAAACGAATCTATCAAAACCTACATAACGCAGGCTGATGCATCCCTGGCAGCGCTTGGGTTTACAGAGCATAGCTTTGCTCATGTGGGACATGTGGCAGAAACTGCTGGCTATATATTAAAGACCCTGGAATATCCGGGACGCACTGTGGAGCTTGCCAAGATCGCCGGCTATCTGCATGACATCGGTAACCTTGTCAACCGGGTGGATCACAGTCAAAGCGGCGCTGTTATGGCATTTCGTATTCTGGACAATATGGGATTTTCTGCAGAGGAGATCTCTGTGATCGTGACCGCCATCGGCAACCACGACGAGGGCACAGGTGTGCCGGTAAATCCGGTTGCAGCGGCTTTGATCCTGGCCGATAAGTCCGACGTGCGCCGCAGCCGTGTCCGCACAGAAGATCCTGCCAAATTCGACATTCACGACCGTGTGAATTACTCGGTCATGAAATCGGAGCTGAAGATCAACGAAGCCCATACCATTGTGAAGCTGAAGCTGTCTGTCGACACCCATTTCAGCACCGTTATGGACTATTTTGAGATATTCATGAACCGCATGGTGCTGTGCCGTAAAGCTGCGCAAACCCTGGGTCTGCAGTTTAAACTGATCATCAACGAACAACAGCTGATGTAAATTGCAAATTGGCACTTGATTTTTTGCCCAGATAGGATACAATGAGAGCATATTTTGTGAAGGTGGAATCGGATATGAACCAGATCTACATTCCTCAAGGCTACAAGCCTGTTTTGGATGCATACGATACCCAGCGAGCCATCGCCTTTATTAAGGAGACCTTCCAGCAGGAGTTTTCCAAGGCGTTGGATTTGAAGCGTGTTTCTGCGCCTTTGTTCGTCACCCAGGAATCCGGCTTGAATGATAACCTGAACGGCTACGAACGGCCTGTTTCTTTTGATGTTCCCGCTGTGGGCGCCGATGCCCAGGTGGTTCACTCCCTGGCAAAGTGGAAGCGGCTGGCATTGAAGCGCTACGGCTTTGCCATCGGCAACGGCCTTTATACTGACATGAACGCCATCCGCCGTGATGAGGCGCTGGACAATATCCACTCCATCTATGTGGACCAATGGGACTGGGAAAAGATCATTACCCGGGAAAACCGCAACCTGGACTTCCTCAAGCTGATCGTTACCAATATCGTCCGTGCGATCTGCGATACCAACGACCGTCTGCATGTTCGCTATCCCCAGCTGCAGATCAATCTGGAGCGGGAAGTCAGCTTCGTGACCACGCAGGAGCTGGAGGATATGTTCCCTGAGCTGAAGACCGGCTCCGAGCGGGAGAAGGCCTATGTCAGAGAGCACCACACCGCCTGTATCATGCAGATCGGCGGCAAGCTGCGCTCCGGCAAGCCCCACGACGGTCGTGCGCCGGACTATGACGACTGGCAGCTCAACTGTGACATTTTCTTCTGGGATGAAACCCTGCAGCGTGCCCTGGAGATCTCTTCCATGGGTATTCGTGTGGATGCCGAGTCTTTGGACCGTCAGCTGAATCTGGCCGGTTGCAATGACCGCCGTGAGCTGCCGTTCCACAAGATGCTCCTCAATGACGAGCTTCCGCTGACCATTGGCGGCGGTATCGGCCAGTCCCGCCTGTGTATGCTGATGATGGGCTGCTGCCACATTGGCGAAGTCCAGTCCAGCATTTGGGACGATCAGACCGTGGAAGCCTGCGAAAAAGCCGGCGTTCCGCTGCTGTAAACTACATAGAAAGTGTCCGGGTTTTCTGGACACTTTTGCTTTATATACGCAGGAAATAACTTGAAATTAATCCTGAGATATAGTATAATTCAATAGATCATTACATAAGGAGGCAGCTATGCTTACTATCAAAAAGATCCGTGCGGATCACGTTGTTGATTTTGCAGCGGAAGAGCTGAAAAAGTATCTTCGCATGATGATGCCGGAATGCGGCGACATTGCCATTTCCTACGAGCCTGAGGCAAAGGACGGTTTCCGTCTGGGCCTGTTGGAGGATTTCGGTCTTCCCAACGAGGCAGAAGATACCTTGCTGGACGATGTCATCCACATTGACACCACCGCTGAAGGCGGCATTCTCGCCGGCTCCAACCCCAGAAGCGTTCTGTTCTCTGTCTACCGCTTCCTGCGTGAGAACGGCTGCCGCTGGCTGTACCCCGGTATCGACGGCGACTACGTTCCCATGAAGGACATTGAGGGCGTCAAGTATCACAAAATGGCTGACCACCGTTTCCGTGGCTTCTGCAACGAGGGCAGCGAGTCCCAGACCTGCATGCTGGAATGCGCCGATTACTATGCCAAGCTGGAAATGAACGTATATATGCTGGAATGGTTTATTCCCGAGGGCTACTACGAAAAGTACTATACCCATAAGTACAATAAGACTAATCGTATTCCCGAGCCTGTGCCGGACTCCCAGGTACTGCAGTGGAAGCGTCAGTGCGAAGCTGAGATCGCAAAGCGTGGTCTAATGTTCCATGACATCGGTCACGGTTGGCAGAACCGGGCCATCGGTTTCCCTGAAAACAGCGGTATGAATACCCAGGTGGCAACTATGGACTTCTCCGTGTTTTCTGAAGAGCAGATGAACTCTCTGGCCCTGATCAACGGTCGCCGGTTCTTTACCCGCAGTAGTGTTGCATATGCCAACATGTGCCTGTCCCGTAAGGATATTCGGCTGAAGGTTGCCAAATGTGTTGCCGATTATGCGGAAAACCATCAGAATGTGGACTATCTTCACGTTTGGCTGGGCGATGCACCCTATACCCACTGCGAGTGTGAAGAGTGTTCCAAGATGCCGCCCTCCGATTGGTACATCATGATGATGAACGAGCTGGACGAGGAGCTGACCGCCCGGAATCTGGATACCCGCATCGTCTTTATCTGCTATCTGGATACTTATTTTGCCCCGGAAACCGTTATCAAGAATCCCAAGCGCTTTACGCTGCTGTACGCTCCCGTTTCCCGTGCATATGATTCCAGCGTGACGGAAGACAGCATCATTCCGCCTCCGCAGCCCTATAAGCGCAACGCCTGGGAGCGCCCCAAGAGCTCCGAGGAAGCATTTGCGTTCTTGAAGGATTGGCGTCGCACTTGGCAGGGCCCGGCATTCTCTTACGAGTATCACTTCTGGCGCCACCAGTTCCTGGATCCTGGCGGACGTGCCTTTGCAAGAAGACTCTATGAAGATGTGCGCAGCCTGAAGGTCATGGGCCTGGATGGCTATGTGGAAGACGGCTCTCAGAGAAGCGGCTTCCCCAACGCATTCCCCGTTTATATCTACGCTGCAACCCTTATGAACCGTGACATCGACTACGATGCAGTTTGTGAGGACTATTTCTCCCACATCTACGGACCGGATTGGAAGCAGATCGTAGATCTTCTGCAGAAGATCACCGATGCCTTTGACTTTGCGTATATGGAAGGTATTCGCTCCAAGGATAAGAGCGTCTCTGATTATTATGATCCTGACCGTGTGCCCCAGCTGGAAAGCATTGCTGACCTGTGCTCTTTGGAGCGTGCGATGGTGAAAAAGCACCTGGTCATGCCTACCCGTCCCCAGACTATTTCCTGGCGGATGCTGAAATGCCACGCAGACTTCTGCGAGAAGCTGGCTGACATCATGCTGGAAAAGGCCAAGGGTCACAATTTCAAGGCGTTGGACATCGCCTACGAATTTTTCGATGAAATCGGCAAGTACGAAATGGAGTTCGAGCGTTACTACGATCACGGACTTGCATGCCGTGTTCTGGAGCACATCACCACCAATGCATTTACCGGCATTATTCTCGACTAAAAAAGAAACCCGGCAAGGTATTGTCCTTGCCGGGGTCTTTATTCGTTTCAGGGTTTAAAACTGTCCTTCAGGCTGACGGAGCGGTTGAACACAAGATGGCCGGGTGCGCAGTCACGGGAGTCGGGGCAGAAGTAACCCAGACGCATGAACTGATAAGAAGCAGGAGCCTTTGCATTTTTCAGGCTTCTTTCCACCTTGCAGCCGGTGAGCACTTCCAGAGAGTTGGGATTCAAGCATTCCAGGAAATCCTTGCCGGAGGCATCGGGATCGGGATCGCTGAACAGAGTGTCATACTGACGGACCTCTGCATCACAGCAGTTGCCGGCGTCCACCCAGTGGATGGTTGCGCCCTTGACCTTTCGTCCGTCGGCGGGATCGCCGCCACGGGATTCGGGGTCGTAGGTAGCCAGGACTTCGGTCACGTTGCCGTTTTCGTCCTTGACGCAGCCGGTACACTTGATCAGGTATGCGCCCTTCAGGCGGCATTCAGGGCCGTCGGGATAAAGGCGCTTATACTTGGGAATGGGCTCGGTGAGGAAATCGTCGGCTTCAATCCACAAATTACGGGAGAAGGTAACCTCACGGCTTCCGTCCTCGGGACGGTTGGGGTTGTTTTCCACAACCACAGTTTCAGACTGACCCTCTGGATAGTTGGTGATGGTCAGTTTGACAGGCTTCAAAACAGCCATAACACGCTGGGCAGATTCATTCAGATCCTCACGCAGACAGAATTCAAGGAAAGCATAGGGGATGGTGTTGGGAGATTTGGCAACGCCGACGCGTTCGCAGAAATTGCGAATGGAAAGGGGCGTGTAGCCACGGCGGCGCAGACCGCACAGAGTGGGCATACGGGGGTCATCCCAGCCGGAAACATAGCCGTTTTCCACCAAGCCCCTCAGCTTGCGCTTGCTGAGCACTGTATGGCCGATACCTAGCCGGGCAAACTCGATCTGACGGGGCTTGTGGGGAACGGAAACGTTGTCCACCACCCAGTTGTACAAGGGGCGGTGGTTTTCAAACTCCAGAGAGCACAGTGAGTGGGTAATGCCCTCCAGTGCGTCCTGAATGGGGTGGGCAAAGTCATACATAGGATAGATGCACCACTTGTCGCCCTGACGGTGATGGTGCATGTGGCGAATGCGGTAGATGACCGGGTCACGCATGTTGAAGTTGCCGGAGGCAAGATCGATCTTTGCGCGGAGAGTGTACTGGTTGTCCTCGAATTCTCCGGCGCGCATCCGGGCGAACAGATCCAGACTTTCCTCAATGGGACGGTCACGGTAGGGAGACTTTGCAGGGGTTTCCGTGTCGCCACGGTATTCCTTGAACTGCTCGGGAGTCAGCTCACAGACGTATGCCAGACCTTTTTTGATCAGCTCTACGGCGTACTCGTAGTCCTTCTCAAAGTAATCGGAGCCATAGAAGAAGCGGTCGCCCCAGTCAAAGCCCAGCCAGTGAATATCTTCCTTAATGGCTTCCACGAACTCCACATCTTCCTTGGTGGGGTTGGTGTCGTCCATACGAAGATTACACAGACCGCTAAACTTCTCGGCAGTGCCGAAGTCAATGGTCAGAGCCTTGCAGTGACCGATATGCAGATAGCCGTTGGGCTCGGGCGGGAAGCGGGTATGGACAGTTTTGCCGGCATACTGACCGCCTTCAGCAATGTCCTCTTCGATAAAAGCGTGAATGAAGTTTTTGCTTTCAGTAATTTCAGCCATATTTGCTGCCTCTTTCCTGATAGGATTCAATAATGTGTTATTATAACCGATTCCTGCCAATTTTGCAACATAAATCCGCAGGTTTCCGGGAGTAAAACAGATATGAAAAAGAAATTGTAAAAATTCAAAGAACATTTTGCCAAAAAACAAATTTAATGGTTGTCAATTTGACGTTCTTATATTAAAATAGATAGCAAATGAAAAAGAAGGAGTGGTATTCCTTGAGCGAAGTCAAATATAAACGCATTTTGCTGAAGGTCAGCGGCGAGGCACTTGCCGGCGAGGAAGGGCACGGCCTTGATTTTGCTGTGCTGCATCAGGTTTGTAGCTCCATTCGGGAGTGCGTGGATCTGGGTGTGCAGGTCGGTCTGGTGATCGGCGGCGGCAATTTCTGGCGTGGTGTCAAAAACGGCGCCGGCAAACTGGAACGATCCCACGGCGACGCCATGGGTATGCTGGCCACGGTGATGAATGCCATTGCGGTGGCTGACGTTCTGGAGCAGCACGGCGTAGATGCCCGGGTGCTTACCGCTGTGGAGATGAACAAGTTTGCGGAGTATTTCACACGGGATACCGCAGAACGTTATCTCAGCAGCGGAAAGGTCGTTATCTTTGCAGCCGGCACGGGTAATCCCTATTTCTCCACAGACACCGGTGCGGTGCTTAGGGGCGTTGAGATCCATGCGGATGCCGTTCTCATGGCGAAGAACGTGGACGCTATCTATTCCGCTGATCCCAATAAGGACCCCGATGCGGTGCGTTATACCGACCTGACCTACAGCCAGGTCCTTGCTGAAAATCTAAAGGCAACGGACATAACCGCCATGGCTTTGGCAATGGATAACGATATGACCATGGTCTGCTTTGGCCTTAATGAAGAAAACAGCATTTTGCGAGTAGTTCGGGGCGAAAAGGTCGGAACTACCGTAACGAACTAAATTTCAGGAGGAAAAAACAATGAGTGTTGATTTTAGCGAATACAGCAGAAAGATAGAAAAGACCCTGGACGTTCTGGCCGACAATTTCGGCGCTGTGCGTGCAGGCCGTGCAAACGCAAAGGTGCTTGATCGCATCACGGTGGAATACTATGGTAGTGAGACCCCGCTCAACGGCGTGGCTACCATCTCTTCTCCCGATGCCCGCACTTTGGTGATCTCTCCCTGGGATACTAAGCTGCTGAGTGACATTACCAAGGCCATCCAGATGTCCGATTTGGGCATTAACCCCCAGAACGATGGCCGTGTGGTCCGTCTGGTGTTCCCGCAGCTGACTGAGGAGCGCCGTAAGGAGCTGACCAAGCAGGTCAAAAAGTACGCTGAGGATGCCAAGGTAGCAATGCGTAATATCCGCCGTGACGGTATGGACTATGTGAAGAATCTGAAGAAAAAGTCCGAGATCACCGAGGACGACCAGAAGAAGGCAGAAAAGGATCTGCAGGATCTGTTGGATAAGTACACCAAGAAGGTGGACGATGCCCTGGCTGCCAAGGAAAAGGAACTGGTGGCTATCTGTGCCATACTGTGATTGGGGGCAAATTGCCCCCAATCTATTCTATCATCGAAGAAAGAGGTGTGCGTGATGGCACTTCCTCAGAAGGAAAATACCCCTGCCGTGCCGAACCATATTGCAATTATTATGGACGGAAACGGTCGGTGGGCGAAGCAGCGTGGCCTTCCCAGAACTGCCGGACATTCTGCCGGTGGCGAGGCGTTCCGCCGCATTGCAAACTATTGCCGTACGCTTGGCGTACGGTATTTGACGGTTTACGCCTTTTCTACCGAAAACTGGAAGCGTTCAGAGGAAGAAGTCGGCGGCATTATGAAGCTGCTGGCTTCGTATCTTAAAGAGGCGCTGCGTGACATGGAAAAGAACCATGTATGTTTCCGCTTTTTCGGCGACTTGAGCCGTCTCAGCCCCGAGTTGCAGCAGCTGTGCCTGGATGCGCAGGAAAGATCCTCTGCGTATCACGAGGTGCAGGTCAATTTCTGCCTGAACTATGGCGGACGGGATGAGATTATCCGTGCAGCCAAAAGCTTTGCTGCTGATGTGGCGGCCGGTAAATGCAGCCCGGACAGCCTGAGCGAAGCTGTTTTTTCTGATTATCTGGACAGCGCCGGCGTGCCGGATCCGGAGCTGGTGATCCGCCCCTCCGGGGAAATGCGGACCAGCAATTTTCTGCCGTGGCAGACCGTTTATTCGGAATTTGTGTTTATGAATGTTCTGTGGCCCGACTTTTCTCCCAAGGATCTGGATGCGGCCATTGAAGAATATAATCGGCGAAATCGCCGGTTTGGAGGTGCGTGAATATGAAGCTTCGTATCATTACGGCGGCAGTTTTGGTGCCGGCGCGTTTGGCGATTCTGTTTGTCGCACCCAAATTTGTGACAGCCCTGCTTTTTGGCGTTTTTTGCGCAGTTGCGGTGTATGAAATGCTGTATAATACCAAGCTGGTGCACCACATTCGCTTGATAGCCTATTCCATGCTGGCCGCTTTTCTTGTGCCGCTGTGGTGCTTTTGGGGCATGGATCCAATCTGGGGAAAGCTGGGTGTCTTTATATTCTTTGCGCTTTTGTTTATGGAGGCAATGCTTGCCAAAACGAAGCTTCGCATTGAAAGATTGGCTCTTTGCGTCTTTGCAGGCCTGCTGATTCCATACCTTCTTTCTTCTTTTGTACGGATCATTGCCATGGAATACGGCCGCTATTTCGTGATCATTCCTTTTATTGTGGGATTTCTGTCCGATACCGGTGCGTATTTTGTTGGCTGCAGATTCGGAAAACATAAGCTTGCCCCGGTCATCAGCCCCAATAAAAGCATTGAGGGTGTTGTAGGCGGATTGGCCTGCGCTATCGTGGGTATGCTGATTTATGGAATCGTTATGCGCTTTGCTTTCCGCTTTGACGTGAACTTTCTTGCTGTCTTGCTGTATGGCTTTGTGGGCGCACTTTGCGGTGTGTTTGGTGATCTCTGTTTTTCCGTCATCAAGCGCCAGACCGGTATCAAAGACTACGGCAACTTGTTTCCCGGACATGGTGGCGTGCTGGACAGATTCGATTCTATGGTTATGGTCGGCGCAGCAATGGAACTTTTGCTGGTGCTGATCCCGTTGGTGAAGTAATATGATTAAGTGTGTCAGTATTTTAGGCAGCACCGGCCCCATCGGCCGGCAGAGCCTGGATATTATCAGCCGGCTGCCGGTGAAGGTGGCTGCGCTGACCGCCGGCACCAGCGTAGAGCGCATGGCGGAGCAATGCCGTCAGTTTCAACCGGAGCTGGCGGTTATGGCCACCCAGGAAGCTGCGGAAGCGCTGGCGCTGCGGATCGCTGATCTTCCGACTCAGATCGCTTGGGGAGAAGAGGGACTGGTCCGGGCCGCCACAATGAAGAGCGCTGAGTGCGTGATCACTGCGGTGGTAGGCATGCTGGGGCTGAAGCCCACCCTCGCTGCGATCCGCTGCGGAAAACGCATCGGCCTTGCCAACAAGGAGACCCTGGTTTGCGCCGGTGAGATCGTTATGGCTGAGGCGGAAAAGTGGGGCGCAGAGATCATTCCCGTTGACTCGGAGCATTCCGCCATTTTCCAGTGCCTTATGGGCATTTCCGAACGGAAAGAGGTCAAAAAGCTGATTCTGACTTGCTCCGGCGGTCCGTTTTTCGGTATGGATTCCCGGCAGCTGCGCCATGTGACAAAGGCGGATGCGCTAAAGCACCCAAACTGGAAGATGGGGCCCAAAATTACCATCGACTGCGCTACCCTTATGAATAAGGGACTTGAAGTTATTGAAGCAATGCGGCTTTACCGGATGCCGGTGGAGCAGGTGGAAGTGCTGATCCATCGGCAAAGTATTGTCCACAGCATGGTGGAAACCGTTGACGGCGCAATGATGGCGCAGATGGGCTGTCCGGATATGCGTCTGCCCATTCAGCTGGCGCTGACATACCCGGAGCGGAAAGCGTGCCCTGTGGAGCCGCTGGATCTGACAAAATGCGCTGAGCTTTCTTTCTGCAAGCCGGATATGGAAGCCTTTCCTTGTCTTGCGCTGGCACGTGCGTGCGCAAAGGCGGGCGGCACGGCCTGCCCGGTGATGAACGGCGCCAATGAGGCAGCGGTCGCTCTGTTTTTAAATGACGAGATCGGTTTTTATGATATTTACCGTCTTGTGGAAGGCGCTACCCAGAGCGTACCCTTTGTGCAGAATCCCTCGCTGGAGGAGATCCTGGAGGCGGATCGTCTGGCAAGAGCCTTCGTTGCGGAGCAGATTAAACATTGATTCGAGGTCTTTTATGAGTATTGTTTTCGCAATTTTGCTGTTTAGCTTGCTGATTTTTGTACACGAGCTGGGGCATTTCCTGGTTGCCAAGGCCTCCGGCGTGCAGGTCAACGAATTTGCCCTGTTTATGGGCCCTGCCATTCTCAAAAAGAAGGTAGGGGAGACTACCTATTCTCTTCGCTGCATTCCCATCGGCGGCTACTGCGCTATGGAGGGCGAGGATACAGATACGGACAATCCCCGGTCTTTCCAGAAGGCAGCCTGGTGGAAGCGGTTTTTGATTCTGATTGCCGGCGCAGCAACCAATTTTGTGGCTGGCGTTTTGATCATGGCTATCGTTTTTATGCCTACGAAAGCCATTGTTTCACCGGTGATCGAAAGCTTTGAGGAGTATTCCACCATTACCGGAGATAACGGTCTGCAGGTCGGCGATAAGATCCTGGAGGTTGACGGAGAAAAGGTCTATATCCAATCGGATTTCTCCATGATCCTGACCTTAAACGGCGGCGATGTTCATGACCTTGTGGTGCAGCGGGGCGGCGAAAAGGTATACCTGAACGACTTCAAAATGGAAAAGCACGAGGTCGTGGACGAAAATGGCGATAAAAGATTGCTGTATGGCATGAATTTCACCCTGAACAAAGCGCCTACGTTCCTGGAAAAGCTGGAGTACAGCTGGCTCAACTGCGTGGATACTGTGCGCAATGTGCGCATGAGCTTGCAAATGCTGCTGACCGGCAAAGCGGGACTTATGGATCTGGGCGGTCCTGTGATGATCGTCGACCAGATGTCCCAGGTGGCAGAAGCTTCTTCGACCTGGGTGGATGCGCTGCTGAATATGCTGTATTTCGGCGGCTTTATCGCTATCAACCTGGCGGTGATGAATCTGCTGCCCCTGCCTGCGCTGGACGGCGGACGTGTTGTCTGCCTGCTGCTGACAACAGCCGTGGAAGGCATCACAAAGAAGAAGCTTGACCCCAAATATGAGGGCTACCTTCATGCCGGCGGCATGATTTTGCTGCTTGCGCTTATGGCGTTTATTCTCTTCAAGGACGTATTTACCATTTTTACGAGGTAATGAAATGACCAGACAGATTACAGTTGGCAATGTGAAGATCGGCGGCGGAGAGCCTGTTGTCATCCAGTCTATGCTGAACACCAAGACTACGGATGTGGAAGGCTCTTTGGCCCAGATCCGTGCGCTGAAAACGGCAGGCTGCCAGATCGCACGGCTTTCCGTTCAGAATATGGAAGCAGCCCGTGGCTTTGCGCAGATCTGCAAAGAGAGCGAACTGCCGCTGGTTGCGGACATTCACTTCGACTATAAGCTTGCTATTGCGGCGGCAGAGGGCGGTGCATCCAAGATCCGTATCAATCCCGGCAATATCGGCGGGGAAGACCGGGTCAAGGCCGTGGTGGATGTTTGCAAGGATAAGAATATTCCCATTCGCATTGGCGTTAACGGTGGAAGCCTGGATAAGCGCCTGCTGGAAAAGTACGGTCACCCTACGGCAGAAGCCTTGGTAGAAAGCGCTTTTGAGCATCTTGCGCTGCTGGAAAAGCAGGGCTTTTACGATACCTGCCTTTCCATGAAATCCTCCAGCGTTCCCACAATGGTGGCTGCTGCCCGGCTTTTTCGGAGTAAATGCGACTATCCGCTGCACATCGGCGTGACGGAGACCGGCCCTGTGAAAATGGGCATGGTCAAATCCGCCATGGGCATTGGTGCGCTACTGCTGGACGGCATCGGCGATACGATCCGTGTCAGCTTGACGGACGATCCCGTGCAGGAGGTCTATGCTGCAAAAGATATTTTGAAGGCAGCAGGTCTGCGTAAAGAGGGCGTGAACATTATTTCATGTCCCACCTGCGGACGAACGCAAATCGACCTGATCGGCCTTGTAAATCAGGTGGATGAAGCGCTGGCCAATTGCAAAAAGCCCATTACCGTTGCGGTCATGGGCTGCGTGGTCAACGGCCCGGGCGAAGCAAGAGAAGCGGATATCGGCATTGCCGGCGGCGATGGCTTTGGTATGATTTTTGTCAAAGGAGAGCAGGTGGAAAAGCTGCCGTATGCGCAGCTGCTACCGGCGCTTTTGAAGCGAATAGAGAATCTTTAAGGAGAAATATGAGAGAAAAGACCTTCTTTTTGAATATGTTTTCGGATTATGACCCGCCTGAGCAGCTGCGCACTTTGCTGTCCCGGGCGGTCATTTCCGCTGCAGATATTGACCCTGCGATCAGGGAGGTGCGTGTGTGCGTCGAGTCGGATGAATATATCACCATGCGGCAGCTGGTGCAGATCGAACAAGATATCCGCAGAATTTATGAACTCCAATTTTTCGTAATCAACGCAGTTCACCCCGAGCATCTGCTGACTGAGGTGGAGCCGGAAGAGCTGATGCAGATTTTCGTCAGCCAGAAAGCCATGGCTAGAGCTGCCCTTGCAGGTGCGGATTGGACATGGGACAATCACACGCTGCATATCAAGCTGCTGTCAAACGGTAAGGCTGAGCTTGAAGAATGCCTGCCTCTGGTGCAGCGGTATCTGAAGCTGCGTTTCAACGTGGATGTTACCATTGAGATCGAGACAGGGCGTGATCTGAACGCGGAGGAGCTGTTTGCCGCTACGGAGAGAATGCGGCAGGAGGCTCCTTTGGAAATGCCAACGATCGTCAAAAGAGCAGAAGCAGCGCAATCTGTCAAGCCGATTTACGGCAAATACATCCGTGGCGATGCTGTCGCCATGAAAGAACTCAATCTGGACATGAGCAACGTGATCGTGGAGGGCAAGGTGTTCTCTGTGAATCACCGTGAGCTGAAAAAGCGCAATGCCTGGGTCATAAGCTTTGACATCACGGATAACACAGGTTCTGTCCGTGTGAAACGATTCATGGAGAATGCTGAAGCAAAGCCGATTCTGGAAAGAATCGAGCTTGGCGGCGTTGTGAAGGTACAGGGCAAGATGGTCATCGATAAGTATGACAGTGAAATGGTGCTCAATCCCAATTCCATTGTGCCCGGCACAATGCCCAAGCGGAAGGATCTTGCTGAGGGCGAAAAGCGTGTGGAGCTACACCTGCATACCAACATGAGCAATATGGATGCGCTGACCGATACCGCTGCGGCCATCAAGCAGGCAGCGGCGTGGGGCCACCGCGCCATTGCCATTACAGATCATGGCTGCGCCCATTCGTTCCCGGATGCCATGAAGGCTGCCTCTAAGGCAAAAGTTGCCGGAACGGATGAAAATATTAAGGTGCTTTATGGCTGCGAGGGCTACTTTGTCAACGATGTGGATGATCGGCAGATCGTTCGAGGTACGCAAAACGCCACCTTTGAGAATGAATTTGTGGCCTTTGACCTGGAAACTACAGGCCTTTCCCCGGAGAATGATACGATCATTGAGATCGGCGCTGTGATCATGCAGCAGGGCAAGGAGGTCTCACGGTACCAGACCTTTGTGAATCCCGGCCGGAAGCTGGAATCCAAGATCGTGGAACTGACCGGTATTACTGACGATATGCTCCGGGACGCACCCACCATCGATCAGGTCATGCCGGAATTTTTGGAGTTTGTGGGTAATCGTCCGCTGGTCGCCCACAATGCCAAATTCGATACCGGTTTTGTTCGGCAGGCCTGCGTCCGTTTGGGACTTACTTACGATCTGACAGCGCTGGACACGCTGCCCCTTTCCCAACAGCTGATGCCCCAGCTGAATAAGTATAAGCTGGACGTGGTGGCAAAGGCCTTGAGCCTGCCCAGTTTCAACCATCACCGTGCGGCGGATGATGCCATGACTTGCGGCCTCATCTTCATGAAGCTGATCCCCGCTTTGGAAGAGAAGGGGATCACCGATCTGCAGAGTATTAACACGAAGCTGATGAAGCTGCGCTCCAAGGGTGTTATTTTTGCAGTGCCGTATCCTTACCATATCATTTTGATTGCCAAGAACCAGATGGGCCTGCGCAATCTCTATCAGCTGATCTCCCTTTCCAATCTGGAATATTTTAAGAAGCGTCCCCGTATTCCCAAGTCTGCGCTGATGGAGCTGAGAGAGGGCCTGATCATTGGCTCTGCCTGTGAAGCGGGCGAGTTGTTCCAGGCGATCCTGGAGAATAAGAGCGACAGTGAACTCAGACGCATAGCTTCTTTCTATGATTTTCTGGAGATTCAGCCCCTGTCCAACAATATGTTTATGCTGGATAAGGGTATGGTGAAGGATGTGGAGCAGCTTCGCAACTACAACCGTACTGTCGTTCGTTTGGGGCAGGAACTGGGTAAGCCTGTGGTTGCCACAGGCGACGTGCATTTCCTCAATCCCGAGGACGAGATCTTCCGCCACATTCTGACTCAGAATTACGATGATTGTGACCGGGAGAATCCCTTGTATTTCCGCACCACAGACGAAATGCTGAGAGAATTCAGCTATCTGGGCGAGGAGAAGGCGTATGAGGTGGTGGTTACCAACACCAACCTGATCGCAGATATGTGCGAAACGGTGCGCCCCGTACCTCATAACCTGTTTGCTCCGTCTATCGAGAATTCTGTGGAAGACCTGAAATCTCTTGTATACGGCAAGTTCCACCATCTGTATGGCGATAATCCGCCCCAGCTGATGGTGGACCGGGTGGAAACGGAGCTTCATGATATCATCTCCTGTCACTATGACGTGATCTACATGTCTGCCCAGAAGCTGGTGCAGAACTCTCTGGAAAACGGCTATCTGGTTGGCTCCCGTGGCTCTGTCGGCTCGTCCATTGTGGCGTATTTGTCTGGTATTACGGAGGTCAATTCTTTCCCGCCGCATTACCGCTGCCCGAATCCTGCGTGTAAACATACCATTCTGGACGTTCCTAAGGAGTTCAACTGCGGCGCTGACCTTCCCGATGCGGTGTGTCCCAAGTGCGGCACGCAGCTGAAGAAGGACGGCTTTAACATTCCCTTTGAAACATTCCTCGGCTTCGGCGGCGATAAGGTGCCGGATATCGACCTGAACTTCTCCGGTGAATACCAGGCAAAGGCCCATGCCTACTGTATCGACATGTTCGGAAAATCCCACGTTTTCCGTGCAGGCACCATCGGTACGCTGGCAGATAAGACGGCCTTCGGCTACGTGAAGAAATATCTGGAAGAGCGGGGAAAGACCGCTGTTTCTGCGGAAATGAGCCGTCTTGCTACCGGCTGCGTTGGCGTCAAGCGGACAACCGGGCAGCATCCCGGCGGCCTTGTGGTTATCCCACAGGAAAATGAGATCTGGGATTTCTGCCCGGTGCAGCACCCTGCGGATGCGGAGGATTCCGACCAGATCACAACCCATTTTGAATACCATGCCATGGAAGAAAACCTGCTGAAGCTGGACATGCTGGGTCACGATGACCCCACCATGATCCGCATGATGGAGGACATGACCGGTGTGGACGCCAAAACCATTCCGCTGGATGATAAGAACACCATGTCTATTTTCACATCCTCCAAGGTTTTGGGCTACGAAAACGATAAGCTGCTGGGCCCCACCGGCGCAGTGGCCGTGCCGGAGTTCAATACTCGCTTTACACGGGGTGTTTTGCTGGATACCATGCCCACAAAATTTGATTTCCTGGTTCGTATTTCCGGCTATACCCACGGCACGGACGTGTGGCTGGGCAACGCCCGGGATCTGATCACCTCGAAGACGGCTACTGTGGACGGTACCATCGGCTGCCGTGACGATATTATGATCTATCTGATCTCTTGCGGCATTCCGGATAAGCGTGCCTTTAAAATCATGGAATCTGTCCGTAAGGGCAGAGGCCTGCCCGAGGGTGCTGAGGAAGAAATGAAGGCGGCCGGCGTGCCGGATTGGTACATCGGCTCCTGCAAGAAGATCAAGTATCTGTTCCCCAAGGCCCATGCGGTGGCATACGTTATGATGGCCTTTCGCATTGCATGGTTTAAGGTCAATCATCCGCTGGCGTTCTATGCGGCATATTTCTACCGACGTAGTCAAAAAGGCGGCTTCGACAGCAATTTGATGACCCGCGGTTTACAGGCGGTCAAGGCAAACATCGACGCTATCGACGGCAACGAGGAAGCAACTGCCAAGGACGAAGATCTGCTGACCACACTGGAAGTTGTCTACGAGTATTATTTGCGCGGATTTGATTTCCTGCCCATCGATATTTATAAGAGCCACGCAACAAAGTTCCTGATAGAGGATGGGAAAATCCGTCCGCCCTTTGTGTCCATCTCCGGTCTTGGCGAAAATGCGGCGTGGGACATTATGAACGGCCGGGAAGGGAAGACCTTCCTCTCTGTGGAGGAATTCGCCCTGGCTTGTCCTAAGGTCTCCAAGACCCACATCCAAATGCTCAAAGACGGCGGCGCTTTCGGCGACCTGCCTGAAACTAGTCAAGTAAGTTTGTTTTAAGCAATAAAAAGGCAGCCTGGTAGTCGGCACGGCATAGGGATGCTGCCTGTATTGTAGGGGCGATTCACGAATCGCCCACTGACCTCAATAAATAACCGCAGCACCAAAATAAATGGTGCTGCGGTTAATTGTTCCATAAACAGAAGTTCATCGAATCCTAAGTATTTGGAAGAGTTCTTCTATCTCATGATCCACTCCGTTGAACTTGGGCCAAGCATCAATCCCGTCGCCGTTCTTTCTGGGGATAATGTGAATATGAAAATGCGGCACAGATTGTCCCGCGCTCTCATCGTTTGCGTTCAGCAGGTTCACCCCATCATACCCGCAATCATGAATACAGTGATTGGCGACTTTTTTTACCGACAGCATCAAGCGGGCAAGGGTTTGCTCGTCGCAGTCCAGAATGCATTTTACATGCTTCTTGGGCAATGCAATCATGTGTCCATCCACATCCTTAGCAATATCCATGATAACCAAAGTATGCTCATCCTCATACACTTTGAAAGCAGGCGTTTCTCCGCTTACTATTTTGCAGAATATGCAATCCATTATCTTTACCTCGATACTATCTATTTGTAAACTTGCCTTTATTGTTTTACGGTTTCTTTCTTTTTCTGGGGGAAGGGAATCTGGGAGAGGATAACGGCAATAAACATCAACACGCAGCCGGCGGCTTCCCAGCTTGAGAGCCTTTCATTCAGTAGCAGCATTCCAAAAATAGTCGCAAATACGGATTCCATACTCATGATCAGCGCGGCGGGGGTTGCGGGCAGCTTTTTCTGTCCCATGATTTGCAACCAGTAGGCGATGCCCATGGACAGAAAACCGGAATAGCTCAGAGGAATCAGCGCACCCCGGATGCCGGAAAGGGTAGGGGTCTCCGTAAACAGCATGACAGCGGCAGACAGTGCGGTGCAGACTATTGCTTGCAGGCAATTGAGGCGTAATCCGTCCACATGGGAGGCAAAGCGGTCAACCATGGAGATCTGGAAGCCGAAGCAAACAGCGCTGCCAAGCAGGAGCAGGTCGCCCTGATTGATGGCCGCAACCCCTACAAAGCTCATACAATAAAGGCCGCCTACGGCAATCGCCACGCTGATGGGCACCATGACCGTGATTTTGCGTCCGAAGAAAAGACCGATAATCGGCGTAAAGACGATGTACATAGAGGTAAGAAATGCGGATTTTCCTGCATCGGTGTATTGCAGAGCCACTTGCTGCAGGTTGGTAGCCGCAAACAGGGGAATGCCGCACAGAATGCCGGCCAGCAGCAGTTCCTTGTCAAGGAATCTGGTTATGTAATTTTTGCCGTCCTTCTTTTTCAGGTCGAGCAAAAAGATGATTGGCAAAAGACCAATGACAGCCATGGCGCATCTGACAGCCTGAAAGGTGTAAGGACCGACATGATCCATGCCTACACTCTGGGCCACAAAAGAAGCGCCCCAAATGAGCGTTGTCAGCAGCAGAAGTGCGCTGCCTTGCAGTTTATCCTTCATTTAAATCACCGGGTAATAATGTAGCACATATTTCTGTGAAATGCAAGGATTGCTTTTTACTCTTGGGAATGATATAATAAACGCAAATTACAAGTTTAGGAGGAACACCATGGAGCAAATCAAGAAGATCCCGCAGCGCAGTGAGATCGCCCCGGAGGATAAGTGGGCGATCGAGGACCTGTACCCCAGCGACGACGCCTGGGAGCAGGAAATGGCTACCATTTCCGAGGATACAAAGGTTTTGGCCGGTTACGCCGGACGTTTGGGCGAGAGCGGAAAGGTGCTGTGCGAGTATCTGACAAAGATGGAGCAAGTGGATGCCAAGGGCGAGCTGCTTGCCAACTACTGTATGCGCAAATCTGATGAGGATACCCGTGTTTCCAAGTATCAGGCCATGGTCGGTAGCTTTATGTCCGCCGTAGTGGCGCTGCAGGCTGCTACCAGCTTTGAGACTCCGGAGATCATGGATATCACCGACGAGCAGCTGGACGCTTTCTATGCCGCTGAGCCGGGCCTGGAGCGCTACCGCCGTTACCTGACCGACATGCGCCGCCGCAAGGAGCATATTCTTTCTCCTGCTGAGGAAAAACTGCTGGCTTCCGCCGGTGAGATGTCCCAGGCGCCCGACACCATCTACGGCGCATTTGCCGACGCTGATATCTCTTTCCCCGACGCCGTGGACTCCAAGGGCCAGAAGCATCCCCTCAGTCAGGGAACTTTCGTTGCCTGTGAGGAGAGTCCCGACCGTGCGCTTCGCAAAAGCGCATACGAAAACCTGTATCACACCTTTGGCAGCTTCAAGAATACGGCCGCCGCTGTGCTCAATGCCCAGGGCAAACAGCTGAAGTTCTTTGCCGATGCACGGAAGTATCCGTCCACTTTGGACGCATCTTTGGACCGCACCAACGTGCCCACCTCTGTGTATCTGAACCTGATCGAAGCAGTCCACCAGAACATGGACAAAATGCATCGTTACGTCTGCCTGCGCAAGAAGCTGCTGGGCGTGGATGAGCTGCATTTCTATGACGTCTATGCGCCGCTGATCGCTGACGTGGACAAGAAGATCGCCTTTGCTGATGCCAAGCAGACCGTTTATGACGCTATGGCACCTCTGGGCGAAGACTACCGCAAGATCCTGAAGGAAGGCTTTGACAACCGCTGGATCGATGTGTATCAGAATGAGGGCAAGCGCAGCGGCGCTTATTCCGCCGGTGCTTCCGTCCATCCCTACGTCCTGCTGAACTATTCCGGCACGCTGGACAGCCAGTTCACTCTGGCTCACGAAATGGGCCATGCGCTGCATTCCTACCACTCCAACAAGTATCAGAATCCCATTGACGCCAACTATGTCATTTTTGTTGCGGAAGTTGCTTCCACCTGCAACGAAGCGCTGCTGATGGAATACCTGCTGGGTAAGACCACCGACAAGCAGGAGCGGGCATATCTTATCAACCACTTCCTGGAGCAGTTCAAGGGCACTCTGTTCCGCCAGACCATGTTTGCTGAGTTTGAGCTGAACATCGGCAGAATGATCCAGCAAGGCCAGACCCTGACCGCAGAGGCGCTGTGCAACGAGTACCGCAGACTCAACGAAATGTATTTTGGACCTGACATGGTGGTCGACGACGAGATCGCCATGGAATGGGCCAGAATTCCCCACTTCTATTACAACTACTATGTCTTCCAGTATGCCACCGGTTACAGCGCAGCCATCGCCCTGTCCCGCCGCATTCTGAAAGAGGGAGAACCTGCCGTTAAGGATTATATCCATTTCCTGTCCGGCGGCTGCTCTAAGAGCCCCATCGACCTGCTGAAGGATGCCGGCGTTGACATGACCTCTCCCGAGCCCGTTGACCAGGCTATGAAGCTGTTCGGCGAGCTGCTGGACGAGATGGAAGCGCTGACACAGGAATAAGCCATGGCAGATATTTTCCTTCCCACGCTCCACACCTTTGCAATGGACAACATTTTCACCGGCTCCTGCGGCATGCTCCGTTTTCGTGCGGTGCCCCAGGTGGTGAAGCTGAATCCCAAGGAAGTGGATTTTGTAAAGAGCAGCATTCGTGTAGAATATTGGCACGGCCTGCTGTGCTACGAAAAAAGCACCATGGAAGGCGAAAAGGTTTTTCCCATGACCGAAGAGGGCAGACTGGAAATGAAAAGATGGCTTGAAAGCAACATTTAACGTTGTTTTAGGTTGACATTTTGCCCTTTTGTGCTAAAATAATCACGATATGTGCAAAGACATTGCGGAAACCAAGCTTTTGTGTTTCGTTTCAGAGAGAGGGAATCGGTGAGAACCCTTACGAAAGCAACAGTATGCCACTTCCTGCGTCGCCCGGGATGACCGGGACGGGTGCTCCCGTTACAGAGCAGCTAAGATGTCGCATTTTGCGGCGAATTAGGGTGGTACCGCGATTAACCTCGCCCCTATTTTGGGGCGAGGTGTTTTTTCATGAATTTGGAGGTAATTATTATGAGTCACAAACCTTATGGCGTAAACGAGCTGAGAGAGAAGTTTTTGTCTTTCTTTGAGACGAAGGAGCATCTGCGTCTGCCCAGTTTTTCTTTGATTCCTCAGAACGACCAGTCGCTGCTTCTGATCAACTCCGGCATGGCCCCCATGAAGCCCTATTTTAAGGGTGAGGTGGAGCCGCCTCGCCGCCGTATTTGCACCTGCCAGAAGTGTATCCGTACTGGCGATATTGAAAATATTGGCAAAACTGCCCGCCACGGCACGTATTTTGAAATGCTGGGTAATTTCTCCTTTGGCAATTACTTTAAGCGTGAGGCGCTGAACTGGAGCTGGGAATTCCTTACCAGCCCCGAGTGGGTGGGCCTCGAAAAGGAGCGGATCTATCCCACTGTCTATCGGGAGGATGACGAGGCTTGGGATATCTGGACCAAGGAGATCGGCGTTCCCGAAGAGAGAATGACCCGTCTGGGTAAAAAGGACAATTTCTGGGAGCATGGCGCCGGCCCTTGCGGTCCGTGCAGCGAGATCCACTATGACCGTGGTGAGGAATACGGCTGCGGAAAGCCGGATTGCCGTCCCGGCTGCGATTGCGACCGGTTTATGGAAGTTTGGAACAACGTTTTCTCCCAGTTCGACAATGACGGCAACGGCAACTATACCGAACTGGTGCAAAAAAATATCGATACCGGCATGGGCCTGGAGCGTCTGGCTGTGGTTTGCCAGAATGTGAATTCTCTGTTCGACGTGGATACCGTAATGAACATTACCAACCACGTCACCGCCATCACCGGCGCATCTTACGGCCAGAGCGAGAAAACCGACATCAGCCTGCGTGTTATCACGGACCATATCCGTGCGTCTACCTTTATGATCGCTGACGGCGTTCTGCCCAGCAACGAAGGCCGTGGCTACGTTCTGCGTCGCCTGCTTCGCCGTGCTGCCCGGCACGGAAAGCTGCTGGGTGTCAATAGACCTTTCCTGTATGAGGTTGTCGGAACAGTGGTCAAGGAGAATGCTTCCCACTATACCTATCTGCAGGAGCGCTGTGATTATATTACCAAGATCGTTAAGGTGGAAGAAGAGAATTTTGCCCGCACAATCGATACCGGTATGAATATATTTGCCACTAAGCTGGCTGAGCATAAGGCAGCAGGGCAGACCGTGTTCTCCGGCGCAGACGCATTCCTGCTTTCCGATACCTACGGTTTCCCCGTGGATCTGACTGTGGAAATGCTGGAAGACGAGGGCCTGACGCTGGATATGGACAAGTTTACAGCCTGCCGTGAAGAGCAGAGAGTCCGCGCCCGTGAGGCTCGGAAGGCTTTGGGCGACCTGGCATGGTCCGGCATCGACCTGGGACTCGACAGCACGCCCACCACATTTGTCGGCTACGATTGCTTCAACTGTGAAGCAAAGGTACTGGCAGTTTGTGTCGGTGAGGAGGTCGCAGGCTCCATCGCCGGCGGCGAGGACGGCATTGTGGTACTGGATAAGACACCTTTCTATGCCGAAATGGGTGGCCAGGTGGCTGATCATGGCGTGATCCTGGTGGGCGAAAGCCGATTCAAGGTCAACAACGTGCAGAAAGACAAGAGCGGAAAGTATCTGCACTACGGTCACATGAGCAGCGGCAATATCAAAGTTGACGATATCGTTTTGGCTTCTATTGACGTGGAGCGCCGCAAGGCCATCATGCGTGCTCACAGCGCAACCCATCTGCTGCAAAAAGCATTGACCGCTGTGCTGGGCGACCATGTTCATCAGGCAGGCTCTTTGGTTGAGCCGGACCATCTGCGTTTCGACTTTACGCACTATTCTGCCATGACAGCAGAAGAATTGGCAAAGGTGGACGCCCTTGTCCAGAGCGCTTCTTTGGAAGGCTATCCTGTGGATATTCGTGAGATGCCGCTGGATGAAGCCAAGGCTTTGGGCGCAACTGCGCTGTTCAGCGAAAAGTACGGCAATACTGTCCGTGTTGTCAACATGGGCGGTTATTCTGTGGAGCTGTGCGGCGGTACCCATTTGGACAATACCGCAAAGATCGGCCCGTTCCGCATTGAGAGTGAGAGCTCCGTTGCTTCCGGCGTGCGCCGTATCGAGGCCATTACCGGCAAGGCTTGTCTGGCTGAGATGGAGCTGTCCCGTCAGCGTGTGTACAATGCCTGCGCTATCCTTAAAACAAAGCCTGCCGATCTGGCTTCCAAGCTGGAAAGCCAGATCGAGGAGATCAAGAATCTGAAGAAGGCTATCGAGTCCTTCAAGGCAAAGGAAGCTTCCGGCGAAGTGGACAGATTCCTCTTCAGCGCCCATAACATCGAGGGCCTCAAGGTCTTGACAGCCACCGTATCCGAGCCGGATACCGGTAAGCTGCGCCAGATGGGCGATCTGCTCCGGGATAAAGACCCCAATGTGGTTGCTGTGCTTGCCAGCGTGAATGGCGAAAAGATCACCTTCCTGGCGGTCTGCGGCAAGGAAGCGGTTGCCCGTGGTGTGAAGGCCGGCGATCTTGTGAAGCTTGTCTGTACTGCCTGCGGAGGCAGCGGCGGCGGCAAGCCGGACAGCGCTATGGGCGGCGGCAAGGATGCCACCCAGGTGGACAATGCGCTGGCTCTTGTAGATGACTTTGTTGTTTCCAAGTTGAAGTAATTGTTTGGGCGTCGCCTGAATGGCGACGCCCTTTCGAAAGGAATGCTCTCCATGCGAAAGCTGGTTTGGTTTACTCTGGGATTCAGCGCAGCCTGTTTTGTCTGCGCTTATTTCTATTGCCCGTATTTCCTGTGGCTGGCTCTGGGCGCTCTTACTTTAAGCACGGGCTGCTTTGTGGCGATGCGGTGGCTGCGTCCATTGCGCATTGCAGCGGCGCTGCTGCTGGGTGCAGCCATAGGATTTGCGGCATTTTGTGTTTTTGATGCTACTTATCTGCAAAACGTCCGCACTAAAGACGGCCAGACCCATGAGCTGCTGATCGTTGCATCGGATTACAGCTGGGAAACTGCCTACGGCTGCAGCACGGAGGGTATCACGTATATTGACAATAAGCCTTACAGTGTCCGCTTGTTTCTCAATAATACAGACGACGTTGCGCCCGGTGATTTGATCCACGGCACATTCCGCCTGCGCTTTACAGCTGACGGCGGTGATGATGTTGCGCCGCAATACCGTGGCAAAGGCATTTTCCTGACCGCTGGCCAAAAGGGTGAGTGCAGGATATACCCCGGCGAATACCTGAGCTTTTATCACTATCCGGCCATCTGGCGGGCACAGCTGAAAGAGAATATAAACCAACTGTTTCCCGCTGATGTGGCTGCATTCGCCAAGGGCTTGCTTCTGGGCGATAAGACCGATATGGATTATGAAACCGAAACAGCCTTTAAGATCAGCGGTATCAGCCATGTCATTGCGGTCTCTGGACTACATATTTCGATCCTCTACGGACTGATCAGTTTTTTGACTTTCCGCCGGCGTTGGCTGACCGCTTTGGTTGGCGTGACGGTGCTTGTACTGTTTGCAGCCATCGTTGGCTTTACGCCGTCTGTGAATCGGGCATGCATTATGTACATTCTTATGATGCTTTCGACCCTGGTTTACCGGGAATATGACCCGCCCACAGATCTTGCCTTTTCTGTACTTGTGATGCTGGCGGTGAATCCGCTTGCCATTACTTCTGTAAGCCTGCAGCTGTCTGCATCCTCCATAGTGGGTATTCTACTGTTCTCCCGAAAAATCAAAGGCTGGATACTGGATCCCAAACGTCTTGGCGGCCTGCAGGGAAGAAAAGCGAAGCTTGCCGGTCGGTTTGCAGGCTCGGTTTCAATCACCATCAGTGCAACGGTTATGACAATGCCGCTATGCGCCTATTATTTCGGAACTGTCAGCTTGGTCAGCGTGCTGACGAATTTGCTGACGCTGTGGGTGATCTCTTTCGTTTTCTATGGGATCATCGCTGTTTGCGCCATGGGTTTTCTCTATGCGCCGCTTGCAGCAATGATCGCATGGGTGATCGCATGGCCCATGCGCTATGTGGTTACGGTTGCAAAATACCTTTCCGCAATTCCGTTTGCAGCGGTTTATACCAAAAGCATTTACATTGTGATCTGGCTTGTGGTAACCTACGTATTGCTGGCGATCTTCCTGATGCTGAAACGCAAGCCGATTGGCTTATTTGCTTCGGCGGTGCTTGCAGGCTTGGTGCTGGCTGTGACCGTGTCCTGTGTTGAACCGAAGCTGGATAATTACAGGGTAACGGTGCTGAATGTGGGACAGGGACAATGTATTCTGTTCCAAAGCGAAGGCAGAACATTTATGGTGGATTGCGGCGGCGATTACGAGGAAGAGGCAGCCAATATCGCTGCGGAGACCCTCTTGTCGCAAGGCATTACCAAGCTGGACGGTGTGTTTATTACCCATTATGATGCTGACCATGCCGGCGGACTTCCACATCTTCTTACAAGAGTGGACACGCAAGCATTGTTCCTGCCCGATACGATAGAAGCGAAAACAGAAGCAGCGGGCATACTGGAAAAGACCGCTGCCACGGTCACCATGGTGCAAAAGGATACGGTTTTGCGGTTTGGCGACAGCGAGATCACACTTTACGCACCGGAATCTTATAATTCCGGAAACGAAAGCAGTATGTGTATCTTGTTCCGGGCGGAAAAATGTGATATACTGATTACAGGTGACAGAGGGCAGCAGGGAGAACGTGTGCTCTTGAAGCGGCATGTGCTCCCGGATATTGAGGTGCTGGTTGCAGGTCATCATGGCTCAGCCCATTCCACCTCAGAATTGCTCTTAAGTACCCTTAGGCCGGAGTATGCTGTGATTTCCGTGGGCGCAGACAATTCCTACGGACATCCTGCCCAGGCGGTACTGGACCGGCTTAGCAAATACGGATGTGAGATTTACCGGACGGACCGGGATGGTTGTATCATTTTCAGGGGGTGAAGAACGTGGCAAAGGAATCAGTTGACACCGGCGCATTGACCCGGCTGAAGGCTGCGCTGAAAGCGAAAACTGCCGAGAAGCTGTATTTCTTTTACGGAGAAGAAGCATATCTTCTGCGCTACTACCTTGAAAAACTGAAAAAGCAGCGGATCGAGGAGCTTACAGAGTCCTTTAACTTCCACCGCCTGACCAACGAAACCTTTGATGTGCAGGTTTTTGCCGATGCTGTGGAGGGTCTGCCGGTCATGGCAGAATGCACCATGGTGCAGGTGGACGATGTGGATCTGTTTAAGCTGCCGGAGGATGCCCGCACCAAAATGGCAGAGATCCTTTCGGATATTCCGGAGTGGTGCTGCGTTGTCTTTACCTATTCTACGGTGGAATGGAAGCCCGACAAGCGGCAAAAGAAGCTGTGGGAGGCTGTGGACAGCTGCGCTGCGGTGGTGGAATTTGCAAAGCAGAGCCAGGCGGACTTGATCGCATGGATCACCCGTCATTTTGCCGCAAAGAATAAGCGGATCTCTGCAAATCTGTGCGCCTATCTGATCGAGATCACCGGCGGCACCATGACGGCGCTTGGCAGCGAGATCGATAAGATCTGCGCATATTCCGGTACTGAGGAGATCAAGAAAAGTGATATTGATGCGGTGACCGAGCCTATTTTGGACGCCGTAGTATTTCAGATGACCGACCTTCTGGGACAGGGGAATTTCGCCGCTGCGCTGCTGAAGCTGGACCAGCTGATGAAAATGCAGCAAGAGCCGATTGCGATCCTTGGCGCTGTGGGCGGGCATCTGCGCAGAGTCGCAGCAGCCAGGGTGCTGCTGGATAACGGCAAAAACTCCGGTGAGCTAATGAAGATGTATGCTATGGGCGACTATGCCGCCCGCAAAACTATGGAGTCTGCCAGACGATTCAGCGCATCCTTCTGCTGCAAGGCAGCGGAGCTGGTGCTGGAAACGGATAACAAAATGAAAACGTCGTTTGATACGCCGCAGCGGCTTTTGGAGCTGCTGGTGTTGCAGCTTGCGCAGGAGGCCCGAAATGGTTAAGATCCGGGAGGCCATTCTGGTGGAAGGACGTTATGATAAGAATACCTTGTCACAGATCGTGGATGCGCCTATCTTTGAAACCTCCGGTTTTCGGATTTTTAAAGACAAGGAGCAGCTTGCTCTGCTGCGGCGAATAGCGGAAAAACAGGGGTTGATCGTGTTTACCGATTCCGACGGCGCAGGCTTCGTGATCCGCAACCACATCAAAAGCGCCATAGATGCCCGGTTTTTGAAGCATGCCTATATCCCGGATATTCCAGGCAAGGAAAAGCGAAAGACTTCGCCGGGAAAAGAGGGGAAGCTGGGTGTTGAGGGCATGACGCCCCAGATCATTCTGGAGGCGCTGGAGCGTGCAGGAGCGACCTTTGAAGGGAGTGGAAAAACTGCGCCCGACGGGATCACAAAGCAGGATCTGGCGGAACTGGGGCTCTCTGGAGGAAAAGACAGCAGCTTGATGCGTGCAAAGCTTCTAAAAAAGCTTTCGCTTCCTGCCCACATGAGCGCAAACGCCATGCTGCAGGCATTGAATTTACTGACGAGTTTGGAAGAATTGAAGGAGATCGTCAGATCTTTGGAGTAAAACCATGGTTGATATTCAGGTTAAAAACTTAACAAAGTTTTTCGTCATCGGTGAGAATCTCCTGGACGGTCTCAGCTTTGAGGTGCAGGAAGGGGAGTGCGTGGCGATCCTCGGCCGCAACGGCTGTGGAAAAACAACACTCTTTAAGATCCTCACCGGCGAAATGGATTATGACGAGGGCGAGGTCTATGTCAATCCCAACAAGCGGTTGGGCCTGATCTCGCAGATTCCACATTTTCCGGCAGGATTCACGGTGGAGGATGTTCTGCGCTTTGCCTACAAAGACCTTGTGCGGATCCGACAGAAGATGGAAACTCTTGAAAAGGCCATGTCCGCAGGCGCTACGCCGGAGCAGCTTCGGGAATATGACAGCCTGTCCAACCGCTTCCAATCCGGCGGCGGTTATGAGATGGATGTGGATGTGGACAAGGTCTGCAACGGCCTTGGTATTACGCCTTCGCAGCGGACACAGGAATTTGACAGCCTTTCCGGCGGCGAAAAGACCCGGGTCAATCTTGCCCGCCTGCTGTTGGAGAAAACGGATATTCTGCTGCTGGACGAGCCGACGAACCATTTGGATCTGCGCAGCGTGGAATGGCTGGAAGCATATATCAATGCCTTTAAAGGCACGGTGCTGACCATTTCCCACGACCGCTATTTCCTTGACCGGGTGACAGACCGGGTCATTGAGATCGTGGACGGCCACTGTGAGTTCTACTCCGGCAACTATTCGTTCTACATCGAAGAGAAACAGGCCCGGTTTAATCTGCAGCTGAAGCAGTATGAACAGGAGCAGGCTAAGCTGAAGCAGTTGGGCTTCACCGTGGAGCGAATGAAGGGCTGGGGCATCAACAACCGCACCCTTTACCGCCGTGCCATGTCCATTCAGCACAGAATGGACCGCATTAAGAAGACGGAGAAACCCAAGACCGGAAAGAAAATGAGCGCTACCTTCAGCGAGAAGGCGTTCTCCGGCGATGTGGTGTTTAAAATGAAGAATGTCAGCAAATCCTTTGGAGAGCGCACGCTGTTTTCCAATGTGGAGCTGAACGTGGAGGGTAAGGAGCGGATCGCCCTGCTGGGCGACAACGGCACCGGCAAATCCACATTTATCAAGTGCCTTTTGGGTGAAGAGGATTGCGACGGCAAGATCCAGTTCGGCCCGACGGTAAAATGGGGATACCTGCCCCAGATCATTCATTTTGCTCACCCTGAGCGCAGCCTTTACGACACTATGCTCTATGAAAAAAACTGCACTCCTCAGACCGCACGTGACCGGCTGGGCGCATTTTTGTTTCAGGGTGAAGATGTATTCAAAAGTGTGGGAAGCCTCTCCGGTGGCGAGCAGAGCCGCCTGAGACTTTGCATGCTCATGGACGAGAAGATTAACCTTTTGATTCTCGACGAGCCGACCAACCACCTTGACATCGATTCCCGGGAATGGGTGGAAGCTGCCATTGAGGAGTTTGAGGGCGTTTTGCTGTTCGTGTCCCACGACCGGTATTTTATTGAGAAGTTTGCTGAGCGGATCTGGCTTTTGGAAGACGGGCAGATCCGGGATTTTCACTGCGGCTACGCCAAATATCGTTCTATTTTGGAGCATGAAGCTGCGGCGAAGCCGGTTGTCACAGCCCCGCCGCAAGTGAAGAAAGAAAAGCCTAAGAGCGGCACGAAAGAAACGGAAAAGCTGATCCGCAGGCTGGAGCGGGAAATCGAAAAGCAGGAGCAGGTGGTTGCGGCGTTTGATCCAAAGATCGAAGCTGCCGCCGCGAATTATCAGGAGCTGACCAGACTGCTCAACGAGAAAGAGGAAGCAGAGTCCGTGCTGATGGACCTTATGGAGCAATGGGAGGCTGCGCAGGGATGACGGTTTACAATAAGCTTGTCAGGGATAAGATCCCGGCCATTATCGAAGAAAACGGAGAAATACCGCACATCCGCAGGCTTTCCGATGATGAATACGCAGCATTGTTGGAGCAAAAGCTGGACGAGGAAGTAGCGGAGTTTCACACCGACAAGAATGCCGAGGAATTGGCCGATATTCTGGAGGTGGTTTTTGCCCTGGCCGACCAGCTTGGTTGCTCCCGGGAAAAACTGATGGAAATCTATCAGCACAAACATGCTGTCCGGGGTGGATTTGCCGAGCGCATTTTCCTGATCAGCAAGGATTGACAGCTTGACATGCTCGGATGACGGGTCTATAATACGGTAAGATAATCTCGAAGGAGTGTATGTAATGAGTTCCTGTAATGGTAATTGCAGCAGCTGCAGCAGCGATTGCGGCGATCGCAAGCAGGAGAGCCTGCTGGCGAAGCTGAATCCCAAATCCAATGTTAAAAAGGTGATCGCCGTTGTTTCCGGCAAGGGCGGTGTGGGCAAATCCACCGTCACATCCATGCTGGCTGTTGCCATGGCTCGCCAGGGTAAGCGATCTGCCGTTTTGGATGCCGATATCACCGGTCCTTCCGCACCTACGGCCTTTGGTGTTACTGAATGCGCCGGTGCCAGCGAAGAGGGCATCTATCCTGCGCTCAGCCGGGGTGGCATTCAGGTCATGTCCATCAATCTGCTGCTGGATAATCCGGCAGATCCTGTTGTATGGCGCGGTCCTGTCATTGCAGGCGCAGTGAAGCAGTTCTGGACAGATGTAATCTGGGAAGATGTGGACTATATGTTCGTGGACATGCCTCCCGGAACCGGTGACGTGCCTTTGACCGTGTTCCAAAGCATTCCTGTGGACGGCATTATCATCGTCACCAGCCCCCAGGATCTGGTCAGTATGATTGTCAGCAAGGCTGTGAAAATGGCAAATATGATGCACGTGCCCGTGCTGGGCTTCGTGGAGAACTATAGCTACCTCACTTGTCCCGATTGTGGCAAGAAAATTGAGGTGTTCGGCAAGAGCCATCTGGACGATGTGGCTGCAAAGTTCCAGCTGCCGATTTTGGCGCGGCTACCTATCGATCCGAAGGTTGCGGAAGCATTTGATGCCGGCCTTATGGAGACGGTGGATACAGCTGCGCTTAGCAGTGCAGTGGAAGCTGTGCAGAATATCTAATAGATGTAAAAAACCGCCCACAGGGCACCCCCTTGATTAAAAGTTATCGTAGGGGCGATTCACGAATCGCCCGCCAACCCCATACAAAATAGCAACCGCAGCACCCACTCAAGGTGCTGCGGTTAACTGTTTGGCGATTTTTGTTTTGCTCTGTCACTCAATTTCCGTACGAATTGTAAACACATTAGGAAGATTGAAAATATCCTTTTTTAAGAATAGTGGATAAAAATATTCATCCTTTAATCTGCCAAACTCCAACCATTCGAAAGTATGTGTACGATGACCTTCGTTTGCTGTAAATTTTTTGCCCCTTGCCAATAAATCTGTATCTGCTATATCCATTAAGAAGTAAATACAAAGTTCGTGGTAATGGAGATTATCGATATCTTCAGTAAAAAACGCCTGATTTAACCAAAGAGGACGGGCAATCTTGGGTGTAACGCCCAATTCTTCTTGAACCTCTCTAATTACAGCATTTTCTGCAGTTTCACCAATTTCAACTCTACCGCCGGGTAAATAGTAATACGGTGACCGTTCATCGTGCATTGCCAAGATTTTGCCTTCAGAAATCATCATAGCACACACTCTGTAGTTAAATTTCTCATTGCCTGACTTGAAAGAAATATCCATTTCGTTTGCATCTCCACATATTCAAGTTTTGTCGGTGTTTTTATTCTACCATCAATGGCAGTGGGAGCAAAGCCTCAGCCCTATAATAGATTCAAACAGCGGGCGATTCATGAATCGCCCCTACATAGGAAACATCCTTATGCGTAGCCGCCCTATGGGCGGCTTTTGGTTTAGAAAATACGGCCTGCGACCCACCAGAGGATCAAAAGCAAGATCAGCAGAGGAATATAGGCAACCAAGACTGAGGCGCCTATATAGATCGCAGATATGCCGAGGATATTCAGCAAATAAACAATACCCGCAATGATTGCGGTAGTAAGAACGGCCTTTGTCAGCGCCTTGCCAACAACGTTAGCAAAGAAGAAGGTGTACAGCACGGCAATTACCGGGTTTACCGCAGTCAGCAGTATGCCCACAAGAAATTTCATCGAGCCAACTGCCATCATCAGCACCAAAAGACACAGCAAAATCGCAGGCGCATAAAGAAGCAGACCCTGAGGCAGAAATCTGTTCAAAACCGCAGTGACGATCAAATGCAGCACCATAGCCAACAGCACGGACAGGCATCGAAAGAAAAACCAGCTCAACAGCTTTTTGCCCTTTGGCAGCCAGTCGTTTGCCAGATTTGTCAGAAAGGCAAGAATGATCATGCTGACAAGCTGACCGCAACTGAGCGTATAGTGTGTTCCTTTAAAGAGAAACAGCGTGAGATATTCACCTGACAGCGTTACAAAGGGCAGGGGAGAAAGCAGCTGCGACAGATTTACACCGGTGCTGTAGACAACGATCGTTACGGCGTATATAAAAAGAATACTGATGGCGGAAGAAACAGCGCTGCTGAGCACCGAACGCTTGCCAAACATAAGACGTCCGGCAGCGGCAACCGCCAGAACGCCGATACAGACGATCAATGCCGTACGGGTAAATGTGGCCACGTCGAAGCCTTCAGGGATCAAATTGCGAATGAATTGCAAGACGGTTTCCATATGGTAACCTCCCAAGATGAGAAAAACAGCCGCCAAAGAAAGGCGGCTGTTTCTATTTGTGTAAACTGAATTACTTCAGCTCAGCCTCAGCGCCGGCTTCCTTCAGCTCAGCGACCAGCTTCTCAGCATCTTCCTTGGAGATAGCTTCCTTCAGGGTCTTGGGAGCGTTGTCAACCAGATCCTTAGCTTCCTTCAGGCCCAGACCGGTAGCGGCACGAACGACCTTGATAACGTTCAGCTTGGAAGCGCCGGCAGACTTCAGAATGACGTCGAACTCGGTCTTCTCTTCAGCAGCCTCAGTAGCAGCACCAGCAGCGGGAGCAGCAACAGCAGCAGCAGCGGCGGAAACGCCGAAAACTTCTTCCAGGGTGTGGACCAGCTCGGACAGCTCCAGAACGGTCAGACCCTTAACTTCCTCAACGAGAGCAGTGACTTTTTCACTAGCCATGATAATAATCCTCCTAAAATTTAAG
>JAZQJO010000041.1:0-8687 GCA_045541695.1 Faecousia sp.
ACGGTTATCAGGAGTTCCTGATGAACGAGGCTCGTTACAGCCGTCTGACCCGTGAGTTCCCCGAGCGTGCTACCGAGCTGTTTGCCCGCAACGAAGCTGCCGCCAAGGAGCGTTACGAGCACCTGCTGAAGCTGGTCGAGATGTACAAGGACTAATCTCCAATAAAATTAAGCCACCGGCGAAAGCCGGTGGCTCTTTTATATTCTTTAAAATGTTGTCAACAGGCCAATCAGCAGCTCCACGCATTTGTCCATATCCTCTGCCGGGATATATTCGAATCTTCCGTGGAAATTCTCGCCGCCGGTGCAAAGGTTGGGACAAGGCAGGCCTTCATAAGAAAGCCGTGCGCCGTCTGTGCCGCCCCGGATGGGAACGATCACCGGCGTAATGCCCTTTTCTTTCATGACTTTTTCTGCCCGGTGCACGATCTCAATATGGGGCAGGATCTGCTCTTTCATGTTGAAATAACTGTCTTGCGTGATGGTAATAAAGGTATCTTCGCCGTATTTTTCCCGCATGGTCTTCCCTGCTTCGTGGAAAATACGCTTTTTTTCTTCGAACTTTTCCATATCGTGATCACGGATAATATAGCGCAGGGTAGCATCTTCTACACAGCCATCCATGCTGGTCAAGTGGAAAAAGCCCTCGTATCCCTCGGTTTTTTCGGGCACTTGATCCGCAGGCAGCAGGCTGTGGAATTCCATGGCCATAGTCATGGCGTTTTTCATTTTATTCTTTGCTGAACCGGGGTGTATATTTGTTCCGAAAACAGTAACGGATGCGGCGGCAGCATTGAAATTCTCATACTCCAGCTCGCCCAATCCGCCGCCATCAACGGTGTAGGCATAGTCTGCGCCGAAGCGCTTTACATCAAACAGGTCTGCGCCTCTGCCGATTTCTTCATCCGGCGTGAAGCCGATCTTCAAGGTGGCGTGGTTCATTTTTGTCCGAAGCAAAAATTCCGCAGCGGTCATGATCTCAGCAACGCCGGCCTTATCGTCGGCGCCCAAAAGTGTGGTGCCGTCAGTGACGATCAAATGCTTTCCATGATGCCTTTTCAAAGACGGAAAATCTTTCTCCCGCAGCCAGATTCCCTCTTTTTCATTCAGACAAATATCTCCGCCGCTATAGGCTACCAGTTTTGCCTGTACGTTTTCACCGGAGGCATCCGGAGAGGTATCCATGTGAGCGATCAGTCCAATGGTAGGCAGCTTGGGATCGCCGGGAATCGTGCCGTAAACGTAGCCGTTTTCATCCATGCGGGCATCCTCGATGCCCATTTCCAGCATCTCCTTCACCAGCGCAGCACCCAAAAGCTTCTGCTTCTCGGTAGAGGGACAGGTTTCGGATGCTTCGTCGGATTTGGTGTCAAAGCTAACATATCGCAAAAAACGTTCAACAACCGGTGTCATATGATTCTCCTTTAAGTAACAGAGCCGCCGCAAATGCGGCGGCTCGTTGTGTTAGATTCTTACTTTGTGGCATTGACCAGCTCAGCAGTGTCCTGAGCGATCATCAGCTCTTCGTTGGTGGGAACGACCCAGACCTGAACCTTGGAGTCGGGAGTAGAGATCATCATTTCCTTGCCGCGCTTTGCGTTCAGCTCAGGATCGATCTTAACGCCCATGAAGCCCAGGTACTCACAGACGGCTGCACGGACATTGACGTCGTTTTCGCCCACACCTGCGGTGAAGGTCAGCACGTCGATGCCGTTGAGGGCAGCTGCATATGCGCCAACATACTTGGCAACCTCGTAGCAGAACTTGTCACGGGCCAAAGTGCAATCCTCATTGCCGTTCTTTGCGCCGTCTTCCAGGTCACGGAAGTCGGAAGAAACGCCGGACAGGGCCAGCATGCCGGACTTCTTGTTGAGCATGTTCAGGCACTCGTCAACGCTCATGCCGTACTTGTTGCAGATAAACTGCACAACAGCTGCGTCGATATCGCCGGAGCGGGTGCCCATGGGGACGCCTGCCAGAGGAGTCAGACCCATGGTGGTATCCTGGCACTTGCCGTCGCGCACAGCGGACATGGAAGAGCCGTTGCCCAGATGGCAGTTGACCATCTTGAATTCCTTCTTGCCCACCAGCTCAGCGGTGCGCTTTGCCACATACTTGTGGGAAGTACCGTGGAAGCCATAGCGGCGGATGGAATCGTTTTCGTAGTACTCGGTGGGGATCGCGTAGCGATAAGCCTTGGGAGGCATGGTCATATGGAAAGCGGTGTCGAAAACAGCGACCTGGGGAGTGGTGGGCATAACAGCCTGGCATGCACGGATACCCATCAGGTTAGCGGGGTTGTGCAGAGGGCCAAGGGGAATGCACTTTTCAATGGCCTTGATGACCTCTTCGTTGATGATGCAGGAATCAAAGAATTCCATGCCGCCGTGCAGAACACGGTGACCGACAGCATCGATCTCCTCAACGCTCTTGATAACGCCGTCAACGGGATCCACCAGGATGTCCAGCGTGGCAGCAATAGCCTCGGAATGGGTGGGCATGGGAATGTCCTTCACGACCTTGTTCTCGCCGACCTTGTGGTTCAGACGCCCGTCGATGCCGATACGCTCGCACAGACCCTTTGCGGAAACCTCACCGGTCTCGGGGTTCATCAGCTGATACTTCAAAGAGGAGCTGCCGGCATTGATAATCAAAATGTTCATCTGGGATTGCCTCCTAAAAAAATGTTTTCTTTTTTCGCTACATGTGGTATGATAGCCATAACTTGGTCTATTCTATAATACTTTTCCGGATTTCTCAACCCCTGAAAGGAAAATTTTTCACAAAAGGAGGGATTTTTTTGAAAGTAACAGGCATTATCTGCGAGTACAACCCCTTGCACAACGGTCACAAAAAGCAGATCGATCACATTCGCAGCACCGGAAGCGCCGTTGTATGCCTTATGAGCGGCAGCTTTGTCCAGCGGGGCGCGCCGGCGATTTTCGACAAGTCCCTCCGTGCCAAAGCGGCGATCCTCGGCGGGGCAGATCTGGTGCTGGAGCTGCCGGTTACCTACGCCCTTTCCTCGGCAGAGGGCTTTGCCGCAGGGGGTGTCCGGATTCTTTCCGGATTTTGCGACGAATTGAGCTTCGGCTCAGAAACCGGAACTGTGCAGTCTCTTATGCAGACCGCCGAAATGCTGCTCTCCCCAGAATTTTCTCATGCGCTGCGTGCGCAGCTGGACAGCGGGCTTTCCTTTCCTGCCGCACGGCAGGCAGCAATGGAAGCTCTGGGCGCCGATGCATCCTTGCTAGAAAATCCCAACGACATTCTGGCAGTGGAATACTGCAAGGCGATCCTTTCTCAGCACAGCAGCATGAAGCCTGCGCCCATCCGCAGGGTGGGCAGCTATCACAATAAACTTCCCGACCCTACCAATCCCTCCGCAACCGCTGTCCGTGAATTGATCGCAGGCAAGCACGATTGGAAATCGTGTATACCCGAAGCTGCATGGGATATATTTAAAGATGCAGCCGTTCACAGCCTGCCGCTGGGCGAAAGCGCCGTTCTGGCAAGGCTTCGCACCATGACAGACGCAGAATTTGAAGCCCTGCCCTATGGCTCAGAGGGTCTGTGGCGAAAGCTTATGCACAGTGTCCGCAGCTGCGCCACCCTGGAGGAAATCCTCACCGCCACCAAATCCAAGCGCTACGCCCGCACCCGTTTAGACCGTATGGTCATGTGCGCATTTTTAGGTATCACCAAAGAAATGTTGGAAACACCTTCCCCTTATACCCGTGTCCTCGGTTTCAATGACACCGGTCGTGAGATCCTGAAAAAAGCAAGACTGAACGGCGCTTTCCCCCACGTTGGCGAAGCCGTGGACGACCCCTATTGGGATCTGGAGCAGCGCTGTGATGATCTTTACGGTCTGTTTGCTGTTTCTCCCACGCCTGCCGGCGGTGAAAGCAAACGAAGGGTTTACATTGCAAAACGAAATGCAGCCGTGCAATAGCACGGCTGCAGCTTTTTATTTACCCACAACCTCTTTGCGGTACTTTTCAATACCCTTTGCCAGCAGCTCCATGGCACGCTTCAGCTCTTCAACTACCAGCACATAGGCAATACGCACTTCGTTGACGCCTCTGCCGGGAGTCTTGTAGAAAGGCGCACCGGGAGCAAACATCACCGTTTCGCCGTTGTCTTCAAAGCTTTCCAGCAGCCATTTCTGGAAGCTGTCGGCATTATCCACCGGAAGACTTGCCATCAGGTAGAATGCGCCCTTAGGCTCTTCCACCTGCACGCCAGGGATCTTCTTCAGCTCGGAAACCACCAGATCACGGCGAGCCATGTATTCCTGCTTGCACTCAGCATAAAAGCTTTCGTCCACACCGTACAGCGCGGCAGCTCCCAGCTGGTCGATGGTGGCGACAGACAGACGGGACTGGCAGAACTTCAGCAGCGCCTGCTGCAGCTCCTTATTCTTGGTGATTACGCAGCCGATACGGGCGCCGCAGGCGGAAAACCGCTTGGAAACAGAGTCGATGATGATCAGATTCTCAGCAATGTCGGCGTATCTGCCCATAGTGGGAATGCCGGTGGTGCTGTCGTAGCAGAATTCACGATATACTTCGTCGCTGATCAGGAATAGATCGTGCTCTCTGGCAACATCTGCGATCATGCGCATCTCCTCTTCGGTCAGCACCACACCGGTGGGGTTGCCGGGGTTGGTAAACATGATAGCCCGGGTTTTTTCGTTGATCAGACTCTCGATGCGCTCCCGGACAGCATATTTATAGCCCTCCTCGGGATATGTCGGCAGAGGACGGATCTCACCGCCGGCAGCATGGACGAACGTGGAATAGTTGGGATAGAACGGCTCGGGAACGATCACTTCGGAGCCGGGATCCAGAATGCTCAGGCACGCCATCAGCAGCGCTTCGCTTCCGCCGGTGGTAATGAGCACATCGTCGTTTGCCAGCTCCACACCGATATCCGCATAATACTTTCGAATCGTCTCGATCAGCAGCGCCATACCTGGAGATGCTTCATAAGCCAGCGTTGCATCGTTAAAATTGCGGATGGCTTCGTAATATGCCTTAGGGGTCTTAATATCAGGCTGACCGATGTTCAAGTGATAGATCTTCTTGCCTGCTTTTTTTGCCTGCACCGCCAGCGGGTGAAACTTTCTCATGGGAGAAAGCTGACACAGGTTTGCTCTTTCGGATATTTTCATAAGTACCTCCATTAGCATTTTGCAATGCCGTATTTTTAAACTCTTTTGTTAACCGGACAAGCTCCGGACATAACACAATTAGTGCGACCAAATTTGGGATCGTCATAAGACCGTTTACTGTTTCGGAAAGCAGCCACACCGTTCCGGTATTCAGCACAGCCCCCAAAACCACCGTCACGCCTTGCAGCAAGGCGAACTTTTTCCAAGCAGTAACACCAAAGAGGAACTGGGCGCACCGTGCGCCGTAAAGTCCCCAGCCCAGCACCGTGGCAAAGGCAAAGCAGCAAAGGGCCACAGCAATCAGTACGGATGCCCAATCGCCGTACACGGCGCAAAACGCATCTGTTGTCAGCGCAACGCCCACATCCATGCCATAATGGATCGGTATGCCGCTGACCAGTATCACCAATGCAGTCATAGTGCAGATCACAATGGTGTCCAAAAACACCTCCATGATCCCCAGCAGACCTTGTTCTGCAGGGTGCTCCACCTGCGCTCCCGCATGGGCGATGGATGCCGTTCCCATGCCGGCTTCATTTGTGAAAACGCCTCTGGAGACGCCGATCCGCAGCGCCGCAAAGGCTGAACCGAGCACGCCGCCGGTGACTGCCTTGGGGTCAAAAGCGCCTTGTACAATATCCAAAAACGCCTGTGGCAATGCATCCGCACGTGCAATCAGCACGCCAAAGCCCAGAAGCAGATATGCTGCCGCAGCAAAGGGCACAAGCCTTTCTGCCACCAAGCCGATCCGCTTTGCGCCGCCCAAAAGCATGGCTACGATCACAACGGCCAAAATCATGCCCATCAAAACATTTCCGGTCTGTGAGCTTGCAACGCCAAAGGCTTCCAAAGCACCGTTGACGCCGGTCACTACCGCATTGATCTGCGTAGCGTTCCCCACGCCAAAAGCAGCAACCACACCAAAAAAGCTGTACAGGCCGCCCAGCCAGAGCCATTTTTTGCCCATAGCCTCCCGAATCATGTACATAGGGCCTCCGACATATTCGCCGTTCTCTTTTGTGCGGTAACGCACCGCAAGGGTGGCCTCTGCAAATTTAATGACCATGCCGAATATGGCACAAATCCACATCCAGAAGATGGCACCCGGACCGCCAATGGCAATTGCGCCTGCCACGCCGGCAAGGTTTCCCGTTCCCACCGTAGCAGCCAGCGCTGTACACAGCGCCTGAAACGGCGTTACGCCGCTGCCGGCCGTTTTTTTTGCCCGAAGCCGCTGCCAGAAGCTGCGCAAGGACTTGGGGAAAAGGGTGATCTGGGCAAAGCCCGTCCGAATACTGATATACAGACCTACGCCTAGGATCAGTACCAACGCAGGTGCGCCCCAGACGAGTCTGTTCACCATCTCCAGATAATGCATTTCGTAACCTCCCTAGCATAACACATCTGAATCTGCATTTCAAGTAACCCAAGCAAAAAGCAGTTCCTGTACAAGGAACTGCTTTTGTAAATATTCACTTTATTCCCATGTCGCCCAAATCTCCGGACAGTAGCCTACCGTTGCCTGTTTGCCGTTGCGGACGATAGGTGTCTTCATCAGGGCAGGGTTATCGAAGACCTTGTCTTCCTTCGCCGCCTTGTCATCCATATATTTCATAAGGGTGATGTCCGGATCACGGCTGTCCCAGTCAATCAAATTGTCAATGCCGCCAACAGAACGCAGGACGCTGTCAAATTCCTTGCCGGAAAGTCCGAACCGAAGCAGATCCACGCTTTGGAATTTGATGCGGCGCTCTTTAAACCAGCGCTCCGCTTTTTTGGTATCGAAGCATTTTGAATTGCCGAATATCTGTATATTCAATATTCTACCTCCATCAGACACAGTCCCTGCGCCGGTACAAGATAACCTGCATTCTGCCGCTCACTTCCAAACAACGCAGGAATGCTCTCCGGCAGCCGTTCGCCACAGCCCACCTCAATGAGCGTACCGACCATGATGCGGACCATATTGTATAGGAAACCGTTTCCTGTCACCGTGATAACAAGCTCATTTTTCTTCCGCTCCAGTTTGAGAGAGTCAATGCGGCGCACCGTGGATTTTTTCATGTGCTTGTTGGCACAGAAAGCAGAAAAATCATGCTCGCCCAGAAAATACGCCGCAGCCTTTTGCATTTCCAACAGGTTTAACTCATCAGGCAGGCAATAGACGTATTTTCTGTCAAACACGCAGGGTTGCACGCTGTTCCAGATCCGGTAACGGTAGGTCTTTGCTTTGGCATTCAGCCGGGCATGGAAGCGTTCAGGCACCTCTGTGCATGAGTATATGCCAATGTCTTCCGGTAAATACCGCCGCAGCTGGGACAAAACCCCGTCACAGGGCATGGGATTTTGGCAGCGGAAATTTGCTACCTGTCCCAATGCATGGGCGCCGGCATCGGTGCGACCGCTTCCGGAAATCTCGATAGGTTCACCGAGAATGCGGCTCAATGCCGTTTCCAGCTTGCTCTGAATCGTATTGTCCGTACTGCTCAGACGCTGCCAGCCTTTATAGCGGCTGCCATCGTAGCAAAGATCAATCCGCAGATTCCGCATAATCTTTCAATTCCTCTCTTGCTTCCCGTTCGCTGTCTGCAGAGAACAAGAAAACGCCTTTCATATCATACACCTGAATGTGTCCGTGGACATAGCGCATAGAATACATAGTCATCCGCCTTTCTTCTTGCTTTCTGGCTGTATTCTATCGCAATAACCGTCCAATAAACCGTACTTATTCTACCACTTCATAGCCTGCATCTGTGATTGCCTTTTTCAGTGCAGCCACGTCTGCGTCGCCGGTGACGGTCACGTTCTTTGCCTGCAGATCCACCACGGCATCCGCAGTTCCGGCTACGGCCTTACAAACTTTTTCCACCATTGCCTTGCAATGCGGGCACATCATACCTTCAACCTTGAGTACTGTTGTCATTTTCTTGATCTCCTTTGCTGTTTTTTCAATATATTCTGCTTTGAATCGCCGCAAACGCAGCGCATTGGTTACTACGAATACAGAGCTCAGGCTCATGGCCGCAGCGCCGATCATGGGGCTGAGCTGGATGCCGAAGGGGATCACCAGCGCACCGGCTGCCACAGGGATTCCCAGGCAGTTGTAGAAAAACGCCCAGAAAAGATTCTGCCGGATATTTCGGATAGTCGCCTTGCTCAAACGAATGGCATTGCTGACGCCCAAAAGGGAGCTGTTCATCAGCACCACATCTGCCGACTCCATGGCAATATCCGTACCGGCGCCGATGGCCATACCCACATCCGCCGTTACCAGCGCAGGGGCATCGTTGATACCGTCACCCACCATAAGCACGCGGCTGCCAGACTCCTGCAGCTTGGCTATCGCGTTTGCTTTATCTGCAGGCAAAACATCAGAAATTACCTGGTCAATGCCTGCATTCTTGGCGATTGCCTGGGCTGTTTTTTGGTTATCGCCGGTGAGCATGACCACCTGCAGCTTCGCCCTTTTCATTGCCGCCACCGCAGCACGGGAATCTTCTTTCAGCACGTCC
>JAZQJO010000042.1:0-38935 GCA_045541695.1 Faecousia sp.
CGTTTGTGACGGCTCCCAGCCCCTTACGCCGGAAGATGAAGCTGTTATTGAAGTGTGTCAGGATCATGAAAATGCCATTGCCCTGATTAACAAATCTGACTTGGGACAAGCTGTGGAACCCAGTGACCTACCTTTTATGCAGGTGATCCGTATTTGCGCCCAAACAGGTGAAGGTCTTGACCTGTTATCCGATGTGGTGGAGGAAATGTTTGAAGGTTCCATGCCTTGTGACGGCTCTATCCTCACGAACCCCCGGCAGTTCGATGCCATTCGCCGTGCTCACGAAGCCATTCTGCGTGCTTTGCAAGGGCTGAAGCTGGGACTGACTCCGGATGCTGCCCTGACAGATGTGGAGGAGGCAATGGAGGCCATGGGCGAAGTCACCGGCGCAACTGTCCGTGAAGATATTACAAGCAGAATTTTTGAGCGATTCTGCGTTGGAAAGTGAGAAAATATGATTTATCTTGACAATTCCGCCACCACAAGGCCCTGTGCTGAAGCTGTGGCTGCCATAAACGCCGCACTTACGGAAAGCTGGGGAAATCCCAGTGCGCTGTACGGCTTCGGCATCGATGCTGCCCACATACTGAAGGAAGCTCGCAGCAAAGTGGCTGCCGCCATGGGCGCAGAGCCTGACCGGGTGTATTTCACCTCCGGCGGCACGGAAAGCGACAACTGGGCGATTTTTGGAACGATCAAGCGCTTCGGTAAGCGTGGCAAGCATATCGTCACCACCGCCATTGAGCATCATGCAGTGCTGAACTGCATGAAAGGCCTGGAAGCGCAAGGTTATGACGTCACCTATCTGCAGCCTGACCGTGAGGGCCGCATCACTGCCGACGATCTGAAAGCCGCTCTACGCCCCGACACCATCCTTGTTTCCGTTATGATGGTCAACAACGAGGTGGGCTCTGTAATGCCTGTCGCCCAGATGGCAAAGCTGACGCACAAGCTCTGTCCCAATGCGGTATTTCATACGGATGCGGTGCAGGGCTTCCTGAAGATACCTTTCGCCGCCAAAACTCTGGGCGCAGATTTGATCTCCGTTTCCGGCCATAAGGTCCACGGGCCTAAGGGCGCAGGTGCGCTCTATATCTCTCCCCGGCTAAGATCCTTCCCCGCCCTGCTGCTGGGAGGCGGTCAGGAAAGCGGTTACCGCAGCGGCACGGAGGGCACACCTGCCATCTTCGGCTTTGCCGCCGCCTGTGAAGCAGGCAAGCGAACCTTTTCGGAAGATACCAACCGGGAAAATGTTTTTCTGGAAAATTTGATCGAAAAGTTATGTAAACTGGATGGTGTTGTGATCAACGGCGCTCACGAGGCGCCCCACATTCTGAATCTCTCCATCCCCGGTGTGCCCACCCAGAATTCCATCAATATTTTGCAGGATGCCGGTATCTGCGTTTCCGCTGGCAGCGCCTGCGCCAAGGGTCACCGCAGCCATACCCTTACCGCCATGAATCTGTCCCCGGAAACCATGGATTCCGCATTTCGCATTTCCCTCAGCCGGGAAACCACCGAGGCCGACGTTGCAGCCCTCATTGCAGGGGTCGAATCGATCCTGGCCTGGAAGCGAAGATAACGAGGATATTATGAAGAAGCTACAATGGATGACCCTGGACAATGCAGCCAAAATATTCCCTGCATCCCGGCGGCGCAACTGGAGCAATGTGTTCCGCATCAGCGCTACGCTACGGGATGGGGTGGATGTGGCATGCCTTCAGGAAACCCTCGAGGACGTGATCAAGCGGTTTCCCTCCCTTGCGGTGTGCATCAAACCCGGCTTTTTCTGGTACTATATTGAACAAATCCCCCATGCGCCGGAAATTATGGACGAAAAGCCCTATCCCCTCTCCCGGATGCCATTTGACGACATCCGCAAATGCGCATTCCGGGTGTTGGTATATAAAAAGAGAATTGCTGTGGAATTTTTCCACGCCATCACCGACGGCAACGGCGGATTGATATTCACGAAAACATTGGTGGCGGAGTATCTGCGGCGAAAGTACGGTGTCCAGATCCCCTGCGTCGATGGAATCCTGGATATTCACGAGTCGCCCCGTCCGGAGGAATCAGAGGACAGCTTCCAGAAATACGCCGGACCGGCAAAGGCTTCCCGGGCAGCGCCGGATTCCTTCCGGATCTATGATAAGCGGGAACCGGATGGCTATAAAACCAACACCACCTTTATCTTTGATGCAGAGGAAATCCACCGCAGAGCCCAGGCGCAGGGTGTGACGGTAACCGCATATTTTGCCGCCGTTTTGCTCATAGCCGCCGTCCGCAGGCAGGAAAAGACGGTAAAAAAAACGCGCAAAATCCAGCCGGTGTTTATTTCTATCCCGGTGAATTTGCGCAAGATGTTCCCGTCGGAAAGTCTGCGGAATTTTATGCTCTATGCCAATCCTGGCATTGATCCCCGGCTGGGTGAATACACCTTCGAGGAGGTCTGCCGGCTGGTGCACCACCAGATGAAGATCATGATCACGCCGAAGAATATGGCAGCGCTGATCGCAAAGAACGTAGGCGATGAAAAACCGGTACTTCTGCGAGCCACACCGCTGTTTTTAAAAGACATCGTAATGCGTATGGTGTTTGACGCCGTAGGCGAACGGAAGGCTTGCTTCAGTCTTTCCAATCTGGGCGTGGCTGCCGTTCCGGAGGAATTCAGAAAATATGTCGAACGAATGGATTTTGTCATTGGCCCCCAGGCGCAAAGTCCTTACAATATCGGCGCTATTACCTATGCAGGCAAGCTGTATATCAATCTGATCCGCAACATCGAACAGCCGCTGCTGGAAAAAGAGCTGTATGCGGTTTTGAAGGAGCTGGGTCTCCGCCCGCAGGCGGAAAGCAACACCCGTCCGAAAGGAGAGCCCTATGTACTGTATTAACTGCGGCATTGAACTGTCCCCTGGGCAGGCGATCTGCCCCATCTGCAAAACCAAGGTCTGCCATCCGGATTTTCCTGCAGATCAGGAGCTGGCGACCTATCCTCCCCGTCCATTCCAGTCAGAAGCATATAACATAAGAGGCTTGCTGTTCGTAGTGAGTGTGATCTGGGCGCTGCTGACCGTGCTGCCCGTGGGTCTGGAATGGATGCTGTTCCGGCACATCGCCTGGTCCGGTTACGTATCCGGCGGCATGGCGCTACTGTATACCGTGTTCCTGCTGCCTGCCTGGTTCAAGAATCCCAATCCGGTGATTTTTGCCCCCTGCGACTTTGCAGCTGCAGGCTTGTTTTTGCTGTATATCAACTACGCAGTAGATGGTGGCTGGTTTTTGTCCTTTGCACTGCCGGTAACAGCGTTTCTTGCGCTGATTGTTACCGCATTTTGCGCACTGCTGCGGTATCTGCGCCGTGGCCGGCTGTACATTATCGGCGGTTTTCTCATTGCGCTGGGCGTTTTCTCGGTTTATCTGGAGTTCTTCGCATACTACACCTTTGATGCGGTTTCCTTTGTGTTCTGGTCGGTATTTCCAATGGTGGCTTTTGTGCTGCTTGGCCTGATGCTGATCACGGTGGCCATTGTAAAACCCTTCAAGGAAAGCCTGCGAAAGATCTTCTATATGTAAAAACGCCTTTTTCACCATATGTCACTTCCAAGTCTCCCCAAAGATGCCAAGACGGCGCAGCTTTCGCTGCGCCGTTTCTTGTATTTTTAGTATGCAACGCCCCAGTAGATCATCTTGTCTGCCGGCTTGCCGCAGCAGGCACAGGTCTCACCCAGTTTTTCCTGGGCGAAGGGGATGCAGCGGGAGGACATGCCGGCCTTTTCTTTCATGGCCAGCTCACATTCCAGCTCACCGCACCACATGGTCTTGATGTAGCCGCCGTTGGCTTCCTGCAGCTCCTTGGCTTCTTCCAGAGAACGGGCCTCGTAGATATGCTCATCCAGGTTTTTCTTGGCCCGGGCAAACATGCCGTTGTGGACTTCTTCCAGCTGCTGGGCCACGGCCTGCTCCAGGTCTTCCAGCTTCACGACGATCTTTTCCCGGTCGGTACGGCGGACAATGACGCATTCGCCGTTTTCCAGATCACGGGGACCGCATTCCACACGCAGGGGCACGCCCTTCATTTCGTACTCAGCGCACTTCCAGCCCATGGAATTGTCGCTATCATCCATCTTCACACGGAAACCGGCATTCAGCAGGCGGCTCTTCAGCTCTGCAGCTGCTTCCAGAACGCCGGGCTTATGCTGAGCGACAGGCAAAATGACCACCTGAACCGGCGCAACCTTGGGAGGCAGCACCAGACCGTTGTTATCGCCATGGGTCATAATGATGCCGCCGATCAGACGGGTAGAAACACCCCAACTCGTCTCGTGAGGATTGGTGCGCTGATTGTTCTTGTCGGTAAACTCAATGCCGAAGGCCTTGGCAAAGCCGTCGCCAAAATAGTGGGAAGTGCCGGCCTGCAGAGCCTTACGGTCATGCATCATGCACTCGATGGTGTAGGTCGCCTCTGCGCCGTTGAACTTTTCTTTGTCGGTCTTCTGGCCACGGGTAACAGGCATTGCCAGCACATTTTCACAGAAGTCGGCATAGACATTCAGCATGGTCTCGGTGAATGCCTTGGCTTCCTCAGCGGTTGCATGGATAGTATGGCCCTCCTGCCACAAAAATTCACGGTGACGCAGGAAAGGACGGCTGGTCTTTTCCCAGCGGGTGACACTGCACCACTGGTTATACTTCATGGGCAGGTCCCGGTGAGACTGCAGCACATTGGCAAAATGCTCACAGAACAGAGTCTCAGACGTGGGGCGAATGGCATAGCGCTCCTCCAGCTTCTCGTTGCCACCGTGGGTGACCCAGGCGCACTCGGGAGCAAAGCCTTCCACGTGATCCTTTTCCTTCTGCAGCAGGCTTTCGGGGATCAGCATAGGCATATAGACGTTTTCCACGCCCTGCTTCTTAAATTCCTTATCCAGCACATTCTGGATATTCTCCCAAATGGCATAGCCATAGGGACGGTAAACAAACACGCCCTTGATAGAAGAATAATCGATCAGTTGCGCCTTTTTACACACATCGGTAAACCATTGGGCAAAGTCTACCTCCATGTCGGTGATCTCTGTAACCTTTTTATCTTTCGCCATAGCATTACATCCTCTCGTTTTGCTAATATGTTACAATATATTATAGCACCATTGTCAAGGGTCTGCATAGGATGGTGTAAAGTTTTTTGCCAAAGTAGGAGGCGCTTATGCAGGTCAAACTGTCTTTGGAGCCGGCTCTGGTTCTGTTTTACACCCGCATCGCCGCTGCCGCCGGAAAAACCCTGGAGCAAGTACTCAGCGATGCCCTTTTCAAGCTGGCCGGCGAATTAAGCCTGGAAGCGCTGAAAAGCAGCGCAGCGACCGATCGATTATAAAATTTTTGCGAAAACATTGTGTTTTTGTCCTTTCTTTGATATACTGGTATTGCACTAAATAAACTAAGGAGATATTTCGCATGAAGTCCATACGAGATATTTATAAGATCGGCAAGGGTCCTTCCTCTTCCCACACCATGGGACCGGAACGGGCAGCAGAATACTTTCTGCAGCAGCATCCGGATGCCGACGGCTTCAAGGTGATCCTTTACGGCTCTCTCAGCAAAACCGGCATTGGCCACGGCACAGACCGTGTGCTTCGGGAGGTTCTTGCCCCCCGCCCAACGGAGATCGTCTTTTCCAAGGAAGACCTGTCCGATTCTCATCCCAACACCCTGGATTTTATCGCTCTGAAAGGCGGCGAAGCCGTTGCCACATTGCGTGTGGAATCCATTGGCGGCGGCGATATTCGCATTCCCGGTCATCCTCACATGGATCCGCCGGAGGTTTATCCTGAAAATTCCTTTGCGGAGATCGCAGATTTCTGCAAATGGCGCTATATCGGCAAGCTCAGCGATTATGTGGAGCTGAATGAGGGCGAAGATATTTGGGAATTCCTTATGGAAGTCTGGCAGGTCATGAAGCAGTCCATTGCTGACGGTCTCAGCGCCACCGGCGTGCTGCCGGGCGGTCTAAACGTGCAGCGCAAGGCAAAGTTTCTGTACGAGCAGCAGCCCCATGAAGATGTGCCCGCCCTGAAAGAATTCCAGGCCATCGCCGCCTATGCCTATGCCGTGGCTGAGCAAAATGCCGGCAACGGCACCATCGTCACCGCACCTACCTGCGGCGCTTGCGGCGTTGTTCCCGCAGTTTTAAAATACGCCCAGGACACCCGGAATTTCAGCGACGAGCAGATCATCCGTGCCCTTGCCACAGCCGGCATCATTGGAAGTCTGACCAAACGGAATGCTTCCATTTCCGGTGCGGAGTGCGGCTGCCAGGCAGAGATCGGTACTGCCTGCTCCATGGCTGCTGCTGCGCTGGCTGAGCTGTACGGCCAGGATCTTGACCAGGTGGAATATGCGGCAGAAGTGGCCATGGAACACAATTTGGGACTGACTTGCGACCCCATCTGTGGTCTGGTACAGATCCCCTGCATTGAGCGCAATGCCGTAGCGGCTATGCGGGCAATGAACGCCTGCAACCTCAGCTATTTCCTCACCGGCTCGAGAAACATCAGCTATGATATGGTCTGCCGCGCCATGCACGAGACCGGCATTAATCTGAATCACCGTTTCCGTGAGACCAGCGAAGGCGGTCTTGCCAAGATCTATGCCCGCCGACAAAAGCAGTAAGTACCAATGAAAAAGGAGTGGATCATCACGGTCCACTCCTTTTTTATTGCGTTATATTTTCTTCCAGGTCCGCTTGTTAAATAGGATCAGAACCGGCAGGATCTCCAATCTGCCCAGCAGCATGGTAAAGATCAAAATCACCTTGGAAAAGCTGCTGTATTCGGCATAACTGGCATAGGGTCCCACCGCTTCAAAACCCGGTCCCACATTGGAGATACATGCCAGCGCTGCGGAGAAATTGGTGAGGAAGCCATGCTCCACTTCATAACTGCCCGCATCGGATACGATAGTCGTGATCTGGCCGTTGACCGGGTCAAAGGACAGCAAAAACAGCGTTGCCAGCAGAATGAAGAGATACAGCGTAATGAACGCAAACACATCATTGATGGTCTGCTGTTCCAGCGTTTTCCTCTCAAACTTTGCCTTGGGCACATATCGGGGATTGATCAGCTTGCGCACATTGATATACGAGCCCTTCAGTGCCATCAGGATTCTGGATAATTTTATGCCGCCGGCAGTAGAGCCTGCCATGGCGCCGGTAAACATGACCAAAATCAGCGTTGTAGTGGCAAGCATGGGCCACACGTGGTAATCTGTTGTAGTAAAGCCTGTTGTTGTTATAAGAGAAGCCACCTGGAACAGGGAATGGCGGAAAGCCTCCTCGGTGGTGTAGCTTTGAGGGAATTCTTCAAAGCGCCCCATAAGGCTGATGAAGATAAATGCTACCGCCAGCACGAGTATAATAAAGTAGCTTCTGAACTCTTCGCTGCGCAGCACATCCCGAATCTTGCCAATGAGGATCAGATAGTACAAACCGAAATTGATACCGAAAAGGATCAGAAAAACGGCTATCACGTACTGAGAGAAGGGATTGAACAGCTCCATGCTGCCGGGAATGAAACCAAAACCGCCTGTGCCGGCGCTGCCAAAGGTAGCCAGCAGGCTGAAGAAAAACTGTTCGCTTTCATAGCCGGGAATCGGCTTGTCCAGCATCAAAACAACCACTTCCAGCACGGTCATGCCCAAATAAATCAGGTACAAAATTCTGGTTGTGACCTTCATCTTTGACACCAGCTTGCCCACCTGGGGGCCGGGGCTTTCTGCACGAAGCAGATGCATGGAAGAGCCGTCATCGCTTTCCGGAATAAAGATCAGCACGAATACCAGAATGCCCATACCGCCGATCCAATGGGAAAAGCTTCTCCAAAAGAGCGAAGAATGAGATACCGCCGAAATATCGGTGATCACGCTGGCGCCTGTTGTGGTAAAGCCGGACATGATCTCAAAGCAGGCGTCGATATAATTGGGAATATCTCTGTTGATTACAAAGGGAATCGCGCCAAAAAGCGTCATAACGATCCACACCATTGCGGTCAGGGCGAAGCCCTCCTTTTGATACAGATTATCACGCTCCGGTTTCGGGATCTGCAACAAAAAGCCGATGCCCGCAACTGCGACGATAGGGATCAAAAACGCAAGGACGTGCACAAAAGATTCTTTGTAGATAAGGCTGACCGCCAGAGGCGCAAGCATTAAGATGCCCTCCAGGATCATGATCTTACCAAGAATCTTGCCAAGTTTCTTGTAGTTCATAAGACCACCTTATTCAAATACATCGTTCAGATCGTCGAAATTCTTATGGGTCGTGACCACGACCACATTATCGCCCAACCGGATCTGGGACTCGCCGTTGGGGATAATGACCTCATTCTGCCGGATAATGCAGGCGATGAGACAGTTACTCTTTGTCCTAAGTTCCTTCAGCGGCTTGTTATAGAACTTCTCCTGCTTCTTGGCAGAGAACTCCAGCGCCTCCACTTGGTTATTGACCAGACGGTACAGCGTCCGCACGTTACTGCCGACTGTGTTGGCAAGGGCACGGATATAGCTGATGATCATATTGGCTACGATCTGCTTGGGGGAAACGTTGTTGTCGATTCCCAATTCATCCAGCATGCCGTACAGATCATCGCTTTTGATCTGGGTGATGGTTTTCCGGACGTTTTTCTTGTTGGCGAACATGGACACGATCATGTTCTCCTCATCAATGTCCGTCAGCGCCACAAAGGCATCCATAGCCTCGATCCCCTCTTCGATCAAAAGATCGTGTTGGGTGCCGTTGCCGCAAATCACCGTCACACGGGGCAGGCTTTCCGCCAGCTCTTCGGCGTGGGCCATATTGTTTTCGATCAACTTGACGGTGTACCGCTTCTTCGACAGAGAGTCTGCCAGATAGTAGCCGATCCGGCCGCCACCGACGATCATCACATTTTTCAACGGCGATTTCTCCAGGTTGACCTCTGCCAGAAAATCGCCAAGCATTTTTGCGTTGGAGGTAAAGTGAATCCTGTCCCCCTCACGAATTTCAAAGTTACCGGAAGGAATGATGACCTCGTCACCTCGCTGAACAGCACAAATCAACACCTTGGTTGTCAGCTTTTTGCCCAAAGAGATCAAGGTCTCGCCGATCAGGCAGCAGCTCTTTTCCGCAACCACCTCCACAAGGGAGACCTTGCCTTCCGCAAAATGCTCGATCTGGGCAACGGAGGGCAGGTTTATGATGTTGAAAATTTCATCTGCCGTTTCCCGCTCGGGATTGACCACCATAGAAATACCCAGATCAGCCTTCATATCGTTGATCTGTTTTCTGTAATCGGGATTTCTGACCCGGGCAATGGTATTGCGCGCACCCACCTTTTTTGCAACAAGGCAGGCAAGAATATTCAGCTCATCGCTGCGGGTCAGTGCGATCACCAGTTCCGCATTCGCTACGCCCGCTTCGTTCTGGATGTCCATGCTCGCGCCGTTACCTACAACACCAAACACATCGTATTTTTCGATCAGATTCTCAACTTTGTTTTTACCTTCGTCGATGATCGTAATGGTGTGTCCTTCGCTGGACAGGTTCTCCAGGATGGTCCTTCCTATGGTTCCAAGGCCGATAATCACAATTTTCATATCTATACCCTCTTTTTTTCCTGCTGTTTTACAGTGTCTTTAAAAGGATTATACTGCAATAATTCCCAAAAAGCAACGCCTATCATTGCAGAGCCAAATGTAGCAGCGCAAAAACAACGACAGACACGAAAGTGTCTGCCGTTGTTGGTCGCTTTACTGATTGGTGCTTTAGTTTTTAAGCAGCCAGGGAGAAAAGCAGATATACAATGCCGTAAATAACCACCAGCGCACCGATCACCGCCAGCATGGGGAAAAACATCATTTTGACGGCGTTCCAATAGGTCGCCCAGGCGTCTTTCAGCCGGGTTGCCGGCTTGAGAGGGTTTCGGGTCAACCGGGAGCCGGACACGCCGGACATGTCCGCCAGCGTCCTGCCATCGTCGATATAAGTGATTTTTTCCTTTTTCTTGCCCATAATTATTCTCCGTCCAGCAGATGGCAGGCAGCAAAATGGCCTTTCTCATACTCCTTGTACTGGGGCGGCACGTGCTTGCACACTTCTTTTGCATAGGGGCAGCGGGTGTGGAAGCGGCAGCCCTTAGGCGGATTGGCGGGGCTGGGAATGTCGCCCTCCAGCTTGATCCGCTTCGTCTTGGCCGTAGGATCCGGGTTGGGAATGGCGGAAAACAGCGCCTTTGTATACGGATGCAGAGGATTGCGGAAGATATCTTCCTTTGTGCCGAACTCCATCATCGCACCCAGGTACATAACGCCGATCTTATCGGAAATAAACTTGACCACACTCAGATCGTGAGAAATAAAGACGTATGCCAAATTTCGTTCCCGCTGGAGCTTTTTCAGCAGATTGATGATCTGTGCCTGGATGGATACATCCAGCGCAGAAACCGGTTCGTCGCAGATCACCAGCTTCGGGTTGACAGACAGCGCTCTTGCAATACAAATTCTCTGGCGCTGGCCGCCGGAAAACTCGTGGGGATAACGCTCATAGTAATAATCCCGCAGACCGCATTTATCCATCAGCTCCAGGACATAGCCTTTCACCTGATCCTTGGGCACGATCTTGTGGACCTCCACAGGCTCGCTGAGAATGCCGCCGACTGTGCTTCTGGGAGGCAGCGAAGAATAGGGATCCTGGAAAATGATCTGCATTTCCTTGCGGATAGACCGCATCTGAGCAGAATTATAGTGGGTGATATCCTTGCCGTCAAAAATGATCTGACCAGCGGTAGGCTCATGAAGCTTCAAAATAGCTCTGCCGCTGGTGGTCTTGCCGCAGCCGGATTCGCCAACGATACCCAGGGTCTCACCGGCCTTCAGCTTGAAAGAAATATCATCCACCGCCACCAATTCCTTGGTGACCTTGCCGGTGATGGTCTTTTTCATAGGAAAGCACTTGCGCAGATGCCGCACTTCCAGCACCACATCCGGATCAAAAGGCTTTTGGAGATCCTCTTCGATCTGCGCCTTCCGCTTTTCCATGTATTCCTTTTCCAATGCAACATCATCATACTGGGGAGCATTCAAAATTTCTTCAGCCATTTTGTGAATCCTCCTCGCTGTAAAGATGGCACGCCACATAATGGGTGGGGCTTACCTGGATCATACCGGGATAGTCGCCGGAGCACTTGGCTGTGCATTTGGCGCAGCGCTCCTTGAAATAGCAATAATTCGGCATATTCACGGAGTTGGGCACGTTGCCGGGAATGTTGTACAGCTCCGTGCCGTCGTCCAGGCTCAGGGTCGGTTTGGACTTTTGCAGGCCGACGGTATAAGGATGCATAGGATTCTGGAATATCTCATAAACCGTTCCCTGCTCTATAACTTTGCCGGCATACATGACCACCACGTAGTCTGCCATTTCTGCGATGACACCCAGATCGTGGGTGATCAGCAGAATAGAGCCATCGATCTTATTCTTGATATCCTGCAGCAGATCGATGATCTGCGCCTGAATGGTCACGTCCAGCGCAGTGGTGGGCTCATCGGCAATGATCAGCCGGGGCTCTGCAGCCAGCGCCATGGCGATCATCACTCTTTGCCGCATACCGCCGGACAATTCGTGGGGGAACGCGTTGTAGACATTCTCGGGGATGATGCCCACCAGACGAAGCATCTCCTCAGATTTTGCCTTTGCCAGCTCCTTGGTTGCGCCGGGAATGTGGATAAAGGACACTTCATCCAACTGCTGACCAATGGTAAACACCGGGTTCAGGGACGTCATCGGCTCCTGGAAGATCATCGCCACCTGCTTGCCACGGATTCGGTGGATCTCGGAAATGGGCATCTTGGCAATGTCATAGACCTTGTCTACCATTTCATAGTCGCCGTTTTCGTTTTTCACAGGCTCGCCCTTTTCGTTGCGCTTATACTCGTGGGACTTAAAGCGGATCGAGCCGCTAACGATCTGACCCGCAGGGCCCTGGATCAGACGCATAACCGACATGGAGGTAACGCTCTTGCCGCAACCGGACTCACCAACCACACCAACGACAGCATTCTTGGGAACGCTGTATGACACGCCGTTGACTGCCTTGACCACACCCTGCTCTGTAAAAAAGAAGGTGTGCAGGTCGTCGATCTCCAGGATATTGGCATCGTCGTGCATCTGGGTCAAAAACTCGGATTCATCTGCTTTGCGGTTCTTATAGGCCTCCAAACGCTTGATCGTCTTTGCATTTTCTTTCGCAATGGCACGGATCTCTTTACCGGTCAGATAACTTTTTTCTTTTTTGCTCATAAGTTATCTCCTTCCCTTGGGATCCAGTGCATCCCGTAAACCGTCGCCAACGAAATTAAAGCCCAAAACGGCGATCACGATGCACACGCCTGCAGGGACCCAGACATTGAGATAGTTCTGCAAAATGTTGGGGTCGGTGGTAATGATGTTGATCATAGAGCCCCAAGCCGTATAGGGCGCCTTAATGCCCATATTGAGGTAAGACAGCGTAGCTTCATACAGGATCATGCTGCCCAAGGACAGACTCATCTGCACGATCAGCTGGGGCATTACGTTGGGCACCAGGTGCTTAAAGATCTTTCTGCCAGTGGAAAAGCCCATAGCCTCTGCGGCAACCATATATTCCTGCTCCCGCAGGCTCAGGATCTGACCTCTCACCAACCGGGCTGTGCCGGGCCAGGAGATCATGGTCAGAAACAGCATCAGGATATAAATACGCATGCCCTCTTCAACCCATCCCAGAGAGACCCAGCCGTCCATGGCGGAGCTGATGATCAGCAGAATGGGAATACCGGGCAGGCACATCAAAATATCGCAGATACGCATAATGACGTTATCCACTGCGCCGCCGAAATAACCGGCAATGCCGCCGATGATCACGCCCAGCACCGTCAGCAGGACAACCGTCATAAAGCTGACAGTCAGCGAGATCCTGCCGCCGTACATCAGCCGTGCCAGCACATCATAGCCCTGATTATCGGTACCCAGAGGATGCTCCGCAGAGGGCGCAGCCAGGAAGTTATCCTTCATAGTCTTTTCCACGGTTTGCCGCAAGGTGTACTCCACGCCGCCAACAGTATAGGTGGTGGTGTCGGTGGTATACTCCAGCTTGCCGCTTTCGTCCAGATCCGTCTCGCCCCATTGGGTATAAACCAACGGGCCCAGGAAGCTGAACAGGAAAAGACCAATGACCATCACAAGGCCAATGATACTGAGCTTGCTGCGGAAGAAACGCCGCAGCAGCATCTGCGTGGGCGACATCAAACGCACATTTTTGTCAAGGGGCTGCTCCGTGTCCACAGTTTCCTGGGAAACGTTTTCTTCGTTTTTCAGTTTCTCCACGGTACCCCTCCTCACTCCAGTTTGACTCTGGGGTCTACAAGACCGTACATCAAGTCGGCAAGGAGCACACCCAGGACGCTCAGCAGCGCCAGGAACATATTGTAGCCCATAATAAAGGGAATATCGCCGGCGTTCATGGCCTGCAGCGCAATATTACCGATACCGGGAAGGTCAAAGACCTGCTCCGTGATGATCGCACCGGAGAACAGGCTGGGCAGCAGACCTGCCAGGCTCGTGACCAGAGGGATCATGGTATTGCGGAAGGCATGCTTGTTGATGACGACCTTCTCCTCCAGGCCTTTTGCCCGGGCAGTACGGATATAGTCAGAATTCAGCACCTCCAGCATGTTGGTGCGGGTCATGCGCATTCTGGCGCCGATGGACAAAATCACGACCGTCAGCACCGGCAGGAACACATGGTGGGCGTAGTCCATCAGCAGGTCAATGCCGCTGAGAGACGCACCGGCAGTCTGCAATCCCAATGACGGAAACCAGCCCAAGCCACCCTCGCCAAATATACCACGGAGGATATTTCCGAAGAAGAAGGCAGGCAGGCTGATGCCCACCATAACCAGGATGGTAACAACATAGTCACGAAGACTATACTGGTGGGTCGCCGCCGTGATTCCCAGGGGGATTGCGATCATAAATTCAAAAATGGTTGCGATCAAAGCGATGGCAAAGGATGTTCCCATATGCATCGTGATCTTTTCGGTCACAGGGATGCCGTACTTGAAGCTGGTGCCCAGATCCAGCCGGACCAGATCGCTCAGCCAGTTGAAATAGCCCTCCATAATGTCGGCAAAGCCGGCATCGGCGCTGAGGCCGTAGGACTTGTACATGGCGTCCACCATCTCCGCAGAGACGGTGGCGCCGGATGTCTGGATCGAGTTGACCTTGTCACGGACAAAGTCGATAGGCATCAGTCTGGTGAGGAAATAGATGATCAGAGAAACGCCCAGCAGAACCAGGACAGAATATGCTAATCTTTTTAAAATGTACTTTAACATAATTTGACACAACCTTTATCAGCTGGCAAATTCCAGCTCCCAAATACGGTCCAACGGAGAAGAATAAGGGTTGATCTCAGAGGAAATGGTATTGGGATTGATGACCTTGGTGTTATAAGCATACAGAACATCACGCTGATAGACGGGCAGTTCCACAGCCAGATCCAGTACATAGCCCATTGCCTGCTCATACAGATCGGCACGGACTTTCTGATCGTTGGTCTCACGGGCCTGGTCGATCAGGTCGGACAGGTCATCGAGGATCTTGGTTTCTTCAGCAGAGCCGCTGTTGCGCAGATGATTGTAACCCCATGCCAGAGTAGAGGTTGCGGAGGAGTCCTTATGGTAGACCTGGTACATATCCGGATCCAGAGCGGAGGACCATGCAGCTGCCCAAACGGCCAGAGAACCGGTGCTGATCTTGGTCAGAGCCTGGGTATCACAGACAACGCTGATCTCCCAGCCCATATCGTTCAGCAGCGTTGCTGCGTCACGGAAGACTTTGTAGGTGGGGTGATCCTGCAATGTAGAGCCTGCAATGGTGAAAGTAATGCGCAGGTCGCCGTCACCGGCGCTGACACCGGCTGCTTCCATGTACTTTTTGATATTGGTGCGGGCAACGTCTTCGTTCCAGGTGCCCATCTGAGGATAATCCTTGCCGTTATCGGTGGCAGCGCTGCCGTCGGGATAAGCCCAGGAAACCTTGGACATGTTCCAGTAGATCTGCTCTGCAGTACCTGCACGGTAGTAGTCCAGCGCCAGAGCGGTGTTCATTGCGCACATAATGGCTTTACGCAGGTTGATATCGTTGATCTTGGCTGCGTTGACACCGATGTAGCCGTAGCCCAGCTGATCGGTGGAAAGCATCTTGAAGCCCTTGCTTTCCATGCCCTGCAGCTTTTCGTAGTTGGCATTGGTCAGTGCAGGGGAAATGTAGTGGACAGTGCCGCTTTCCAGCGCAGTGATCGCATTGTTGGAGCTGACCACCTGATAGCGGATCTTTTCGATCTTGGCATTGTTGATGCCGGCACCGGTGGTATTGAAGTTCTGGTTGGCCTTGAAGTAGACCACGTTATCCTTGTAGAAATTGTTCTCGCCGGGTGCATCACTGTTGGAGCTGTCGGTAACCTTATAAGGACCGGCACCCATGGGCAGCTTTACATTCCGGGGAGACTGGATAATGCCGGACATAAAGTCAAAGCTTGCAAATTCCACGCCAAACTTGTTGTTTGCAATGTCCATAGCCACCTTGCTGCCCTCGCCGTAGTAGTGCTGGGGAGCAACGGTAACTGCAAAGTTCCAAATTGCCTTGGGGTCAACGCCGTCAATGGTAATCTGCAAAACATCGTACTCGCTGCCGGGATTGGTAACGGTGCCGTCAGCATTGTGGCCGGAAGCAACAGTGTACTCAGTGCCATTGACAGTAATCTTGGAGCCGGCCTTGTCGGTGTGGCCCAGAGAAACAATACCGGAGATATTCGGGACGGCCAGAGTACCGTCAGCGCCTACGTTCTCATAGAGGACGACTTCTTTAGCCTTTGCGGTGTACTCAGTGGAAAGAGTGGTGCCGGTTGCCCAGTACAGCAGGATCTCGTCCATCTTGGTGCTGACCTTGTCATTGTAAACATAGTCGATAGCAGCCTCTTTGGTGGTGATGGTGCCGGGATAGTTCTTGGTCAACTTTTGGATTTTGGTAAGATCCTTCTTGCCGTCAGCGCTTTCTGCATACTCCACGGCAACATAGCCCTCTGTGAACAAGAAGCAGAAGATCTCATCCTTGAATTCTTCATGGGTGTTGTAAGGCGCATCGGTGTAGGATTCCTGTGCGCTGAGGTAGTCTCTGCCCAGCTCTTCCTTAAAGAGCGTAAGCGCACGCTCATAGTCCTTCAGCAGATTGGCATTGGACACAGAGGAAGGATCGTTGGAGATAGCGGTCTTGTAGCCGGAGGACAGAGAATGGGCATTGATAGCTGCCTTCATTTCATCAATGGGCACCTCACTGGTAGAGGAAGCCTTTCTCTTTGCCTGGTACAGAGATACCAGCTCCATCAGGCGGATCTGCGCTCTGGAGGCAGCCTGGTTGGCGATCAAATCATCGTTGTCGCCGGAGGAAGAGCCCACAGTCTGGGTGCGGTACTCGTCCAGGCCAATGATGTCCGTAGAATACAGGGTGTTGGAGCCGGTGTAAACAGGATCCAGATAGACATAGTAGTTAAACAGAACGTCTTCCATAGTCAGCGGGTGACCGTCGGAGAACTTGATTCCGTTCTTCAAAACGAAGGTATAGGTAACGGTGCCGTCGTTATTCTCGGTGATGCTGTAATCCTTGGTAACAACAGCTTCATTGTCGCCGTATGCAACCTGCACATCGCCGTTTACATACTTGGAAGACAGCATGCCGATCTGGGTCATGCCAACGATGGTACCGTCCGGTGCGGAGGTGGAGAAGAAGGGATTGAACAGGCCGTCCAGCTGTTCAGACATAATAACCAACGCATCGGTTTTTTGGGCGCTGCAGCCTGCGAAGCCCGTTGCCATGCTCAGGCAGATGGCAACACACAGCACCAAAGAAAGAATTTTCTTTTTCATAGTATTTCTCCTTACATAAACTTGAATGGCTTAATAATTATTCCTTACTAACCAAAACCACTTTGCCGTTTTCTACCGTCAGGGTGAGGCCTTGGGTGTTCTCCCCTGCGATCTCACAGGTGATGCCGGTGTCATCGATGGGAAGCTCGCCTGTGCCGCACAAAAGACCGATCACATAATCTTTGGTGCCAAAATAGGCATTTGCTGCGATCTGCAGCTTGCCGCTGATGGCAACATTGCTGATGCTGGCCTGTTCTGATACTGTGCCGGTCAAGAGGCCGAAGCTCGCACCGGTAACACGGGTGCCGCCCTGAATGGTTAAGGTGATATTTTCAAAAGTCACATCGCTGATGGAGGCTTTTTCCGTCAGCTGTCCGAACAGGCCGGTGTTGACCTTGGAATTATTCGTTTGTGTAATGCTAACATTGCGTATTGTATGACCGTTGCCCACAATGGTGCCGGTAAAGTTGCCGTGCATAAGCGCCGTGGGCCAGATTTGGTCTTTAAAGTCCAGGTCTGCGTCCAGGATATAGTTGCCGCTGACGCTGGCGTTGTCTGCCAGTTGCTTTGCCGATGTGATATGGAACCATTCGCCTTCCAAATAATCCACATACAGCTTCATCTTCGGATTGTCTACGGTGGCATCCGCAAAATTGATCTTGCCGGGGTGCGCGACCGCAGCGCCTTCCACTTTTTGCGTTCCTTCCGCATCCAGATATACATCGCCCCAGGTATGGCCATCATACTTGGGGAACTTGCCCATGATGACAGAGCCTTTCTTTTCATCCCAGTAAGGAAGCTGGATATTCTCCAGGTCTGTTTCCAGAGGGCTTAAGGTGGTGCTGTTGATCTTCGTTCCGGAATTCAGGTCATAGATCTCAATTTCAAGCAGCGGGATCCAGGCTGCATACAGCGTCAGCACCGGCTCAGCGGAAGAGTACGTGCCGTCAGCCTTTACGCTGAATGTTGCGTTTTCAAAATCCCACTTATTTGCGTATGTAATATTATCGCCTTCCCCGCTTCGCTGGGTGTACCAGCCGGCCAGGAAGTAGCCGTTTTTCACGGCTGTAAAAGCCGCTTTGCCCCGACGGGAATCATCGGGTGCCAAAAGGGCGATCCGGGCATCTCCGCTGCTGTCCTTAGGCAGGTCGGCCAAATTATAGGAGTCCACGATGACTGCGGTATTGGTGGTGAAAAAACCGCCGTTGGCATCAAATTTGATGCTGATGTTATAACCTTCTGCATCGTTGTCGCGGTACGGGTTCTGCGTGGCTGCGCAGCCCGCTGCCACAAGCAGCACCGCTACAATCAGAAGGATAAACAAGACCGCTTTTTTATTCAGCTTCATATTGCGCATCTTCCTTCACGGTGGGCAAAGCCGCAACCGAAATTACGGCTTTGCCCTATTCATTATTCTTCGGAGGATTCTTCCTCTTTCTCTTCTGCCTCAGCAGAAGGTGTTGCCTCTTCTCCGGTCTGCGCCGCCGGGGCTTCTTTTGCCTTCGGCAGCTTGACCAGCTTCTTGATTGCCGGGAGAATTGCACGCAGCTTGCACTGCTTTGCTTCTTTTTCCGGTGTGTTTTCCTTGCCTGCCGCATTGCGCTTGCGCAGCAGGATAAATGCTGTCACGCCGCCGCCAACAAGGACGATCACGCCCACGGTAATGCCGATGATCAGACCCCAGGGAGTGGTCTTCTCTTCTTCCACAGGTGCCGGCACGTCCTCAGGCGTCAGCGCCAGGATTCTCTGCTCAGCCTGCAGGAGCTTGTCGTAGTTGGTGACCAGCGCCTGCTGGCCGATGGTTGCGATCTTGTTATACGCGGCACGGGCAGCTTCGACGATAGCCTTATGCTCATAAACGACACGCTCAGGGATCTCGTTGATCGCCCGAATGGCAGCAAGTGTGATATCATCCGCCGCAGCAGCGCCTTCCAGAGCAATGTCAAAGTACTGATTCATGATGTAGCTGTCGTAATGCTCACCGTTAACCGGGCAAACCAGCACCAGCTTGTCGGTCACATAACCAACATAGTCTACAAAGTTTGCGCCGTAGTAAACATTGGAGTACATGCCACCCGTTACGTTCCACATAAAGTAGGGCAGCATTTCCATGGGCTTGATCTGTACTTCTGTGCCGTCGTAGTCGGTATAGGTGCCGTAGTCGCCGGAGCCGGGAATGTGCTCAAGGCACTCATAGTAAGCCGGGTCAAATTCCTCTTCCAGAATCGGAGCATCGTAGCTCTGGAAGATCACCATCTCCAACTTGTCACAGTCAAAGAAGGCTTTGTGACCGATGGCAGCAACTGTGTACGGCAGGGTGACCATCTTGGCATCGCTGCCGGCAAAGGCCATTGCCGTAATGCGCACTGTGTCGTCTGCGACCAAGACATTTTCGTGGTCAGTTCCTGCGTAAGTGATCAGTTCCAGGCCGGTTTTGATCTTGCAGTACAGCGACCCGTCGATCACCTTTACGGTTTCGCTGATGTCGTAAGTGTACACATAGGTTTCATAGACAACGCCGTTGAAGGTGGTTTCCTCCACCTTGCAGAAGCTCTCCATGTCGCACATAGCGAAGGGGTTGTCGCCCAGGGCCACCAGCTTTTCGCCCAGAATCACACGGAATTTGGTCTTTTCTTCCTTAATGAAGGCCTGTGTGCCAATATGGGTCGCATTGGTCAGGTCTGCCTCGCTGACGCCGGCATAAGCAAAGGCATAGTCGCCCAAAGAGCCGACAGAGGTCATGTTCTTGACGTCGGTAAGTGCAGCGCAGTATGCGAATGCGCCCTCGCCCACTGTGACGGTGGTATCATTTTCCTCGGTGATCGGCTTAAAGGTCACGCTGGTGAGCACCTTGCCGTTGACAAATGCATAGTCGCCCACGGTAACTGCGCTGCTCAGATCCGCAGATTTGAGTGCTTCCGTCTCCATGAAGCAGTATTCGCCGATGGCGGTCAATTTGCTCAGGTTGATGGTTGCCAGGCGGGAGCAGCCTGCAAAGGTGTACTGCTTCAGCTCCGTAATGCCGTCACCCAGCTTAACACTGGTCAGATTGCGGCACAGCGCAAAGGCATACTCACCAACGCTGGTAGCAGCAGAAAGATCCACAGAGGTAAGGGAGCTGGCGTGCTCCGTAGTCATGTACTCGCCTTCCTTGGATACGGCCGCCACCTGCATATTCTCGTCCAGGCAGATGTAATATTCATCGCCGGAGAAAGCATAGTCGCCGATAGAAACGGCTTTGCTCAAATCGATTCTTGCCAGATCCGTACAGTTGTAGAAGGCCTGCTTGCCGATCTGTGCGCCCTCGCCCAAGGTAACGCTAACAAGGTTTGCCGCATTGGCAAAGGCATTGTCGCCAATGACTACGTTCTTTCCAATGGTCAGATTCTTAAGGGGTGCATTGAAATCATAGTAGAAATACTTTTCGCCGCCCTGGTCATAGTTCAGCACACGGAACACATTGTCCACGCTGACCTGGAAAGCAAACTTACCGAGAGTCACGTTATCGCCCACCGTAACGGAGGTCAGATTCAGACATTCGCTGAACACGCCCTCAGGGATGTTCATGCCGGCGGGCACGGTAACAGAGGTCAGCTTGGTGTGAGAGAATGCGTATCTGCCGATTTCCGTTGTGGCAGTAAACTTGGGCAGCTGGGTAATGGCGGTCTCAAAGAATGCGTACTCGCCAATGCTTGTAAGCTCTCCCAGAGTAACTGCGTCCAGGTTATCAGAAGATCCGAAGGCATACTCCCCTACCCAAGTAACAGAAGGCAGGGTAACGGAGGTCAGCTTTCTGTTATGGGAGAATGCGCCCTTGGCAACGCCAGTAACCACCTTGCCGCCCATATTGCCCGCAGAGAAATCGCCGCTCAGAGTCGCCGCCACGGCAGCCAGCGTCTTTTCGTCCGCAGAAAGGATATGGTCAGCGGTCTGCACCTTATAGGTCTTGTTTCCGGCAGACACCGTGAACTGGCTTATCTTGGTATCCCGGAAAGCAAATGCGCCAATGTCATTGACCACAGGGCCGACCGTAACGCCGATCATGTTTTTGCACTCGTAGAACATGCCCTCGGGAAGTACCGCGGCATTGACATAGAATTTCTCCAACGCCTCACAGCCGGTAAAGGCATAAATGCCGTACTTGACCGTTTCTGCGGTGATCGTCACCTTGTTCAGCGCTTTACAGCCTGCAAAGGCATACTGGCCGATGGACTGCAGCGCATCGGAAGTGACCACTTCCTTCAGCTTCTGGTTGCCTGCGAAGGCATAGTCGGAGATCACGCAGATCGCAGGCAGCTCCAGCTTGCCCTGCAGATCGCACTTTTCGAAAGCGTTCTGGCTGATGATCTTCAGATTGTTCTCACCGCTGAAGGTGACCTTCTCCAAAGAGCTGCAGCCGTAGAATGCGCCGTATTCAATGGATTCCAATGTGGACGGAAGCACGATCTCTTCCAGTGCCGTCAGATTGGCGAATGCATATGCGCCGATCTTTTCCACGCCCTCGGGGATCACGACCTTGGTTACGGTGGCGTTACCGATGTACCACTGCTTCACATTCTCCGCATCGTCAAATTCCAGCTCTTCTGCCGTTTTTTCGATGTATTCAAAGTTTGCAAAGGCAAAGTTTCCGATCTCGGTGATCGCCAGATCCGACGGGAAGGTCACAACGCCGCCGTTGCCATAGTAATGGGTCAGGCTTGGGCCATTGGTCAGGAACGGGTCCTTGACCTCCACATAGATAGACTGAGAATAATAGGTGTTCTTGCCATCCTGCATTACCTTGACGGTAACAGAGCCAAAGCCCTCGGCCACAGCCGTGACCACACCGTTTTCGTCCACCTTCAAGATGCTGTCGTTACTGGTTTCAAAGGCAACCGTGGTATCCTTGGGGAAGAACGCATCCATGGTGTAATTCAGCTGCACCTTCTCGGAGGGGTACATACTCAGATTGAAGTTTCCTTCAAAGAAGCGGGTATCGCCGGTATCGCCGATGTCCTTTTCTTCATTCTCCACCACATAGTAGGCATTGACGGTCTTATAGCCGTCCACCCGGAAGATATCCACCACAGGCTTATCATAACTGCGGAATCCTTCGTCTCCCTTTTTCAGAACATTAACAACAAAGGTCAGGCTCTTATTGGTCTCGGGATCACGGACCTTTACGGTTGCCTTGCCGGAATTTACAGCCACCAGCTTGTTATTCACCACACGGACCACGCTGGTCTTGGAGGAGGTGAACTCCAGCAGCTCGCCCCAGGAGGTGCCGGGATAGACCAGCGGCTCCAGGGAATACACTTCATTGGGGCTGAGGGTCAGACCCTCTTCCAGGCCGTCGAAATAGAAATCTACGTATTCATCCGGCAGACCAATCTCATAAGTTGCGTAGTTCAGCGCATAGTCGTAGCAGGTAACGGCAAATGTATTCTTGTTGACCGAATTCTCCTTGATCTGATAGATATAATCCGTCAGCTCATAGGTCACATAAGTGGTGCTGTTACGCTGGGAATACACCGGAGTCATATACTGTTCAAAGTTTTTCAGTTCGGGTATGGGATTGCCATTCTCATCGGTAGAATCCACAACACAGCCCACCTGCGCTGCCATTGAAAAATGGTTGTCATAGATGGCCATTTTGGCATACAGGCGGTTCTTCTTCAGGGTCTTGTCGTACTCATAGTAGAATTCCACATCCGACAGTGTAGGCGCCTCAAAGTCGATGGTCAGCGGGAACTCGAAGGTGTTTTTCTTGTTGCTGTCCAGCGCACCCTCGTCATAATCCATATAGCCCACCAGCTTCACCGTATACTCGGTGTTGTTGGCAAGGTTATAGTCCTGCGTATCAAATTCGATCTCGATGTTGGCAGGATAGATCGAGCCGCCGTCGCCGTAGGATTTCCGGACATCATCATCTACCGTTTCAAAGATCACCTCACCGGTCACATCGTTGGTAATGGATATCTCGATCCGCTCTGTCGACCGGAGCAGGCCCGCCCACACAAACCGCAGAGAATGGATCGTGCCCACCTTGTTGGAAAGGGCAATGTAATCACGGCTGGCGGAGATCACGATATCCTTGGGATCCTGCAGGAAGTAATAAGTACCCAGATAGCTTACATAGTCGCTTTCCACGCCGCCAACGGGACGGGTGGCATAGGCATCCGCCATGGTCTTATCCTCAAAGGACAGGGCATCATCCAGCTCGTCTGCATTGGTCTCGAAGTAGTCAAGGTCGAACATGGGAGCCTTGGTCCAGTCGCCGTAGAACGCCAGATAAGGCACATTCAGGCTGACAGCATCCTCATCATCGTTTTTCAAAGTAACAAAGCCTTCCACATACATGCCGTTTTCAAAGGAGGTATCCAGATATGCCTTGTTCTCATCTGTCAGGGTAATGGTCACGGTTACATCCACCGTGCCGCCGGCTGCCACAGAGATCTTGTTCTTTGCAACTTCCGCACCGCCTACGGTAACCTTTACGTCTGCGCCCTCCAAAATGTGGGCGACCTCCGTAACGGTGGTCTTGCCGTGGGCTGTCTTGGTCTCAGAAACGCCTTCCGTCATTACGTATGTACCGACGGTATAGGTACGATCCGTGTCACCAATGTTATTGACGGTAAAATTCAGCGTATAAACGCCAGTCTTATTCTTGTCATCGCCCAGCTCGATCTTGGTCTTGTCCATCACCGCACCGGTCTCATCCTTTGTGGTGATGTAAGCATCGGTCTTAAGCGCGCTAAGCAGGTTCGCAAGGCCTGCGCCCTGCTTCCGGACAGCATAGGGCTGGCCGTTGGTGTTGAGAATAATATCTGCTGTGGACATCAACAGCTGGTTGACCAGCGCAGATACCTTCACATTGTCACCTGCGATCTCGGGGAAATTCTCCACCACATACTGACGTGTCAGAATCACCACACCTGCCAGGTTGGGGCAAGCCATACTGGTGCCGGACAGCCGGTCGTAGCCGCCGCCGGTGACGGAAGAAAGGATATTGCCGCCGTGAGCGGTCAATTCCGGCTTGATCTTCAGGTCGGGAGTGGGGCCCCAGGATGAGAAATCAGTAATAAAGGGACCGGACTTCTGATCGCGGCTAATCTTCAGCTTGCCGGACTGGGCAGCCAGCAGCTCGCCGTCATCCTGCGAAATGGAGCATACAGCCAGCTGTGCCTTGCCCACATTCATCTTGATCTCGCCGGACACATTATTGTAGATAATAATACCGGCTGCGCCCTGGTTTTCGGCGATCATCGCCTTTTCTTCGAAGGTATTGTCGCCACGGCGCACCAGGACGATCTTTCCCGCTACATCCAGACCGGTATAGTCGGCGCTTCTGCCGATACCGGGGATGACTACATAGTCGTATTCTTTGGAATCGGCATCGCCCAAGAGTCTGTCAAAGAAGCTGAGCTCCTCGGCAGCGCCGTTATTTGCCTCTTCAAAATAGATAATGGTATCGCCGTACAGCAGATACGGGGTGGGTGTGCCGTCGATGGAAGCAACGGACATTGCGCCCTTATAGGTAGAAGGAGAGCCAACAGTGCCGGTATCAGGGTTAGAGGTCAGCGGCAGGTTGCCGTTGGCCTCAGAGCCGTATGCAGAGGAGTAGCTGTTGGAAGCTGCTACCACAATGCTGATGCCGGCGGCGCGGATCTTATCGTAAACGCCATTTAGGATCTCTTCGTCAGATTCTCTGCTGAAGCCGCAGGCAGTACCCAGGCTCATGTTGATCACATCAACGCCCAAAATAACGCAGTCTTCCAGCGCTGCCAGGATCCATGCGCTTCGTGCGGTGTCCATCACATCGGAGAAGATCTTCATGGATACCAACTGCGCATTGGGCGCAACACCGGTGATGGTATCATCCTTGCCCACGATCACGCCGGAAACGTGGGTTCCGTGGTTATTATGGGTGGAGTAAGGATCGGGGTCCTTGTCGGCATAGTCAAAGCCGAAGGGCACTTTATTGTTGATAAAGACATCGTCTACTGTCAAACCTTCGGACAAGGTAGCAGCCGTAGTGCTGCCGACGACCTTGGAAACATCGGCATAGGTCAGGCCAAGCTTTTGAGATGTGAAATTATCGGTGGAGAAAGCGGTATGTTTTGCATCCAGACCGGTATCAAGAACAGCAACCACCATTCCGCTGCCGTCATAACCGGAGCCTTCGCTCTTAAAAATGCCGGTATCAAAAACATTGACTTTGTTTTCCACCAGCTTCGTTTCAGCAGGCTTATATTCCTCGCCGACAATGATGCCCGCGCCTTCGCCCAGGGACTTACAGGTGATATCAAAATCCTTTGCCAGGATCACCAGCTCGAAGCCGGTGATAGCTGCGCTGTATTCTTCGCCTTCTGTATAGGCCACGCCGGCTTTGTCCAGAGAAGACAAAATCTGCGTCTTGCGGCTGTCCCGCTTGCTGATGACCTCCGCAGCTTCCTGGCTTTCCAGCGCAAACTGAGTAAAGCTCATGGTTTTGTCGGTGGCTTCATATGCATCCAGCAAATTCTGCTCATCCAACGCAATGATCACAGAGATCTCATCATCGGGCTGGATGGTGTCCGGCAGCTTCTGCATCACGGATGAATCCAGAAAATCCTGATAATTCACTTTCAGATTATCGGCATACTCCCGAATAAAGGATGCCTCGTAGTTAACCGCCTGGGAAACAGGCTGCGCCAACAATCCAAAAAGAAGCACCGCTACAACCAAAATGGCTGGGAGTACTCGTAATTTCTTTTCCAAAAGTCTCTTCATCATTTTTGTTTTCGCCTTTCTGTCCATAGTCCGTGTGCAAATATGCATACCTTGTTATATAATACAGTATTTTTTCATAAAAAGCAACCAAATTTCCGCCTTGTAAGTCAAAAGAAACCGAAATTTTTTATTCCTTTATTTATTTCTGAAAGCTGTTTTTCAGCACATCGTTTACTTTTTCCGCAATTCATGCTATACTTGTTTCGACATATATATCCTTGGAGGAAAGCCTATGAACGACAAGGCCATCAAACTGCTTCGCTTAATTTACGGCATTGCCGTCAGCATAATGATTGTTGTGTCCGGACTACTGCTGATTGCGGCATGCTTGCAGATCTATCATTCCGGCGGCGAGCAGATCTACACGCCGGAAAAGGTAGCGGCCGCTTTTGCTCCCATCGCTGCGCCGGTCTACATCACCCTGGCGCTGATCGCCGGTAGTTTCCTTTTGGCATTGGTGCTGCCTACAGAAAAAAAGCGCCTGCCGGCACAGAAGCAATATGCCTTTATGCTGCGCAGGGCACACGAAAAAGCAAATATGCAGCTTTGCAATCCTGAGCTGCTTGACAAGATCAATCAGGAGCAGAAAAAACGCCGTTTGGTTCTGTCCCTGGCCTTGGCGATCTGGGTGCTTGGCGGCATTGTTTTCCTGCCGCAGGCCTGCAACGGCAACAATTACAGCGCTGAGCTGCACCTTGCCACCGATTCCATTGTGGCAGTTATTTGGTGGCTGATCCCCTGTACATTGATCCCAACCGGCGTCAGCATTTTCTCCGCCTACTACTGCCGGGCAAGCATTCGCCGGGAACTGGAGCTGGTGAAACTTGCGCCGAAAGCATCCACCGCTCCCCTGCTCCGGGCAGACAAAAAGCTATTTTATATCCGGCTGGCAGTTCTGGGTCTTGCCCTGGGCATGATCGTCGGCGGTTTTATAGCCGGCGGTACTGCGGATGTACTGGCAAAGGCTGTTGCCATCTGCACTGAGTGCGTAGGATTGGGGTGATAGATATGAAAGAAAAACTGAAAAAGCTGATCCCCACCAAGCGTAAGATCATGCAGCTGTATTTTGCGCTGCTGTTTAACGCCAATTTCAAGGGCTTCGTATCTGGCAATATCTATCAAGGCAGCACAAAGCAATTCTGCGCCCCCGGTATCAACTGCTATTCCTGCCCCGGCGCTGTGGGCGCATGCCCGCTGGGCTCTTTCCAGGGCTCTTTCAGCGCCGACCGCAGCACGCTGTTCTATGTGGGCGGCATACTGCTGCTATATAGCCTTCTGTTTGGCAGAATGATCTGCGGCTGGCTGTGTCCTTTCGGCCTTGTGCAGGAGCTGCTGCATAAGATCCCCACGCCCAAGCTGAAAAAAAGCCCGGCGACCCGCATTCTCAGCTACTTAAAATATGTGATTTTGGTATTCTTTGTGCTGATCGTACCGATCATGTACGCTTTTCGTAACACGCCCCTGCCTGCTTTTTGCAAATACATCTGCCCGGCAGGTACCTTGGAGGGCGGTATCGGTCTGCTTTCCAATGCTGTCAACGCCAGTTATTTTTCCATGCTTGGCCCTCTGTTTACATGGAAATTTCTGCTCATGGTCAGCATTTTGGTGGGCTCTGTGTTTATTTTCCGGCTGTTTTGCCGGTTTATCTGCCCTCTTGGTGCGCTGTACGGGCTCTTTAACAAGCTGTCCGTTTTTGGCGTGAAGGTCGAAAGCAGCAAATGCACCAGCTGCGGTCTTTGCCTGAACCATTGTAAGGTAGATATCAAGGAGGTGGGCGACCAGGAGTGCATCAGCTGCGGCGAATGTATCAGCGTCTGCCCCACCAAAGCGATCCAATGGAAAGGCAGCGGCATCTTCACGAAAGCTGCGGGCACTATCGCCCCCAAGGACGACGGTAAGCGCAAAAAAGCCAAGCTGGTTACCCGGCTCATTTCCGCAGTACTTATGGTGGGAATCCTGGCCGGCGCAACTCTGTATTATTGGCAGCAGCCGGAGCCGGTTTCTGTCACCCAGGGTAACCAGGTAGGTCAGCTGTGCTACGGTCAGCAGCTGCAAAAGATCACAAAGGATGGCATTCTGGAAGGAACCGCAGATCCCACCAAAACCGGCAAAGTCACCGTGATCAATTTCTGGGGCACCTGGTGCACCCCTTGCTGCGCAGAGCTCCCCTTCTTTGAGCAAGTGGCAAACGAATACGGCGACAGCGTTTCCATCTTTGCTGTCCACTCCTACCTGCTGGCAGAAGAAACGGCAGCGGCGTATATCGCCGACAACTACGCCGAATCCAAGCTGAATTTTCTGGCAGACTATGCCATAGATCAAACCGGCACCAGCGGCTACTACACCACCTTAGGCGGCAGAGGCACCTATCCTTACACCGTTGTGCTGAACGAAGAAGGCGTAATTTCCAAAATCTTTGTTTCCTCTGTAACCTATGACATGCTGAAAGCTGCCGTGGATGAGGCGTTTGGCAACTAAATAAAAACTCCCGGTGGTTGATGACCACCGGGATCTTTTTATATATATGCCGCAACAGCTCTGAGGAAGGCAGTCTCATCGCTGAATGCTTTTCGATGGATCTTGCGGATCGTTCCGGTGCTGTCAATAAATACGGTGGTAGGGTAGCTTTCCACCCGGAATCCGCCCGAAAGACCCAGCGGATCCTGGAACACAGGAAAGCGCAACCCCATCTCATCCCGAAGTTGGCAAATGTCCTCGGCAGAGTAAAACGGATCCACAGCCAGCAGAACGATATCATCGCCATAGGCTTCCAGGGCAGCCTCAAAATACGGGAATTCCTTTTTGCAGGGATTGCAGCTAACATACCAAAAGTCCAGAATTACCAGCTTGTTTTCCTGCAGCAGCTCCGAAAGCTTATACGTTCTTCCGTCCACATCGGTGATTGTAAATTCCATCATTTTATCGCCCTCGGCATAACGGGCCTTGGAGTGGTCGCTGGGATCTGACCGAACAGGAAGGGTCTTCAGATTGATGGTGACCTGTGCAACGCTGTAACTGTAGCTTGCCTGGGCTTGATACCCTTCCGGCACATTGGAAAGCACCACGATATACTTGCTGCTGCCTGCAGGCAGTGCGATCGTGACCTTTCCCTTTTGATCGGTCACAGCGCTGTCCTGGAAACTCTCAGTAGAAACCGTAACGGTAACACCGAAAAGCGGCACACTCTCGTCAGAACGAATGGTGGCAGCGAAATTTACAGGCGTTGATTCCGGAGTCGCAGCCGGGTCCTTCACGCCGCAACGGATACATAGGTTATTGCCGCCATAGCTGTGTCCCAAAGCAGCTCCCTCAGTGCGTGCGCAGCCAGCACAGGTTTTGGGTTTCAGGCAGGTAGCCGCCTGGTAACTGTGGGCTTTCATTGGGATCTGCTCATAAGTTACCGCCCCGCATTTTCCGCAGGTGAATTTTTTGCTGCCCGCTTCGGTGCAGGTGGCTGCCTTTGTGTAGGTCTGCTGATAATCATGCTGGCAGCCATCGTCCTCCGGCTTCTCCGTATCCGGAGTGGTTTCCGGGGTTTTCTCCGGCTCAGTAGCTGGTATCGTGCCTTCCGTTGGTGCTTGGGGCAACGTTTCCGGCGGGCTGCTCTCCTGAGGCGGTTGGGTGCTGTCGGTTGCATCTGTTACCCAAACTGTGCTCTCCCCTGTCGATTCGCTGGCAGGAATTTGCATGCAGCCGGCAGCCAGCACCAGAAGCACTGCCGCTAGAATCAGTATGCATCTCCGTTTCATCACGATACCACCTCCTTTTGTGTATACTTGGATTATACTCTATTTTTCTTTGCAGCACAATACACAATCCCATAGTTTTGCATACAAAAATTTGTCCGTCAGATGTTTCTGGCGGACAAATTGCGCTGTACGATTCTTATTTGCTGTTATCCGGCCACAGTTGTCAGCGTAATGGTCAGCTCTGTTTCGCCTCCAGCGAAATAGAAGACCTCTGCATCTGCCTCGTAACCAGCCGGAATTTTGGGCAGGAAGTTGGCGTGGTACTCACCAGGCTCAGCCGGTGCGAAAGTAGCGACACCTGCTTCATCTGTCTTGACCGGCATCAGGCAGGTCTCTTCGGTGCAAACCTGCACCATCACGCCAACGATGGGGGTTCCCTTTTCGTCAACAACCCTGACCTTATACTGAACCATGCCCTCAGGGATCTGCGTACCGGTCGTTCCCTCTGTGGTGCTTTGCTCTGTACTGCCGGTAGACTCGCTACTGGCACCTGTGGTATTGTCATTCTGGCCGGATTGGTTACAGGCGCACAGGCCCAGCACCAACATCAGCGCCAACATGCAAGCCAAAAGCTTCTTGATCATTATGTTCCCTCCAAATACGGTAAATTCATATTAGCAAGGCTTAGTATATCACTTTTTCTCATTGATTGCAAGTCTATGTTGATGGTCCCAAATAACAACGCAAAAAGGGCGCATCTGAAGATGCGCCCTTAATAGGATTTGCTATCAGAAGCAGGTTCCTAGAACTCCTTCTTCTTGACAACAACAGCAGTGCCGCAGATTGCGGAGATCGTCATAGCGATCATGGCACCCAAAGTAGCGAAGTCGCCGGTGGGAGGAACATCGCCGCCCTCGGGTTCAACGCTGGAAACGGTGCTGTAGCAGCTTACCAACCATGCAGACTCTTCCAGGAACTGGCCGCCCTTGATAGCCTCAAAGCTGGACATGTTGGCATTGTACCAACCCTGACTCTGGCCGTAAGCCTTCAGGAAGATCATCAGGTCCTTGTTCAGGGGATGATAATCGTTGCCCTTGCTGTATTCGTAGTAGTTGCCGGTGATCATGCTCATGAAGTCGTAGTAGTGCGTCTCGCCATTCTCATCAACGTAGATGCCACGCATGGTGATGGGAGCGCCAGCATCGTACAGAGCAGCCAGGGTGAAGCACTCATTGTTCAGGTTCACATAGACAACAGGGCCTTCAGCAGTACCCAGGTGGTAGTAGCCGTCGTCGCCCAGAACAACACTGTGTTCCTTATTGATGTCGATGTTTACCAGATCACTTGGATCCTCGAAATCAGAAACAACAGGGCAGCTGGGCTCATAGTCTACATACTCATTCTGCACAGGAGGAACATACTCGCCGGTCTTCTCGATGGTAACGGTAACGGAAGCAGCCTCGGCAGTCAGGCCCACCAGAATGGTCTGCTCAGCAGCGGTAGCGGTGTGAACGATCACGCCGTTTTCTGCATTTGCCATCAGGTTCCATGCGGAGAAGCCGTAGGTAGCCATGGTTACATTGCCGTCAACAGTAATGGTGTAGATACCGGGCTCAGCAGGAATGAACTCATACAGAGAAACAATGGTGTTCTCCAGCAGGTCGACCGTATTTGCGCCCAGCTCCAGAACTACGTCAGACTTATCCATGTCCACGGGAGGAAGTTCAATTTCCTTTGCGGTGAAGGAAGCTTCGTAGGTAATGGTAGCAGCAGCCTCAGCCCAGTTGTAGTAGCCGATGATATAGACACGGTAGTCAACGCCGCCGACGAGTTCATACTCATAAGTAGCCTCTGCGGAGCCGTTCTTTGCCAGACCCACAGTTCCGTCGTCAGCGACCTGGTAGACCCAGATCTTGTAGCCGGGATTGCCGGACAGAGTGACGGACAGGATGCCATCGGCATCGGGAGTGAAGAAGAACTCGATAGCGCCGGTTTCGGTGACGGTCTCGGTGCCGCTCTGGACGGGAATGCTCTCGCCGGGATCGTCGCCGCTAAGGGTCATGATGTAGCCGCTCTCTGTCACAGCGAAACCCGTGGAAACCACAGCAAGGATCATGGCCAAGGAAACCAGAGCTGCAACAAATTTCTTCATAGTTGTTTCCTCCTAAACAATATATCCGACGGCTTTCGCCGCCTTCCCCGCAGCAAAGGACGCTGAGAGGATATACATATAACATTTTAACACCATCTTCCAAAGTTGGCAAGCCTTAATTCTCTCTTTTTTTCATAAGAAATTAATAATTATTCCGTCTTATGCACTTTTATGCACCGCTGTATCCACTTTTTTCAGTGCTTTGTATGCAAAAACAGGCGGCAGAAAACCTGCCGCCCGTACCGTTGGGACTGAATTATGCAAGTGAAGCAGTGATTACGATTTCCGCCTCCGGGATCTTCCATTCCTTATTGGGATCCTTGGTGGAGAATATAATCTCCGCAACAGCATCCGCAGGCAGATCAATGGAAACGGCCGTACTGCCATCCTCCAATTCCACCACGTTGGGTATCGTCTGCATATCGCTGATGCTAACATTGACAACCACAGAGCTGGGACTCACGCTCTTGATCGTCAGAGTCAACATGCCCGCCCGGGTAGCCTCAAAGGTATAGATGGTGCCTTGGTCGTTACCGGCAGCGCAGTGAATCGTGTTATCGCCCAGCTTCAGCTCTCCGGGATTTTCCCGTGTGCCCTCAGCGAAATAGAAGACAACATCAAAGGTTTTCGCAGCGGTGCCGGAGTTGCCGATCTCCAGCTCAAGCGGCATGAAGCTGCCGTCGGATGCCATAGGAATGTAGATCATGCCGCCCGCAGGCGTGTAAGTCGTTCCTTTGTAAACAACATAGGCATCCTTATCCGCAATGCATAAGGTCGCCTCATTGATGGTCCGGATCATGTAAATCAGCTTCTTCTCCCCTGCGCCTACCTCGACGGAGAAATCAGTGAAGCCGTAATGTTCCTCAGGCGCATCGGGATTGACCAAAGTGCCGTCGGTATTGGGTTTGGTGGGGCCGGGATCATCGTTGTCTTCCGGAGGAGTTACTTCCTTCAGTTTCAATTCCGCAGCAAAGGTGACCGTGGCCGCCGGGTAGTTACCATTGCCGTCGACGTTGGACGAAACCAGGATCTGGATCACATTGCCCTTTGTAACCGGGATCATCAAAACAGTTTTGCCGCTTTCCTCTACTGCGTCCTCCTCCAGGGTGTTCTGGACCGTCGTGGTCAGGTTGTACAGTGCCACATTGTAGCCGCTGTTTTTCTTCAGTCCACTCAAGGTCAAGGTGCCGCTTTGCTGCGCCGTATAGGTCATATAGACGCCCTGGGCGTTGCCCTCAGCAACTTCCACAGTGACCTGCCCCGGTTTCAGCATCAGCGGATTTTCCATTGTGCCCTTGGGGTAAGAGAAGGTGATTTTGTAGGTTTCCTCCTGGGTGCCGGTATTGCTGAAGCGCAGCGCAAAGGGTGTGCTGGGTTCTGTGGTAAAGGGCAGCTGCAGCGCAACAACGCCATCCACACTCTCGGCAACAGTATTGCCATAGGTCACTTTCAGCGTCTGGCTTGTTGCCTTCAGCTCCATACCGGAGATCCGGTAGATATTGCAGTAATAATCTGCGCCAGGCTTGACAGAGATCTCGATCTCTGTGACTCCCACAAACTCATGGGGATTGTCCTGGCTGCCCAGTTCGGCAGTTGTTGTCGCAGGAATATCCGTAATGTTTGCCACAGCACTTTGGACATAATCGTCAGCGGTGAAGTAAGCAAACGCATTTTCAAACGTCCTTGCGCTATCAATGCCGCCGATGTGGATCAGACCAACTGCGCCGTAACGGTCTATGATAATGGTAGCGGGATATGCCAAATTCGCAACAGTCCCCTTCCAGGACTCCTCGCCTCTGGCCGTAGGGAAACGCAAACCGTACTCCGCCACAAACTCTGCTATGGCGTCTTCACTGTCACCTTCGGGATTGATTGCCAGGACCTCAATGTCGTCTCTGAAATTGGTGTAAGCCGTGTTCAGATAAGGGAACTCAGCCTTGCAGGGATTGCAGTTTACATACCACAGGTTCAGTACGACAGCCTTCTTGGTCTTTAGCAGCTCGGAAAGTGTGTGGGGCGTGCCGTTTGTATCGGTTACGGTAAAATCAAACATCACATCGCCCAGTTCGATCTTGCCCATCTGCTGGCGCAGCTGGGTTTGCAGGGCGATCTTTGTTTCTGTGGTGGTAATGGCGTAGCCTCCCTGAGTCACATAGCCCTCGGGCACCTTGTCCGGCACGGCAACACTGCCCACAGGAACAGGATGGGAGATCGCTGCGATGCCCTGGGCATCGGTCTTAACATAGTCGAGCATATCGGTCATGGCAGCATCCTTATAGATGTACATGCCTACGCCTTCCAACACTTTGCCGCCCACAGACTTGACCTCTATGGTGCAACCGGTCAATTCGTTTGGCGTATCTGGTGTAGTTTCGGCGCAACCGGAAAGTATACCCAGCAGCACTATGACCGCGAGCAGCGCTGCGCTGCACTTTAACTTCTTAATCATATGCTATTCCCTCTCTCAGCCGACCCAGCAGCAGGCGAACATCCATGCAATTTCAGAATTACAGCCTTCCATGATAAAGTCTGGCGAAGTGGAATCCCACCAGCCGTTGCAGCCGTTTTTGATGATATAGATCAAATCATCGGTCAAGGGATAGACACCCAAGGTAGGATCCATATTTTCAAAATAGTCCATCAAAATATCGGTATAGTCCTCTTTCTTGACGAACTCGCCGTTTTCATCGTAGAAGTATTCCCGGATCGGCGCGCCGCCCGCAGGGCCATCACCTTGAATCACGGTCTGCAGCGCCACATAGGGTGCACCCTTTGCCAAATGAACATGGACCACCGGACCCTCTGCTGTGTCCAGATGGTAGTAGCCGTCTGCCTTGTTAAAGACGAACGTATGCTTGGCGGTTTCGACGGTGATGTCCATATAGACCAGCGACTTGCCTGCGGGCATGTTCAGCGTATAGGGCGCCAGCACAGCCGTAGTCTTATACTCTGTCCAGGGTTCATCTGCCACATTGTGCGCCGGTGCACCGGTGCGCTGGATGGTCAATATGCAGTTAGTATCTGCATCTGTACCGTCAATACCGATCACATACACAGCGCCGCCCAGACTGGACTTACTGATAGAGATGGAGAACGCATTGTCCACCACATCCATCGCGCTGGTGCTCTGGACAAAATGAGGCGCACCGTAGTAGCCCAATGCCAGCTTGGAATCATTCACGGAGAACCTGTAAGTACCTTCCTCTGTGGGGGAAAACAGGAAGTAATTTCTCACACCGGCCTTTACAGAAACATAGGTGCTGTCCACACCGATCGGGTGGGCCGAATGCTCCTGCCCGTTCACAAACAGCGTAGTCGTTACTTCGCCGACCTTATTGATCAGCTGCAGCTCGATGGATGTCTTATCTGCAGACAGCACCGCTGCCGCAGGATCATAGTAGCCGGTATTATCGCTGGTAAAAACCAGCTCCACAGAGTAATTGCCTTTTTCCAGTTCCTTCGTTGCCACACCGTTGGCATCCACAGGCTGCATGGCAAACTGGGTGCCGTCCTTCATAAACTTGACAATGACACCGGAAGTATACGGTGTGCCCTGCGCATCTGTAACCTTAACAGAGTAGACAGCATTGCCACCGGTCTCCGTACCGGTCGGACTGCAAGCGGTCAGCAGAAGGCCCAGTACCATGACAAGAGCCAGGAGCAACGCATTGGTCTTTTTCATATTGATTTTTCCCCTTTCGGTCGCCGGATTCCATTCATGCCTTTTGAAAAACGCAGGGGACAATCTGTCGACAGTCCCTGCATTCATATCACTGACCGGCACCCAAATAATCGTAGTAGTAGCACAGCTTCAGCCAGGATTGGTCAACACCGGAGAAGGTGTACTTATCCATCAGTTTCTGCAAAACCTGTGCCAGTTCCTCGGTAGCCACAACGCAGCCGATCTCTGCCTCCGGGCCGGAGGTGATCATCTTGGAAACGTATGCCTGGATCTTGGCGGTCTCGTCGCTGCCCTTGCCATGATACTTGCCTGCAAGCACATCGTCAAGCTGATATTCCTCTGCACGGGCGTCGTAATCTTCGCCCCAGGTGTTCTTCAAATAAGCAATGGCTTTCTCCTGATCTCCGCCAAACTTATCCAAAACGCCGAGAACGTACAAATCGTCTTCCGTCTTGCTGAAGTCAAAGCCGTGCAGATCGATCATACCCTTAATCTTGACCACATTGCCGTTTTCATCTTTCTTCAGCGTGCCGTCTTCATTGTACGCGTTGACCGTGGCAATGGGAGAGCTAAAGATTCCGGTAACACCGGTAAAATCGACATAGATCTTGCTGCCCCTCTTGCCGTTGCCCAGGTCATGGTAATAGATGCCGTCATCGCCCAGAACCGCCTTAATGCCGCCATGGATGACGTGGTACATTGCGTCGCCGGTGGCATTGGAATCGTAAGTGAAGGGGCCGGGAGATGCCAGACGGAAATGCTGCAGAGAGCTTGCCACATACTCAATATCATAGTAGATATAGCCAACCTCGTAAGGATCCCAGAAAGCAATATCGATATAATAGGGCTTGCCTGCTTCCATGTAGTAGACCATGGAAACTTCGTCAGAGTTATTGAACAGGCGTTCATCCTGCACATATACCATCAGCTCGTTGTGGTTCTCGTCGAAGATCCAGCCGTCAACGCCGTGCTGGGATTCATTCCGGGAGGTAATGCGGTAAACGCCGGATCTGGTGGGAACGAACTCTGCCAGCAGACCTCTGGGCATGATCACCCGGTTGTAGTAGAAGAAGTTGCTCTGCACATTTTTGCCCAGGGTAGCAGTATAGGCGGAGAACGGAGCGAGGCCCTTAATGGGATCTTCCAGCTGAACGCTGCCTGCGCCGTATGTCTGATAGTACATACAGAACTTCAACCATTCGTTGGTATCTGCATCGTCAAAGCCTACAATCTCATCCACACGCTTCAGCATTTCTGCCAGTTCCTTGTTCACGGTGCAGTAGCCGTTCAGGTTGGAATTGGAAGCATAGCTGAAATAGGTGACCATTTCATCATACATATTCCGGCCGTCTGCATCCGCATCGCCGTTGTAGATAATATCCCACAGTGTTTCTTCTGCATTGAATTCGGTATAGCCCATCATGTTCACAAGCAGCAGCGGGCCACTGGCGTTTCCTACATGGTAGTAGCCGTCCTTTTCGTTCAGAACGATATCTGCGTATGTATATTCGAAGCCATCTTCAGTGGTGGCAACCTGGCGGGGAATATAACTGGCCACATCGATCTTAGTGGCATCCACCACCCGCATGTTCTTAATGTAAACCGTATCTTCGCCTTCATCGTCTGCCTCATCCTTCAGATAGCACAGAGCGATTTCATAGGTGCCGTCCTGCAATGCGACCCACGGATAAGCAGACTTCCACTTGGTGCTTTCGTCGTGGCCGGACATCTGATAAATATCCTCGCCGTCCACAATGACCACCAGAGTATCCATTCCCTGCTCGGAGGATACGATATAGTCAAAGCCAACTGCCTGACCGGCCTTCAGCGTTACATCTGCATAAAGGATGGCATATGAGTTTTCAATGCCGGTGTTGGAGGCCTTCAGGCACTTCACGCCGTCCTTCTCTGTCAAAATGAAGGGCCAGGTATATTCGGCGCTTTCACCTGCTTCCGCACGGTAGGTCACTTCAATATCGCCGCTGTTGATGGCGGCGGAAATATCCTCAGAAGAAGGCATTGTTTCCGTAGGCTTTGCAGCAGTCACCAGGTCCGCCATGCCGTTTTCGCAAAGCTTCTGCTGGTAATCCTCAGCGGTAAAATATCTGAATGCACTTTCAAAGGGGTTCAGGCTGGTAACGCTGCCCACCTCTACCAGGCAGATCACACCGTAACGGTCGATGATGACAGATGTGGGATAGCCGGTAACGCCGAAAGCGCTGGGCCAGTTATCATTGCATACCGCCATGGGGAAAGTCAGCTGCATACTCTGCTGATAAGCAGCAACAGAAGCGTTATCGTCGTAATAAGAGGGGCTCATTGCGATGATTTCCATCTTATCCTTGTACATCTGATAAGCTTGTTCCATATAGGGGAACTCGTTGGCGCAGGGACCGCAGGTGCTGAACCAGAAGTTCAGCATCACCATTTGTTTTTCCTTGAGGATCTCAGAGAGCGTCACGGTTTGGCCGGAAGGCGTGGTAATGCTGAAATCGTACATCACATCGCCCAAACCCAGGCTTGCGCCGGAAAGACTCTCGCCGGCGATCAGTGCAGAAGTCAGGGTGATCGTGGTGATCAATCTCAGGGCATAGCTCTTTTGCAGGTCATAGCCCTTGGGCACGCCCCGCAGCTCCACGGCGTACTTTTCACTTTGGGGAAGCTGGAAAGTCACCTTTCCAGCTTTGTCGGTTTGGCCGTAGCCAACCATATTGGTAAGGGTGTCGTCTTCATAGACATACACATCCAAACCGGACATAGCCATGCCGCCCTGGGTCTTTACGCTAACGGAATATGTTACCTGTTCGCCAGACATCGCACCGGTGCTTTCCTGGCTGCCGGGGTCTTCGTTGCTGCATCCCGCAAGCATACCGACCATGACAGCAAACGTTAGCAGCAGGGACAACAATCTCTTTGAAGTCTTCATCATCTTCCTCCTGGGTTCATACACAATTTAGTTTACATAACAAAGACGATCTCCACGGCAGGCAATTCCGTTACGAATGTTTTTTCATTCCGTCCGTCATCAGCAGACTAAGATGCCAGCGCTATGGACATAACTTCCTTATTTTAAAGTATATATTATCATATTCTGCATTATCCGTCAACAGATTTTTCCCATTCGCCCTGCTCCGCAATATGCCCTTTGAAAACGGTACGGGTGACCTGTGACTGTTTTTCGCAGGATCGCCTGTATTTTGAAAAAGCAGCACCATTCCGGTTTGGAACAGTGCTGCGGTCATCTATACGTTACGCAATTTGCATAATTACCAAGTGAGCGGAAACAGGTCGGGTTCCACCTGCCAGAGGTGTGATCGTCAGCGCCGCAGCAGTTCCTTCCGGATTTCGCACAGTCAGGACAGAGTCCGTAACGGTCGTTTCCACAATCGCCATGCCAACGATTTGGGAAGATCCTGTTGCGCGGCCTGCGACTGTATATGCCAAATCTTCGCCATTTAAAGTTAATATCAATTGTCCTGCTTCATCTACACCAACTTGGAAATATATCAGATAAGTTCCTATTCCGGCTAAGTTAAATGCACTTGGTCCAATTCGCAAAATATCCTCGCCACTACTTGGTCCATTCTGAGGAAAACTAACATCTGTACCAGGCGCAACTGTTGCCGAATTATCCGGTGGCATCAAGGCATAAAAATCTGCAAAATTTAACACACC
>JAZQJO010000043.1:0-7094 GCA_045541695.1 Faecousia sp.
GGGAGCAGCAGCCTTCAGAGCCTTTGCATCAAACTGGGGATGCAGCAGGGTGTCCAGAGTTCTGGGCTCGATCATGGCAACAGCCTTCTTCTCATCGATCATGCCCTCGTCAACCAGATCGCAGGCGATCTTCAGAGCAGCAGGAGCGGTACGCTTGCCGTTACGGGTCTGCAGCATGTACAGCTTGCCGTTTTCAACGGTAAACTCCATATCCTGCATGTCACGGTAGTGGTTCTCCAGAATTTCGCAGACCTTGGTGAACTGTGCGAAAGCTTCGGGGAACTTCTCAGCCATCTCGGAGATGGGCATGGGAGTACGGACGCCGGCGACCACGTCTTCGCCCTGCGCATTGGTCAGGAATTCGCCGAACAGCTTCTTTTCGCCGGTAGCGGGGTTACGGGTAAATGCAACACCGGTGCCGCAGTCGTCACCCATGTTGCCGAAGGCCATGGACTGAACGTTAACGGCAGTACCCCAGGAGTAGGGAATATCGTTTTCACGACGGTAGACGTTTGCACGGGGGTTGTCCCAAGAGCGGAAAACAGCCTTGATGGCGCCCATCAGCTGCTCCTTGGGATCGGTGGGGAACTCTGCGCCGATCTTGGACTTGTATTCGGCCTTGAACTGGTTGGCCAGCTCCTTCAGATCTTCGGCGGTCAGCACCACGTCCTGCTTGACACCCTTGCGCTCCTTCATCTGGTCGATGAGAGCCTCGAAGTACTTCTTGCCGACTTCCATAACAACGTCGGAGTACATCTGGATGAAGCGGCGGTAGCAGTCCCATGCCCAGCGGGGATTGCCGGACTTGGTAGCCAGAACATTGACAACATCTTCATTCAGACCCAGGTTCAGAATGGTATCCATCATACCGGGCATGGAAGCACGGGCACCGGAGCGGACGGAGACCAGCAGAGGATTCTCCTTGTCACCGAACTTCTTGCCGGTGATAGCTTCCAGCTTGTCAACATACTCCATGATTTCAGCCTGAATGTCAGCATTGATCTGACGGCCGTCTTCGTAATACTGGGTGCAGGCTTCGGTGGAGATGGTAAAGCCCTGAGGAACAGGCAGACCGATGTTGGTCATTTCGGCCAGGTTTGCGCCCTTACCGCCCAGCAGCTCACGCATGGAGCCGTTGCCTTCGGTAAACAGGTAAACATACTTGTGAGACATAAAATACCCCTTTCGTTTTTAAGGGAGACGAACAAATTTCGCTCCGTTTTTTGTGTTTTTTAGATAATTTTTCATAATGCCGTGATAGTATAGCATACTCTTTCTCAAAATGCAAATAATTTTGCAAATTTCTCTAATATTTTGTGCATTTTCCAGTCTGGGGGAGAGCGAAAAAGAAAAAGCAGGCACCAAGCTGCCGCTTCGTACCTGCCAAAAGCTCAATATTCCCGGAAAACGGCCTTCACAATGCCGATGATCTCGGCGTTTGTGCCGTCGATGGGCTCGTAGTTGTCGTTTTCGGGCATGAGGAAGAGCTTGCCGTCCCGGCGGAAAAGCCGCTTAACGGTGGCTTCGTCATCGATCCGTGCCACAACGATCTGGCCGTCCGCTGCAGTTTGCTGGGGACGGACGATCACCTTGTCGCCGCTGAGGATGCCCGCATTTACCATGCTGTCGCCCCGGACCCGCAGGGCAAAGCAGCCCGGCACACCCTCCCAAGCCATTGTACCCTCCTGATTTTCCACAGCCAGAATGGGTTGACCGGCAGTGACCACGCCGATAACAGGGATCTGACCAGGACGGACACCGGTGACGATGGAGCGCTTTTTACCTTTATCGGGGGTCAGCAGGAGTCCTTTTTCCTGCAGTGCCTGAATATGATAGCTGACGGAAGCTGTGGAACGCAGACCTACAGCGGCGCCGATCTCACGGACAGAAGGGGCGTAGCCGTTTTCCTGCACAAATTGGTTTACATAATCCAGTATCAGCTGGGCTTTGTTGCTGGTTCTGGGCATAAAGAATCCTCCTGACGATGGTAAGTGTTTCTTGATTTGAAATTATAATAGCACATTTGAACGAAAAAGAAAAGAGTTTTTTTCCTCTCCGGCGGAAAAATAGCGGAGCGGGGGAGGTGGCGGAAGCAAAATTATTATATTGTTATATTGTAAGGAAAGTGCCGGATTTGCGTCCTCCCGGACAGAGAAAGTTGTTGCTTTTACCATGAAAATTTGGGTTGAATTTAGGAACCTGATGTGATATGATATCTTTGTATCGATATGGGCGTATTGCGCCCATTTGTCGTGTTCATGAAAACAGAAGTTCTATTTAGGAGGAAAGAAAGAATGTCCCTGGTGGAAATTTTCGAAAACCGCAGTGCGTTTTCCTTTGAAGTGTTCCCACCCAAAACGGATGTGGGCATGGAAAAGCTTTGCGGTAAGGGCGGTGTTCTGGAGCAGCTGTATACGCTGAATCCCGACTACATCTCCTGCACCTACGGTGCCGGCGGCACCAATGTCGGCAAGAACCTGGAAGTGCTGGACAAGATCGTTCAGGATGGCAAGACCGTCGGTGTCACCCACTTTACCTGCATCGGCAATACCAAAGAGGGTATTAAAGAACAGCTGCAGACTTATCTGGATCACGGTATTAACCATATGCTGGCCCTGCGCGGCGACCTGCCCTTCGGCTGGACAGGCACCGGCGGCGATCTGCACTATGCAACCGAGTTGGTGAAATTTGCCCGTCAGGAATTCGGTGAAAAGTTTACTATCGCTGTCGCCGGCTCTCCCGAGGGCCATATTGCCTGCCGCAGCCTGGATGCTGACATTGCATTCCTGAAGCAGAAGCAGGACAACGGCGCTGACTACATTATGACTCAGCTGTGCTGGGATATGGATCAGTTCCGCTACTGGCTGGACGCTATCCGTGCTGCCGGTATCTGGATGCCCGTGGACGTGGGTATCATGCCCATTCTGGACCAGGCTGCCACCATCAACATGGCCCTGTCCCGCAACGGCTGCGTTATGCCCAGAGCGCTGTGTGAGATCATCTCCAAGAACTGGATCTTCCCCAACCCCTTCGACAAGGAGCCCTTCGATGCCAACGCAGCACAGAAGAAGGAAGACTTCAAGAAGGCCGGCATCGAATACACCATCAATCAGATCAACGAGTACGGCGCCTGCGGCATCGACGGCATCCATCTGTACGCACTCAATAAGTTCGACGATGTTGCCTACATTGCCAAGGAAGCCGGTCTGCTGGACCTGATTTAAGGAGTTAGCCATGCCCCATACCATCGCAGTCGCCGGCAAAGGCGGCGTAGGAAAAACCACAACCTGCGGCATGATGATCGACTATCTGTGCAAGCAGGGCAAGGGCCCGCTGCTGGTAGTGGATGCGGACGCCAACTCTAACCTCAACGAGGTTTTAGGTGTGGAAGTGGATGCTACCCTCGGTCAGATCCGTGAGGAAATGGCACAGGCAGAGCTGAACGGAACGATCCCTGCCGGAATGACCAAGGCGGATTACGCCGAGTTTAAGTTCAATTCCGCTTTGATCGAAGAAGACGATTACGATATGCTGGTCATGGGCCGCACCCAGGGTAAGGGCTGCTATTGCTATGTCAACGGCGACCTGAAGACCCAGGTGGACAAGTATGCCAAGAACTATCGCTATGTGGTGATGGATAATGAGGCAGGCCTGGAGCATGTGGCCCGGGGCACGCTGCCCCATGTGGACACCATGCTGCTCATTTCCGATTGCTCCCGCCGGGGCATCCAGGCAGTTGCACGTCTGGCGGAAATGATTCAGGAGATGGCCCTCAATCCCACCACCGTGGGTCTGATCGTCAACCGTGCGCCGGACGGTGTTCTGGACGAAGGCGTTCGTGCGGAGATCGAAAAGCACGGCCTGAAGCTTCTGGGCGTTCTGCCTCAGGACGATGCGGTTTACCGCTGCGACTGCGCCGGTGAGCCCAGCGCGCTCCTGCCCGAGAGCAATCCCGTCAAAGTTGCCCTGAAGGGCATTATGCAGTCCGTCGGACTGTAAACATTACTTCATTTATAAAAAATTTAAATATAACCAAGGGGGAAATTATCATGTCTTTTGTTCCCAAGACGCAGCCCTACAACGGCAAGATCAACGCCGTGACTCTGGGCACCGGTGACAAGGCAATCGTCATCGGCGGTCAGAATGTGCTGCCGTTTTACACCTTCGCTGCAGCTATCGAAAATGCACCGAAGATCGGTGTAGAGATCTCCGATACCACCGGTAGCTGGAATGCACCCGGTCTGGCTGAGTTCTATGCCGGCTGCAAGACCATGGCTGACTTCGCAAAGAAGGCTGAGACCATGGAAGGCGCAGACTTCATCGCTCTGAACTTTGAGTCTGCCGATCCTAACGGCGCAAACCGCTCTGTAGAAGAGTGCGTTGCCGATGCCAAGGCTGTTGCCGAGGCAGTGTCCATGCCCATCGTGATCCTGGGCTGCAAGAACCTGGAGAAGGATGGCGAGCTGTTCAACAAGATCTCCGAGGCTCTGCAGGGCAAGAACATCGTCTGTATGTCCGCAAAGCAGGAAAACTGCAAGACCGTGGGCGCCGCTGTTGCTCTGGCTTACGGCCAGAAGGTGGGCGCTGAAACCGCTGACGACATCAACCTGGCAAAGCAGCTGAACATCATGCTGAAGAAGGATGCCAACGTTCCTGCCGATAGCATCGTTATGAACATCGGTACCGCTGCGGTTGGCTATGGCTTCGAGTATGTTGCTTCTACTCTGGACCGTATCCGCCTGGCTGCTCTGGCCCAGTCCGACGAAGACCTGCAGATGCCCATTATCGCTCCCGTGTCCACCGACACCTGGAGTGTTAAGGAATCCACTGCCTCCGAAGAAGACGAGCCCGCATGGGGCAGCGTGGAAGAGCGTGCCATTAACATGGAAGTCGCTACCGCTGCTGCAAACCTGACCGGCGGCGCTGACGCTGTTATTATGCGTCATCCTGCTGCTGTGGCCACCATCAAGAAGTTCATCACTGAGCTTGTCTAATGTGAAAGGAGGATACATACAATGGCTTTGAAAGGTCTTGATATTTTTAAGCTGTCTCCTAAGACCAACTGTAAGGAGTGCGGCAATCCCACCTGTATGGCATTCTGCATGAAGGTGGCTCAGGGTGCTGTTTCCATTGACAAGTGCCCCCATTTCTCCGACGAGGCAAAGGCAATGCTCAACGAGCAGACCGCTCCTCCCATGAAGACCATCGCCGTGGGCGAGCACAAGCTGGGCGGCGAGACCGTTCTGTTCCGTCACGAGAAGACTCTGGTCAATAAGAACCTGTACGCCGTTTCCGTTTGCACCTGCATGGACGAGGCTACTGTGGATGCCAAGCTGGCTGATCTGCAGAAGGTCGACTATGAGCGTATCGGCGAGCGTATGTACGTGGAGTTTGTTCAGGTCGCCAACAATCAGGCTGATCCCGCTGTCTATGCCAACCTGGTCAAGAAGGCTGCCGCTACCGGCCGCGCTCTGATCCTGGAGTGCTGGGACGTGGAGTGCGCAAAGGCTGCTCTGGAAGTTTGCGGCAAGGATGTGATCCTGGACGGCGCAACTCCCGAAAACTGGGAAGCTATGGCCGATCTGGCTACCGCTGCCGGCATCACGCTGGGCGTTTGGGCAGAGAACATCTCCGACCTGTACGATACCGTGAAGAAGCTGGAAGGCAAGGGCGTCAAGAATCTGGTTCTGGACGACACCGGCAAGACCGCCAAGGAAACTCTGGCAAATGCCGTTCTGGTCCGCCGCACCGCTATCAAGGATGGCGACCGCTCCTTCGGTTACCCCTCCATCGTAAATCTGGCAAAGCTGGCTAAGGGCGATGACCGCCTGCAGACCGCTTACGCTGCTATGTTCACTGAGAAGTACGCTTCCATCATTGTCATGAGCGGCATGAGCTATGCTCAGGCTCTGCCTCTGTACGGCCTGCGTCAGAACATCTTTACCGATCCTCAGAAGCCCATGAAGGTGGAAGCAAAGATCTATCCCCTGAACGGCGCTGACGAGAACAGCCCCTGCGCGCTGACTGTTGACTTCGCTCTGACCTACTTCCTGGTCTCCGGCGAAATGGAGCGCTCCAACCAGCCCGTTAACCTGATCATCACCGATGCATCCGGCATGTCCGTTCTGAGTGCATGGGCAGCAGGCAAGCTGTCTTCCTCCACCATCAAGAAGACCTTTGAGGAACTGGACATCGAAAATAAGATCAAGAACCGCACCCTGATCATCCCCGGCAAGGTTGCCGTTATGAAGGGTGAGATCCAGGAAAAGCTGCCCGGCTGGAATGTGGTCGTCGGTCCTCTGGAGGCCGTTCAGCTGCCTAAGTATCTGAAGGATAAGGAATACGAAGCTGCTGCCAAGGCCGCTGCTGCCGAGAATGCCGCCAAGGCTGCAACTCAGGTGGAAGTCAAGGAGCTCAGCTTCGAAGAACTGCTGGCTACCAAGGTTCCTGCTATCGAAGTGGTGGACATGGGTGTCAAGTACAAGGGCCACAACCCCGAGTCCAAGACCTTCGTCACCATCGGCGAGCGTATCCACTGCATCGCTCCCTCCATCCGCAAGGCTATGGACGAGCGCGATCCCAAGCCCATCCTGGAGCGTGCCGCTCAGCAGATCGCTGCCGGCGCTACCTATCTGGACGTCAACATCGGCCCCGCTGAGAAGGACGGTCCCGAGCGCATGATGTGGGCTGTCAAGCTGCTGCAGGAGAACTTCAACAACGTTCCTCTGGCTCTGGATACCGCCAACATGAAGGCCATCGAGGCTGGTATCAAGGTCTACAACCGTGCCAACGGCAAGCCCATCGTCAACTCTGCTGACGCTGGCTCCCGTATCGGCTACATCGATCTGGCTGCTGCCAACGATGCCATCTGTATCGCCCTGTGCTCTGCCGACGGCATCGCCAAGGACAATGCTGAGCGTGAAATGCACTGCGACAACATGCTGGAACGCGGCCTGCAGCTGGGTATGACCTCCGACGACCTGTGGTTCGACCCCCTGTTCCTGGTGGTCAAGGGCATGCAGGATAAGCAGATGGAGGTCCTGGAGGCCATCCGTATGTTCTCTGAAAAGGGTCTGAAGTCCACCGGCGGTCTG
>JAZQJO010000044.1:0-39353 GCA_045541695.1 Faecousia sp.
GTTGGTAGAGTAGCCGGTTCATACCCGGTATGTCACCTGTTCGAATCAGGTCGCCGCTACCAGGCCCGTTGGTCAAGCGGTTAAGACACCGCCCTTTCACGGCGGTAACATGGGTTCGATTCCCGTACGGGTCACCAAAAAATAATCCCCTGCCTTTTGGCAGGGGATATATTTTTTGACCTGTACGGGAATGGAAAGGCCGGCACCAGTGCGCACACTGGTGCAAAAATTGAGAGCTGGCGAGCAATTTTTAGGCCGTGGGAGATTCCCGTTACTTTCGATTGCGGCCCGTAGGGCTGTAAGCGAAAGTAGCGCTACGGATCACTTCCCCTGTTCGTTAAAAATCAAACGGGCGGCTCGGATGAGCCGCCCGTTTTTATACGGTTACTTTTTTTGCTTTTCTGTCCTTGAGATACCAGGGCAAATAGGAAAGCACATACAGGCATGTGACCGCAGCCATCATCACCAGCAGCCGCAGGAAGAAGTTGGGCGGCAGGAAATCCAGGATCGACGGCGTGTCCTCGGGCTTTGCCAGGAATAGATAGTTTGCGCCCGGGCCGATCAGCGTGTTGGCGCAATACGCCACCACCGCCAGCACGCCCAGCGCTATGTATGACTTCACCGCCGACTTGACCGTGGGCCGCATACCGTGGACAAAGATCATATAGAAAATGGCGATGTAGCCCAGGGTATGCTCCAGCCAGAACTGGTAATAGCGGAAGCGGGTAGGGCCGGTGTATGTAATGACCGTGGGTGTGATCAGCGCAAAAATAGAGCCGGAAAACAGCCAGAAATACGAAATATCAAACAGAGTCTGGCTCTTGCCGATGACCATATAGCTGCAAAACACCACCGCCCAGCCGCATACCGTAATAGGCAAATGATCCACGGGATTGGGCTGCAGCTCCGGAATGGCGATCAGCCGCCAATAGTAAGACATTTCCGAGACGATCAGCATAAACGCCAGCAAATAGCGCAGCTTGTCTTCATGCCGGAAATCCCGGATCTGCTTACGGAAGCGGGCGATCAAAAGGATCAGGCCCACCGCCGCCAGGATAGGCAAAAAATGCGCAAGGGTAAAATTGGTGAACTCCACCGTCTCGCCTGCGCCGAAGAAATACAGTAAGAAAGCTTTCATAAAAACCTCCGCAAGCTGAAATCACATTAAAACCTGCATTTACTATATCATTTTCCGGCGCAAAAAGCAATATTCCGGCGGCATTGCACCAAAAAAGATCCTACCCTTGTTTGAAAGGGTAGGATCAATGCCTCATTCATTGGGGATCTTCAAAATCTCGCACAGCTGCCGGATCGCCTCGTCATAGGACTCAAACTCCACCACATAATCGCAAATATCCGCATTTTGCTGCTCATAGTCAATGGCGGTCAGCCGGTTGACCTTGTCTTCGATGGAAGAATTCTTTCGCAGGATATTGGCCATCAGCGCCTTCTTTTCACGCCTGATATAGATGGTGGTCACATTTTTGAAATAGGTCTTCAGGGACATGGTGCCGCAGATGTCCATCGTGGTCAGCACCTGCTTGCCCCGGGCCAGGATCTTTTCCACGTCCTCTTTCCGGGAGCCGTAGGCATGGCCGGCGTACATGGTGGACTGGAACATCTCGCCGCTGTCGCACATGTTGTGGAAGGTGTCCAGCGACACATAGTTATACCACTGGTTTTCCTCCACAGCGGTGGGGTCTTTGGTGGTATAGCTGACCAGCTTTTCAAACCGGTCGGTCTTGCCCAGCAGCCGGGTGGCGATCTTGGATTTGCCGCTTCCGGAGGGGCCTACCAGCACGACGATATCCGGGTCTTCTGCCACAGAAGCCTCCGATTGCACGGAATAGCTCTCGGCAATGACTTCCACCAGCTTGAGAAACTCCTCATAATTGTTCACCGCCAGCATACCCGTTGCTTCCTGATTCCAGGGGCGGCGCATCAAAATGGGATATTTGGCGCCGGAATTGAGTATGTTATGCATGGCGTCGTCAAAAAGAATGTCGGTATGGATCTTGTCCTTCTTGGCGCCCATATAGATATGGTCCGCCGGGATCTCCGGAAATTCCTCCATGATTCGCTGGGCACGGATGCCCATAAATTGGGGCGGCACAGCTGTGCAAATAAAAACCTCGGTCATCTGACTCAGCCGCCGCACGAAATCCTTTGCGCCCTCATATACGGGCTGGGTGCGGTAAAACTCGGCATCGCTGAAATAAGGGTAAATACTGTCCGCCCGCGTACCCAGCTTGCCCCAACGCTTCTTTTCATAGATGGTCATAGGAGGATCAAACCCGTGTTTTTCATTGGCCAGACGAATGGCATAGGCAGTGCATTCCATCAAAAGGTCATCCACGTCCAATGCGGTGGACAATCTGTATTTTCTGCGCATATCGGTTCAGCTCCTTTCCAACGCAGCTTCGGTGGCAAACAACGAAAAGGGAAAAAAGCAGCTTCCCGTATTTGATACAGAAACACGGAAAGCTGTTATTGGGCATATTATACATTTTTCCGGCGTATAAATCAAGTAGTTTTCGTAATATTAACGGCAATTTTCATAAAAACGCCGAAATCCGCTTGCATTTTCCTGCGCTATATGCTAATATTGCGTGGTGTAATAATCGTATCTTCCCTGGTATATGCGCATAATAAGGTTGCGCGTTTCTACAAACCACCTTAAATGGTTGTCTACCGGTTTATTAAACTGTAGGCAATCTTTATTTTTGCCCGGAGGTATCCCATTATGGACTACGATATTATTATCATCGGCGCCGGCCCCGGCGGCATTTTCTCCGCCTATGAGCTGGCCCAGCTGCACCCGGAGCTGAAGATCGCCGTCTTTGAGGCCGGTCATGCCCTGACTGCACGCCGCTGCCCCATCGACGGAAGCAAGATAAAAAGCTGCATCAACTGCAAAAGCTGCTCCATTATGAGCGGCTTCGGCGGCGCCGGCGCTTTTTCCGACGGAGAATACAACATCAGCAACGATTTCGGCGGCACACTCCACGAATACATCGGCAAGCAGGAAGCCCTGGAGCTGATGCACTATGTGGACAAGACCAATCTGGCCTTCGGCGGCGCCGGCACAAAGCTTTACTCCACCGCCGGCTCAAAATTCAAGAAGATCTGCATGCAAAACGATCTGCATTTGCTGGATGCTTCCGTCCGCCATCTGGGTACGGACATCAACTATGTGGTGCTGGAAAACCTGTACGCCTACTTAAAAGACAAGGTGACATTCTATTTTGACACCCCCGTGCAGACCATCCGTGCGCTGGAGGACGGCTACGAGATCAGCGCTGCGGACAAGGCCTTTACCGCCGGCAAATGTATCGTTTCCGTTGGCCGCAGCGGCAGCAAGTGGATGGAAAAGATCTGCAAGGAGCTGCAGATCCCCACCCAATCCAACCGTGTGGACATCGGTGTCCGGGTGGAGCTGCCGGCAGAGATCTTCTTCCACCTGACCGACGAGCTTTATGAAAGCAAGATCGTCTACCGCACCCAGAAATACGGCGACAAGGTGCGCACTTTCTGCATGAATCCCAAGGGCTCTGTTGTCAGCGAAAATACCAACGGCATCATTACCGTCAACGGTCACAGCTACGAAGATCCGGAAAAGCAGACCCAGAACACCAATTTCGCCCTGCTGGTATCCAAGCATTTTTCCGAGCCCTTTAAGGACTCCACAGGCTACGCCGAATCCATCGCCCGTTTGAGCAATATGCTGGGTGGCGGCGTCATCGTGCAGCGCTTCGGCGACCTGATCCGTGGTCAGCGAAGCACACCCAAGCGGATCGAGGAATCCTTCACCACCCCCACCATGAGCGCCACCCCCGGCGATTTGAGTCTGGTGCTGCCCAAGCGGCTGCTGGACGGCATTATCGAAATGATTTATGCGCTGGACAAGATCGCCCCCGGCACAGCCAACGACGATACCCTGCTTTACGGCGTGGAAGTGAAATTTTACAACATGGAGGTGGCTGTGGACGAAACGCTGCAATGCTGCCACAAGGGACTTTATATCATCGGTGACGGCAGCGGCATTACCCACTCTTTGTCCCACGCCTCTGCCAGCGGTGTCCATGTAGCCAGAAGCATTGCCAAGACCATGGTAGCCGCCAATTAACAAACAGGAGGGTTTTTATGAAATACGTATGCGAACTGTGCGGATATGTTTATGACGAAGCGCTGGGCGACGAAGCCAACCACATTGTCGCAGGTACGCCCTTCTCCCAGCTGCCGCCTCACTACACCTGCAGCCTGTGCGGCTCGGAAAAGGAAGCCTTTGTAAAGGCCGGGGAACAGACCGGCAAACCCAGCGCACAGCAAACGGAAACCTACGCAAAATATCCGGAATACCGGGAATCCGAACGGTAATTTCCTCTTTACATTTTCCAAAACGAAAGACCGCCCTGTGGGCGGCCTTTTGTTTTGGAGCAGGGTACGGGAGTCGAACCCGCCCAGTCTGCTTGGGAAGCAGAAATTCTACCGATAAACTAACCCTGCGTGCAAGGAGATTATAGCAAAGCGCCCAATGTTTTTCAACCTCTTTTTGTCGAAACACACTATATTTCTTGCACACAGCGCCCAGTCATGATACAATAACAAAAACTGCGAAAGGAGCATCTGCTATGGCCCAATACGAGCTGGTGCAGGAAATTCAAAATCTCTGCCCCAACAACCAGATGCGGGACGTGTTTTTCGACGAAATCGAAACCGACGACCCCGTGGAATATATCCGTCAGCTGCTGAAGGGCAAATGCGTGGACATCTCTGTGGACACCCGCTCCGACGGCTCTATGACCGTCTACTGCTCCTGTGACGGCATTCCCCAGAAGTTTATCTTCACTCCCTTTTGACTTTCGCCGCCTTATCATGTTATAGTAAAAGGTAGTTTTCACTGGAGGCATTTATGAACACACTTCTTCATATCTGCTGCGCCCCCTGCGCAAATCAATGCATCGAGGTATTGCGTGGTGACGGGCTTGATGTCAGCGGATTCTGGTACAACCCCAATATCCACCCCTTTACCGAATACCGGGAGCGACGCAACTGCCTGCGGCAGTATGCCGAGACCATTTCCCTGCCCCTCATCGAGCGGGACGATTACGGTCTGCGCCCCTTTGTCCGTGAGGTTGCCGAGGACATTTCCGGCCGGTGCGTCAAATGCTACGAAATGCGTCTGTTTGAGGCCGCACGGCAGGCAAAAGAGCTGGGCTTTGACAGCTTCACCTCTTCTTTGTTCATCAGCCCCTACCAAAATCACGAGCTGATGCGTGAGGTGGCGGAAAGAGCCGCGGCAGAATTTGGTGTGGAATTTCTCTATCGGGATTTCCGTCCGTATTTCCGTGCCGGTCAGGAAAAAGCACGGGAGCTTAACATGTACATTCAGAAATACTGCGGCTGCGTCTTTTCCGAGCAGGAGCGGTATTTAAAGCCTAAAAAGATAATACCATAACCTTCTCCCTCGGGAGAAGGTTAAGGAGGACCTATGAACCAATTTCAATTTGCCGCTCCCTGCCTGTTCGGTCTGGAGAGCATTGCCGGTGACGAGCTGCGCCGGCTGCATGTAGAAAATGTCCGTGTGGAGGACCGCCGTGTGCTCTTTACCGGCGATGCTGACACGCTGGCAAAGGCCAATATCTGTCTGCGTACCGCTGAGCGGATCCACATCGTCCTTGCCCAGTTCGAAGCAAAGACCTTTGAAGAGCTGTTTCAGGGCGTTTATCACACCAATCTGGAGGATTTCATCCCCAAGGACGGCCAATTCCCCGTGAAGGGTAAATGTCTGGACAGTCAGCTGATGAGCGAATCCGACTGTCAGGCCATTATCAAAAAAGCGGCATCCCGCCGTCTGGGTGAAAAATACGGCGTCAGCTGGCTGCCGGAAACCGGCGTGAAATTCCAGCTGCAGTTTTTGATCCTGAAAAATCAGGTGAGTCTGTATCTGGACACCTCCGGCGCAGGTCTTCACAAGCGTGGCTACCGCGCGGTGGGCAACGATGCGCCGCTTCGGGAAACGCTGGCTGCCGGTATGGTCCAGCTGTCTCACTACCGTGGTCGGGATTTCGTTTGGGATCCTTTCTGCGGCAGCGGCACGATCCCCATCGAAGCGGCGCTGATCGCAAAAAACCGTGCGCCGGGCTTAAACCGGCAGTTTGCCGCACAAAACTACCCATGGGTGCCGGAAAAGGCATGGGAAAACGCCCGCACGGAAGCAAAAGATCGGGAATTCAAGGGCGAATACCGCATTCTGGGCTCGGATAACGACCCCATGTGTGTCTCCCTTTCCATGTCCAATGCCCGAAAGGCAGGCGTCAGCGACTGCATCACCTTCAAAGACGGCGATGCCACAAAAATAAGTCTGCCCACAGACAGCGGCATCATGATCTGCAACCCGCCCTACGGACAGCGGATGATGGAGCAGCAAAGCGCCCAGCGGCTGTATGCTGCGCTGGGTCGGCATCTGAAATTTGCCGACGGCTGGAAGAAATATATCATCACCTCCGAGCCGGAATTCGAGCATTATTTCGGACGCCGTGCAGATAAAAAGCGCAAGCTTTACAACGGCATGATCAAATGTGACTGCTACATGTATCTCGGTGGCAGAAAATAATAACGGGGAGACGCCTATGACCCATTTGTTTATCATCAACCCGGCGGCAGGCAGCCGCGACCGCACCGCTTACTACTCAGAAAAGATCCATGCCGCCTGCGGCGCAAGGAATCTTGACTACCGCATCGAAGTGTCCGCTGCGCCCGGCGAATGCGCCCGGCTTGCCCGTGAGGCTGCCGAAACCGGCGAAGAGTACCGCATCTACGCCTGCGGCGGCGACGGCACGCTCAACGAGGTGGTCAGCGGCGTGGTGGGCTTTCCCAATGTTTCCGTCACCGTGTTTTCCGGCGGCAGCGGCAACGATTTTGTCAAGATTTTTGACGATCCCAAGGCATTTTTCGACATCGACCGTCTGCTGGACTGTCAGGAGACGGAATTCGACCTGATCCGGGTAAATGACGATTACAGTCTGAATATTTCCTCGGTGGGTCTGGATGCCCGTATCGGTGTGGGTGTTTCCAACTATAAGCGCTTGCCCCTGCTCAGTGGCTTCCGGGCATATGCTCTGTCCACAGTGGTCAATGTCATCAAGGGCATTTTCGAGCATTACACCGTGGAGCTCGACGGTCAGGTCTTTGACGGCAATTTTACATTCGTATGCGCCTGCAACGGCCGATTCTACGGTGGCGGCTTCAACCCCGTGCCGGAGGCAGACCCCACCGATGGCAAGCTGGATGTACTTTTAGTCGGCCCGGTAACCCGGCTGCAAGTAGCAGCTGTCATCGGCAAATATAAAAACGGTCAGTACAAAAAGCTGCCTAAGCTGATCCGGCATTTCCGCACAAGCAACCTGCGCATCACCTGCGACAAGGAAACGCCAATCAATTTGGACGGCGAGCTTCGTACCGGCAAAACCATCGACATTTCCATCGCGCCGGAAAAGATCCGTTTCTTCTACCCCAAGGGCCTCAGCTTTGAGGCAAAGGAAACAACATAAAAACACCCTCGGGCGTTGCCCGAGGGTGTTCCACTTTAAAAGCTTCCAGAATATTTTCTTTCCCAATCGGCATCGAAAATGAAGCCGCCGATGGCATCGGGACAGCCCTGAGCCATATCGTCTGCCAGCTCTGTCAGTACAGCGGCAGATTCCAGACTTTCCAGATAAAATTCCGGCAAAGCATTCTGCCCCTGCATAGCGCCCAGAATGGCGCCGGTAATGGCACCCACGGCAGCACTGCGGCCGGAATGATTCACCGCCGTGATCACAGCGGAATCAAAGCTGCCGTGGCAGGTCAGGCAGGTATACAGCACGCCTGCCAGCACCTCGGCAGAGCTGCGGCAATTCAGCCGCTCCATGGCCTCCGCCTGCGGGATGTCCTCGGCATTTGCAAGGGTGATGGCCATTTGCAGCAGCTCCCAGACATGGGTAGTCTGGACATACTCTCTGCCAAACAGCGTCTGGACAGCGTCCATGGTGTTTTGCACAACTTCTTGCGCCGGCGTATCCGGCTTGATCAAAATTTCTGTCATGGCATGGGTCAGCACAGCGCCGCAAATAAACGCCTCGGGATCACCGTGGGTCAGCGCAACCGCCTGTGCGCCCAGCATGTCCAGCTCGTCCCGGTCCAGCTTCAGCTGATCCTGCAGCAGGGCGATGGCCACCGCCGTGGTCAGAGCGCCGGGATGATCGGAGCGGATGGTGGGCGCATCGATGGTACCCAAAGTGTCCCGGTCCAGAGCGTCCAGCATGCGGTTGTCCATGCTGCGGCGGCGCTTTGCCTCTGCCACAGACGACAGCCAGCAGTAGTTTCTCTCAGGCTTGCAATAGCGCTGGCTGCGGGACCATTCGCTCAAGGCCATGGCAATATAGCGCAGCGCAGATGCCTCTCCCCGCTTTTGTCGCCGGGTCAGCGCCAGCAACAGGCCGTTTGCGGTAAATGCCGCCACCTGGGTATAGGAGGTGATGTCGGCATAGCCGTTGACCAGATCGTAGCCCATCAGCCCGTTAGGACCGTAATCCGCCCGAATCTGCTCCAGGCTGCGGTTGTTCACGGTATAACCCATGGCATCGCCCACAGCAAGGCCCAACAGCGCTCCCCGGACGATGTCCTGCTTTTTGCCCATTAAAATCCCCTCCTGTTTCTTTTTCTGGAAATATTATATCGGGATATGCCAAAAAAGGCAAGAAAAATATAGCAAAGCGGCACCGCCTCAGCGATGCCGCTTGATTCATTTGCTTACTCAGCTACCTTCAAAACGACCTTGCCTATATTTTCGCCCCGCTCCAAAATAGCATGGGCATCGGCTGCCTGTTGGATGGGCAGCACCTTATAAATGGAAGGCTTGATGGCGCCGCACTCGATCTTGGGCCACACATTCTTCACCAGCTCGGAGAGGATGTATGCCTTAAATTCCGGGGTGCGGTTACGCAGCATGCTCCCCACCAGATGCAATCCCTTGGTCAGCAGCGGGCGCAGCTGCACGGTGGTCTCAATACCTGCCAGCGTGGAGATCACGATCCAGTAGCCGCCCCGTGCCATATAAGGCAGGCTCTTGCCCAGCGTTTCGCCGGAAAGGCAGTCCATAGAAACCGCCACGGGAGTGCCCCGCTCTTCCTCCGCTTTCAGGATCTCCTCCACACACTGGGTGGTGGAATTGATGATCACATCCGCTCCCAGAGGCTTGATCTTTTCCGCGATCTCATCGCTGAGGACAGATGTAATGACCCGCGCGCCAAAGGCCTTGGCCATGGGAATGGCAACGGATGCCAGACCGCTGGCGCCGGCAGGAACAAAGGCAGTCTGGCCCGCCTGCAGGTGGCCTTCGATAAACAGATTCAAATAGGAAGTGGCATAAGCCTCCGGCAGCGCGGAAGCCTCCTCCATGGTAAGTCCCTTGGGAACGGGCATGAGCATATCGTCCTTAACTGCCACATATTCGGCATAACCGCCGCCACCGAGAAGGGCGCAGACCTTGTCCCCAAGCTGCCACTTGGTCACATGTTTGCCAAGCTCCACGATCTCGCCGGCGATCTCCAGACCCATCCACTCAGGGCAGCCGGGAGGAGAGGGGTACTTACCCTGCCGCTGCAGCAGATCCGCCCGGTTCAGTGCGGCGGCATGGATCTTCACCAGCACCTCATCGTCCTTGATCACCGGATCGGCAACATCCGTCCAAACCAGATCCTTGTTTTCCGCAACCAAAATCGCTTTCATGCTATTTTCTCCTTAAAGTCCTTTTTCCGCAAGATACGCATCCATGCGCTGACCCAACTCGGTCTCGGCAAATTCGAAGTCCTCGGGGACGGCTTCGATCATCATCTTCAGCGCATCCCGCAGGGGAATCAGTTCCTCCTGCTTCATGCCGGTATAGCGCAGCACCTTGGAGTTATCGGTGATACGGTCAAACATTCTGGCATACTCCAGCTGCCAGCGGGTGCCCTTGGGCATTTCGGGGTTCAGGATTTTCAAATAGTCCTCCTTGTCCACCCAAACGGATTCCAGACCGCAGATCTCCTTATAGTATTCGGCAATCTCGCCCCATGTGCGGGATTCTGCAGAGCAAACATTGAAGATTTCCCGCTTGGCATCCTCACGGAACAGCAGCTTTGCGATCATCATAGCGACATCGCCGCCCCAGCTCAGAGTAGCAGGTGTGTTCTTTGCCTGCAGGGGCAGAACCACTTTCTTGCCCTTTCTCGCTCTGCCGACCGTATCCTTGGCTTCCAGCGTCACCAGCTGATAGCGCATTTTGGAGAAGGTGGTGGCGGGACGGACGATAGTCCAGTTTGTGTAATCCGACAGCATCAGCACATTTTCCCATTTTGCCTTGTAGATGCTATAGTCGTTGGAGCCCACAAATTCTGCGTCTGTGGAGATATCCAGCAGACGGGGGCTCGTTTCCTTGATGGGGGTCTCCTCGTTGGCGTACACACGGCAGGAGGAGAGGAAAATGTAGTGGTCGGTGTTGTCCAAAAACAGCTTGTAGAAGTCCCAGAAATTCCGGTCGCCGTAGTTCAAAAAATCCACAATGCCGTCGAACTTTTGCGCCAGCAAGGTTTTCAGGAAGGGAATGTCCTTTCCGTTGCCCTGGACGCAGGTCACATTTTCGTTGTAGGGCTTGCTTTCTGACCGGGAAACACTGGTGACCTGATAACCCATGTCAGCAAGATAGGGAACAAGATACTGTCCCATTGCGCCGGTGGCGCCGAGAACCAAAACTTTTTTGCTCATACTCAATTCCTCCGTATTTTAATGCTTATATATGATCTGTCCGTCTGAAACGGTCAAAACACATCTGTAGCCTGCTTCGCTGCACAACCGGTTTCCGGCCTGATCTGTTAGATCAAAGCCCTCATCGGTGTAGTCAAGCACCGCAATGTCGGCCTTGCGTCCGACCTGCAAACAGCCCCAATCGTTTTCCTTACCCAAGGCTTTGGCAGGTGCGGAAGTGACACAGCGGAAGATATCTTCTTCTGCCATACCTGCGGTGCGTGCCATGCTCATGCACATGGTCAGGCCGTAGCGACCGCCCCGGGTATAAGCACTCAGGCAGGTGATGTCGGTGCTGATGGTATCGGGGTATACCCCGGCGGCCAGCGCATCGGCAAAAATCTTCATATCGGTATGCACATGGGCGGCAAAGCCCGCATCCAGTACCACACCTTTTTCCTTTGCCTTGCGAAGACAATCAAATCCGTCCTCGGCGGCGTTATTTTGTCCGCCGTGGTAGATGTGGGTCAGAACATCCCCGGGTCGCAGGGTGTCGATAACCTGGGACATGGTAATGGGCGTGCCGTTGCAGTGCACCATCACTTTCAAACCCCGCTTTCCGGCAAAGTCGCAGACCTGCCCCAAAGCTTCGCCGGTGGAAATGTTTTTCGAACCGGCATCCAGATAGAGTTTCACGCCCACCGCCCGGCTTCCGTAGCGGGCAAGGCGCTCCTCCGTGGTTTTTTCGTCCAGCCGATCCTCTACGATCCGTGCCACGGGAAAAACCACATTTTTCACCAAAAAGCTGTTTAACAGGCTCGCATCGCCCTGCGTTGCGCCGCCGTCGGCGGCCGCAGTGACGCCGAAAGGAAAACAGCTCATCTCGGCGGAAATGCCGATGGAGTCGCCAGAAATGCCCTGCATATGCACATGAATGTCCACAAGGCCGGCCGAAACCGTCATGCCGGCGGCGTCAAAAACGAAATCTGCGCCGTTTTCTATGTTCGGTGCGATCCGGGAAATGCGCCCTTCCTCCACCAAAACATCGCCAAAAAAGAACGTTTCGCCGTCCCAGATCCGACCGTTTTTGATCAGGATCGATTTCACAGCTCTGCCTCCCCGGTGGCGGCCATCAGAACTTCCTGCAGCATATACTCATGGGCATAGGTGTAGGGATTTTCTTGTTCGCCCCGGATATAAGCGACAAAATCATTCAGCATTTTGTCGTACCGGTTACAGTTGGGCACCAGCTCTGTGGGAAGCTCTTTGGCATAGTTGATATGGTTCAGCTCTCCGGGCTCTGCCTTGGCGTAGGTCAGCTGCACGGGATCTTCGATGGGACACAGCTCCACCGTGCCGCCGGTGCCGGCCACAGAGAAAGTCCGTCTGCACCAGCCGTTACATTCGGTGGAAGATACAAAGATCCGGGAAATAGCGTGGTCATATTCCAAAATGGCGGCGGACACATCCGGTCCGTCAACGCCGTTCATGCCGCTATGGACAATGGACGACACCACTCTTTTGGGCTTGCCCAAAAGGGAAATGGTCAGATCCACCAGATACGAGCCGAAAATGTACATGTTGCCGCCGGGGAAATTGCCCAGCCACTGCCGGTAATCGTCATGGTGGCGGGTGCTCATTTCCGCATTGATGGCGCAGATGTCGCCCACCTCGCCATTTCTCACCATTTCCATCACTTTCTGGACATTGGGATCGTAGCGATAGGCATAGCCCAGCTGAATTACGAGACCCTTGCTTTCGGCGGTGTCCAAAAGGTGCTTGTATTCTTCCAAAGTGCCGCTGCCGGGCTTGTCCATGTGGATGTGCTTGCCGGCGTCGATGCACATTTGGCTGTATTTTGTCAAGTTCCACACATCACATTCAATGAGCAGAGCGTCGCATTTTTCGATCAGATCTTCCACAGAGTACCGCTTCAGGTCTGCGTAGCCGGGGAGCTGACCCCGCTTTTCCACCCACTCGTCATTTTCCTCGGCATAGCCCACGATCTCAAACAGCTCCGGAAACTTCCGGGCGGACTGCATTTTTCCGTGACCGTGGCCGTGACCCAGGCCGATCTGTCCTAATTTGATTTTTTTCATTTTACATCTCTCCAATCAAATACTGTACCCATGGGGAACATGGGGTCGTCACAAAGCTGCTTATAAACCTCCGGCGCATTCTCCGGCTTCACGATCCGGGAGAGGACCGGTTTTGCGGTGATCCGACCGGCTGCCAGCAGATCCAAAATCGCCTTGCAATCGTCCTGATGGGTCCAGTGGTGGGGGTAGGATTCCACCTTGGGGCGCACAGAATTGTGCGCGCCGATGAGCTTTACGCCGGGGCAATGCACCTGCCGGTAATAATCCACGGCGCAATCGGAGACCCGGGTGCAGCCCAGCAAAGCGATGCGGCCCATCCAGGATGCACATTCCAGCGCCTGATTCATGGCGGCAGATACGCCGGTGACCTCCACCGTGGCATTCACGCCTTTGCCGCCGGTGATAGCCTTGACCTGCTCCACGAAATCGGGAGCAGATGGATCCAGGGCATAATCTGCGCCCAACTGCAGCGCCAACTCCCGACGGGCGGGATTCAGGTCTGCCGCAATCAGGGGGCACGCGCCGGAAAGACGCAGAAACTGCACAGAAAAGATACCCAGAAGACCCAGACCCATAACCATGGCGCTTTCGCCCAGCTCCAGCTCCAGCTTCCGCACGCCGCCAAGGCCCATAGACGCAATGATCACAAAGGCTGCATCCAGCGAATCGATGCTGCTGTCTTCGACCTTGGTCACATCCTTTTCCGGAATGACATTGTGGTGGGTGTGGATGCCGTGGTAGACCAGCACGCGGTCACCGATCTTGATATTCTTTACCTCCGGGCCGACGCCTTCCACATAGCCAACGCCGCAGTAGCCAATACGCTTCGGGAAGACAGGAGATGTGTTTTTCGTTGCCATGATCACCGCCCGCTCCGTGCCGCCGGAAACCACAGTGTATTCCATTTTCACCTGCACAAGATCCCCCACTACGGGTTTTGTCTCATCCGTCAAAAACTCTGCTGTTTTCGGCGCTGTAAAAACGATGGTTTTTGATGTCATTTTTTCACGCTCTCCTTGTTGGTATGATGACCCACCACGATGCCGATGCAGATCAGCACAAAAGCGACAAGATACTGCACCTTAAAAATGTTCTCCCCCAACAGCGCCGCGCCGAACAGGCAGGCAAACAGGGGCTCGGCAAATTTGATGATGAAAAGCTTGGAAAGCTCCGTTTTTCCCAGAACATAGTACCAAAGGGTATAGGATGTCATGGAAGCAACGCAGATGTAGGCGAATACACCTGCGGCTTTCGGGTCAAAGACAGGGAATTTTGCGCCCATGGCAAGGGCAGCGATCAAAAGCACCAGACCCCCGAAAAGCTGGGAGATGCCGGTGATCCACAGGGGCGAGCAGCTTTGTGTGGAACGGCGGCTGAGGATATTGCTAATCACGGTGCACACCGATGCGCAGAGGATCAAAATATCGCCAAAAGAAAAGCGCAGGCTACTCTTGGAGAAATTGATGGCGATGATGCCGCAAAAGCCGATGACCGCGCCCAGGATCTTATAGATGCTGAATTTTTCGTCTTTGAAAAACGCAAAGGAAAAGCACACATAGATCAGCGCGCCGGATTGTTTCAGCAGAGCGGTCTTGGAGCTGTCGGTGGTAGAAAGGCCGATATAGGTGCAGGCATAGTGCAAAACGATGGCAAACAGGCCCACAAGCAGGATCTGCAGAATTTCTTTCCCTGCCGGTTTTCCGATGGTCTTCTGCCGCAGCATACAGAAAAGGCCTACCAGTCCGCCACAGACCGCAAACCGCAGGGCGGCAAACATCAGAATGTCCGGTACAGAGCCGGAATCGATATGTAACACCCGGTAGCCGATCTTCACGCAGGGAAACAAACTTCCCCACAGCGCCATCACGATCAACGCCAAGAGGATCGCTTTGCTTTTTTTCATAAAAGGCCTCACCTCACTATCAATATAAAAGGAAGCGGGCAGCACGTAAATGTCAGATGTGATATTTTTATCAATTTTGATACTTAAAATTTGCAATTTTCCCATGTATATGGTAAAATGGCGAAAGAGGTGAGAAGCTTGTTTATGCAAAGTGTTTCCAATCTGGTGGTGACAAACGTGGTCTCCGCCAACCGGCTGCTCCATTCCCCCGTGGGGATAACGGCATTTCGCAGGCGGCGGGATCGCTGGGCAATCGCGCTGAAGCGGCAAGGCAAAACCGTCTATACCGCCGGTGGCAAAAGCGTGACGGCGGACAGTTTGCACCCGGTGATTTTGCCCTGCGGCTGCGACTACTACTGGAAGTGCTTCGTTCCGGGTGAGTGCTTTTTTATCGAATTTGAGGCGGATACCACCTGCGGCGAGCTGGCCTCCTTCGAGATCACGGACAATTCCCTGATCGTGGACCGGTTTTCCCGGCTGGAAAAATGCCTTGCCGCAAAAAGCACCTGCTACAAGCAGGAGAGCATCCTTTATCTGTACGAAATTTTGTGTTTTCTGCTGAAATCGGCAAAAAAAGAGCCGGCGCACCCGCAAAAGCACAAACTGCTGCAGCCGGCGCTGAAATACATCTCCGAAAACTATTTCGACAGCAGCATCACAAACAGCGCTCTGGCTTCTCTTTGCGGCATCAGCACCGTGTATTTCCGCAAGGTTTTTGAAAGTGTGTACGGCATCTCCCCGATCAAATTCCTCCACAATTTCCGCATGGAAAAGGCAAAGGCCATTTTGCACAGCGACTTTGATTCCATCGAGCAGGTGGCCCTCAGCGTAGGCTACAACAGCATTTACCATTTTTCAAAAATGTTCAAAACCTACACCGGCCAAAGTCCCTCACAATATGCAAAAGCATCCCGGTAAGGCTTAATTGAGAATTGAGAATGGAGAATTATTGTGTCGCCTGCGGCGACAAATCTTGGCTCTCCCTATGGGGGAGGCAAGGGGCTGCGCCAATGGCGCAAAAAATGCGGCATCGCCGAAGCGATGCCTCATTTTGATACATATTAGTCCCAAAGGCTGTCCGGATACAATCCGTCAGCAGCCTTTGCCCGCAGAGCAGCCACAACCTGGGGCTTGTCTGCGGCGTAGGTCACACCGTACCACTTGTCCCGGGATTCCAGCACACGGACGGTGGCCTTATCCTCCCGCAGCAGCGCCTCCACATTGGTGGGCAGCAGGAACTCGCCCTTAACGGGGTTCTCAGCCAGCGCCCGATCCAAAAATGCAGGGAAGCGGCGCTCCAGTTCCTTCAAAAAGCCGGGCGTAAAGCCAAACATGTTCATGGAGACCACGGTGTTTTCCGCCAGCGCTTCCCAGGTCTCGCCGTCCTCGGTAAAGCGGATGGCATCCGGCTGCTTTTCGATCCGCAGGCGCTCCACGATGGTCTGCAGATAGCCATCTTTCACCTGGCAAATGCCACGGGCCACGCTGCCGTGGTCGGTAACGGTGTTACCCAGCATGTAGCCCACCATGCAGTAGTTGTATTTTTCGCCGTCCTCGGCATTGCTGAGGTACTCATAAAGCTGCTTGAAGCCGGCTTTTCCGTAGTAATCGTCGGCGTTTATCACAGCAAAGGGCGCATCGCCAATGGCCTCCGCTGCGCACAGCACGGCATGGCCGGTGCCCCAGGGCTTTGTGCGGATGTCAGGAACGGCATAGCCCTCCGGCAGCTTGTCCAGTTCCTGATAGGCATAGCGGATTTCCATAGGGCAGCGCTTCAGCCGCTCGCCCACGGTCTGCATAAAATCGTTGCGGATGGCTTCCTTTATGATGATCACCGCAGTTTCGAAGCCTGCCTCATGGGCATCAAACAGAGAAAAGTCCAAAATCGCCTCACCATGGTTGCCCACGGGGTCGATCTGCTTCAGGCCGCCGTAACGGCTGCCCATACCCGCAGCCATGATCACAAGTACCGGTTTGTTTGCCATAATTGCGCCTCCGTTTTGTAAGTGTTTATGGATTTATGATAGTATATCCCATCCGAAAATGCAAGGGCGGAAGTAGCGGAAAAAGTTCCATTTTAAACGCAGATTTTATCATAATGACAGGTAAATGTCTTCCTTTTTCAGCTTATCCCAGGAAAACTCCCGGGCCAGCTCCGCTGCGCTGACCCCCGCTTTGACGTCGATCAGTCCGGCGCTGCAGGCAAGCATGCCAAGAAGCTGCTCCGGCGTCAGTTTTTTGCGCAGAGCGCCCATATCCAGATCGCCGTCCCGCTTGCTCAGCCGGCGGCCGTCCGGTGCCAAAAGCATGGGCACGTGGCCGTATTGGGGATGGGAAAAACCGAACAGCTCCTGCAGATACATCTGCCGGGGCGCAGAGCCTAAAAGATCGCTGCCCCGCACTACCTCTGTTACACCGGCTTCCCCGTCGTCCACGGTGACAGCCAGCTGATACACATACACGCCATCTGCCCGGCGCACCACAAAATCGCCGCAATCTGTGGCAAGATTCTGGGTGTACTGCCCCTGCAGCATATCTTCAAACTGCCACATTCTGTCCGGTACTTTCACACGCCAGGACGGATCCCGTCCCGCCGGCTTCTCAGTAAGGCTGCGGCAAGTGCCGGGATACACATACGTGCCGTCGGACAAATGGGGCGCATTGACGCTGTGAAGCTGAGAGCGGGTGCAGTAACATGGATATAAAAGTCCCATTTCCCGCAGCTGCGCAAAATAGCGGTCATACACGGCGCTTCGGCTGCTTTGGGGCGGCATTTCCCTGTCCCAGGTCAGCCCCAGCCAAAGAAGATCCTCCCGCAAAAGCCGGGCATATTCTTCGCTGGTGCGCTGGGTGTCCAGATCCTCCATACGCAGCACCATTTCGCCGCCTTTTGCCTTGACGGACAGCCAGGCGATCAAAGCAGCAAACACATTGCCCAAATGCATTCGCCCGGATGGCGTGGGCGCAAAGCGGCCGACCGGGGTCTTTTCCGCCGCCATATCAGCGGAAGAACATTTCCAGCCAATAGATCAGCACGCACAAAATGCCTACGCAAAGCACGCTGGCGGTGATCATCAGGCCTATGAGAATCCGGTCGTTTTTCTTTTTGGCAGCTTCCTCTGCCGCCTGTTTTCTGGCGGCTTTGGCGTTGGGCACTGCGCCCTTGCCGTAGTTGTTGGAATAGTTATGATAAGCCACATCCCGTTTTGCCATACCCGGCATTTCCGGGTCTTCAAAGGCGGGCTTTTTTTCTTCGATCAGCTTCGCCAGCGTGCCGTCCAGCAGTTCCTGCTCCAGCCGCTCCAGCTCTTTTTGCTTGTCATCCATGGGGCTACCCCTCCTTTTTATTTATTTTACCGCATAACCATCCCGCTGTAAAGCCTATTTAAAATTTTTACATTTTCTGCCTAACTTAAAACTTTTTTAACATTTTCCCACTTTTTTTCTTCATATCTGATCTGTATGCTATAAGTGTACATGAAATATATTCATTGTTTTTCTTTTTCATCCTTTTTCCTCTCCTCTTTTCTTGTTGCAAAGTTCGCAGACACGAGAAGTGTCTGCGAGCTTTGTTTTTTGGCATAGAAGGGAAAAACAGGGTAACACTAAGGACGGACCGGAAGGTCCGTCCTTTTTTGTTTCGGGAGAGAAGAAATATGCTGTTATCCTATTTGCGCACAATTTTACTGTATCTTGTTCTGATCGCCGTGATCCGCCTGATGGGTAAGCGCCAGATCGGTCAGATGGAGCCTACGGAATTTGTAGTCACTATGCTGGTGGCAAATCTGGCATCCATTCCCATGCAAGACGGCGGCATTCCCCTTTACAGCGGTCTTGTGCCCATTCTGACGGTGCTGGGCGTAGAGCTTTTGCTGTCCTTTCTTTCCATGCGCAGCGTCCGTTTTCGGCGGCTGCTTTGCGGCAAACCGGTAATCCTCATAGAAAACGGCAAGATCCTGCAAAGCCATTTGCGCAGCACCCGGATTAATCTGGATGAGCTGACTGCCCTTTTGCGGGAAAAGGACGTACTGGATATTTGCAGCGTACAGTACGCCATTTTGGAGACCAACGGCAATCTTTCGGTGTTTTTATATCCCAAGCACAAGCCCGCTTCCGCCAAGGAAGCCGGACTCCGGGTCAAACCACAGCTTCTGCCCTACACCATCATTGCCGACGGCTTTTTATATGAAGACAATTTGCTGATGGCAAAAAAGGATCGCTTCTGGCTGGAGCAGATCCTGCGTGCCAACGGCGCAGACATCGCCTCCACCTGGCTGCTGACCGTAGACAGCGGCGGCCGGGTGCTTTGGCAGGGAAAGGAGCCGTGAATATGAAGCGGTTTTGGATCGGTATTGTGATCCTGGCGGTGATCCTGGCGGGCAGCATTGTGCTGACTGTGGCCATGCCCAATGTGCATATGCCTATCAGCCGGCAGCTCAGCGATGCCGCAGACGCTGCCCAAAAGGAAAACTGGGCCCGGGCAGAAGACCTGGCAAACGCCGCCTTTGCCCGGTGGGAAAGCAGCCGCAGCTTTACTGCCGCCGTGGCAGACCATGCTCCCATGGAAGCCATCGACAGCGGCTTTGCACAGATGAACGCCTTTTTGCAGCGCCGGGAGCCCAATGAATTTGCCGCCGCCTGCGCCGGCCTTGCCCGGCTGGTGCAGGCCATGGCGGATTCCCAGACCTTTACCTGGTGGAATTTTCTATGAATTTGCCCCTTGGGCTAAAGCCAAAATGCCTTGAGCCAAAGCATGAATAGCGATCAGCGCTTCTTGCTGGGTATTTCCCGCCGCTCCAACCTCGATCAGCAGGCTGCCGGCGGTCTGGTCCATATTGAACCGCTCTCCCCGGAGGGTTACCGGCCTGCAAATGCCGGGGTTTTCTTTCTCCAAAACAGCGCTGAGCTTCAGTCCCAGCGCCAGATTTTCCTGCCAGTTTGGGTGGTAATTGCCCAGCGCGTCCGTGCCCACCACCATCATCAGCTGGGCAGATCTTTGCCCGCCCACTGTGGCGGAGGTGACCATTTGCCCGGCGGTCGTGTCCGAAGCATCCCGGTGCAGATCCAGCACCATGCGGATGGTAGGATACTGCTCTAAGTAAGAAGCGATGGTGTTTCTGGCGTTGACATAGGCGCTGTTATAGTCCGGGTAATCGTGATACGTGGTATCATGGATCACTTCGATACCGCCGGCTTCCAGCAACCGGGCAAGCTCTGCGCCCATGGCCGTCATGTTGTCGCTGCTCTCTAAGGTGCGGTAGGATTCGTGCTGGGCGCTGCCGTCAGCGTAACACTCCGTGGCGTGGGTGTGCAGGATCAGCACAGCCGGGCCGCCCTTTGTCAGATCCCAGCTAAGCGGCCGAAGCAAAAGGGGCTCCAGCGCCGGCCGCAGCTCACAGCGGTAGGTCATGGAGATCAGCGCCAGATCCGCCGCTGTCAGCACAGCGCTGCCCGTTTCCTCCGGTTGAGTGGGAGTGCTCTGAGGCAGCGTCTGAGACAGGCTGGGCCGGGTCTCGGCCTGGATATAGGGAAACCGTCCGGTCTCCAAAAAGGTCATCGCCGGAATAATTTGCCGAAAAAAGGCGGTCATGCCGGCCCCGGAGCTGCCCAAAACCAGGCAAAACCCCACAGCCAGCGTGACCGCTGCCGTTACGATACGAATTGTGCGAGTATGCTGCTTCATAAAGTCCCTCCGTTTTATCGAACTTTGTCGGCAGCGTCGATTTATTATTCCGGCTTTTTCCACTTGGGTCGGGTGCGAAGCTCCTGCCGCAGCTGCCGGAAAAATTCTTCCAGAAGCGCAGCGCTTTCCTCCGCCGCCACACCGGCGGTCACCGCAGGATGGTGGTTGAATTCCATGGAAAACAGATCGCAGACCGAGCCGCAGGCGCCGTATTTTTCGTCGGAAGCGCCGTAGACCACCCGTGGGATCCGGGCGTTGATAATGGCGCCGGCGCACATAGGACAGGGCTCCAGCGTTACATACAGCGTGCAATCCCACAGCCGCCAGCCACCCAGATTGCGGCAGGCATCGGCGATGGCCTCGATCTCCGCATGTCCCAAGGCGGTTTTTGACCTTTCACGGCGGTTGCGTCCTCTGCCGACGATCTCATCGCCACGGACGATCACGCATCCCACCGGCACTTCCCCCTCCTGTGCTGCCTCTTTCGCAAGGTCAAGTGCCACTTTCATATATTCCAGATCCTCCATGGGGCAGCCTCCTTCAGCATGTTTTTCTTATCATACCCCAAAAAGAGCCAATGCGTCAAGCCTCTGTCAGCACCGCCTGCAGAAGCACCGCAAATTCCTCTGCCCGCAGGCCGCTTCCGGACCGCTTTTCCAGCCGCTCCTGCATTTGTCCCACGCAGGCCGCCACAGCCTGCTGCGCCTGCCGGCTATCGCAATCGCACCGCGAACGCCCGGTCAAAAGAAAATCTGTGGTAACTCCCAGCAGCTCCGACAGCGCAACCAGCAACGCAAGCGACGGCTCCCGGCGGCCCTGCTCGTACATGCCCACGGCGCTGGTGCTAATCTGCAAACGGGTAGCCAGCTCCGCCTGGCTCCAGCCCTGCATTTTCCGTAGCGCAGCGATCCTGAGTCCCAACATGTTCATCACCTCAAACAGAATTGTCGGCACAAATATAGCATGTCCTTTCCGAAAAAATGGGGGAAACCTGGCCGCTACACGTTTCGACGGACATCACACATTTCGTGGTGTATACTGCTTTTTGGAAGCAGCTTACAGTTTCGTCGAAGGAAAAACCCGTTTTTGTCGAAGCATTACAAAAGGAAAGGATGATACTTTTGCACGATCTGATCGAACCTGTACTGTACATAGATATACAAGCGGCGATCCCTGCCGGTATATGCCCTCGGTGCAGCGGCGCAGTTTATGCGCCATCATGCCTTTGCATCCGCTGCGAGAGGGATAAGCCATGGAGCTGCGGGAACTGAGCGCAGATTACGAATACGCCGCCTCGCTATTGCGTGCAAGGCTGCGGCAGCTGCGGCAGGAGCTGGCGCAAACAACGGACACGGAAAAGATCTGGCATCTGAAGCGGCGCATCGGAGAGCTGACGCCTATGCTGACACAGATGAACGAACTGGCGGAGCTCACCGCCCGGTATTATGAAAGGGGGTACAAACGCAATGAGAAATATACTCTTTGAGGGCTATCTCGGCCCCAGGCTTCCCCGGCAAATGCAGCTAAAACGCATCCGTCAGGTTTTGGAGAAGGAGCTGACACCTTTGCAGCGGGAGACTCTCACCGCTTACTATTTCCAGCAGGAGACCATTCCCGCCATTGCCCGGCGGCGTGGGGTGAACAAAAGCACCGTCAGCCGCACTTTGAAAGCGGCAGAAGCCCGATTGCGGAAGTTTTTGAAGTATTGAGGCACGCGCCCCCCTCATAGAGGGGGTGGCTGCGCTATAGCGAAGCCGGGGGGAGTGTACTTCTAAAGAAGGTCACTCCCCCAGTCTTTTTGCTTCGCAAAAAACCAGCCCCCTCTCAGAGGGGGCCAAGTTTTACTTTTCATCTTTTTTCTCGGCGTTCAGGGCATCCACCACAATATCCGGGTAAGGATTGACCACCACCGTGCGGTAGGTATGATAGATCACCATGCCCGGCTTGCCACCCGCAGGCTTTTTCACCTGCTTGACCGGTGTCACATCCACGGGAATGTTCTGTCCGCCGGCAGTTTCGGCATAATATGCCGCCAGCTGCGCCGCCTGGGTCACCGTATCGTCGGGAACGCTCTTTCCGGCGCAGGCGATGATTACATGGGCGCCATGCACCTTCTGGGCATGGAGCCACAGATCGTCTTTGCGGGCAAGCTTAAAAGTAAGCTCCTCGTTCTGGCGATTGTTGCGCCCCACATAAATGGGGAAGCCGTCGGTGGATTCCAGCCGCAGCGGCGGCACCTTGCCCTGCTTCATCTTCTTGCGGGCAGAATCCAGGCGCACATAGCCGCCGGCGGAAAGTTCCTGCCGGATCTCCTCCAGCTCTGCATCCGAGCCGGCTCTTCCCAGCTCCTCCAGCACACTGCGCAGGTAGCTCAGCTCCTCCCGGCCCAGCGCCAGCTGTTTTGTCAGCTCTTTTTCGCCGTTTTTCATCCGGGCATAATCCTTATAAAACTTCGCCGCATTCTGCTGAGGAGAAAGGATGGGAGAAATGGGAATGTCGATCAGGGGCATATTTTCGTCGTAAAAATCCTCCGCCTGCAAAACCGTCTGGCCTTTTTGGATGCGGTGGATGTTGGCGGTGACGATGTCGCCCAGCTGGCGCAGGCGCTCCCGATCCAGCGTTGCCGCCAGCTCTTTTTCCTGAATGGCGATTTTCCTTGTCAGCCGCTGGCTGAGATTTTGCACCGTCTTGCGCAACGCCTGGCTCTTCTGGCGCATGGAATCCCGATGGTCACGCAGGGTATAAAAGCTGTCGAGAAGCGCCGAAAAGCTCTCCGCCCGTTCATACGCGCCGTACTGCCGAATGGGGCAAAAGGCGAATTGACGGGGCGTGCCGTCGGCGTCCTGCGTATAGCAAGGCGCAGGATGGGCCAAATGCTCCCCAAAAAACAGCTTCAGCTTCTCCCCGGTGGCCTTTTTGTCCACGGCTTCCAGCCGGGCATCCGTATCGCCGGCGGCATAAAGCGCCGCTTCCCGGCACACCAGCGGGGAAAGCCCGCCTAAGCTGTCCATCAGCCGGTCAGCCAGAATATCTGCGCCGGGCGCGTTTAAAAGGTTTACATAATCTTCTTCCGTCAGGGCTGCCGGATCTTTTTTCGTCACCGGCTCCGGGTTTTGATAGAACATGCCCGGCAGGGCAATGCGCTTGGCACTTTCGTCCAGACCGATGCGCCGCAGGCAATCGATGATCCGCCCCTCTGGAGAAAGGAGATAAATATTGCAGGTTCTGCCCATGAGCTCCACCACAAGGCGCTTTTGCACCGCATCGCCCATTTCGTCGATACAGTCGAAGGTAAAATCGGCAGCACGCTCCATAGGCGGCTGGGTGACAGAAACGAGCCTTGCGCCCAGCAGATGCTTGCGCAGCAGCATACAAAACATAGGCGGCTGGGCGGGATTTTCCGGATTGGCGCTTGTCAGATGCAGGCGGGGCGCTGTGGGGTTGGCGGCAAGGAGCAGCTTCTCCCTGCCCTCCCGATGGCGCAGGTGGAGGATCACCGTGTCCCGGCTGGGTTGATGGATCTTTTCCACCCGTGCATCCTGCAGGCCCCGGATCTCCTCCAGCACCGCAGTGAGATAATACGCATCAAATGCCATATATGGCCTCCAAAAGATTGATTACGGTTAGTATACTCTAATTTTCTCTTCGACGCAAGAGGGTAGCCGGAGCAAGAGGTGCGGCAGTATGATGGGCCCCCTTTCCTAAAGGGGGCTGTCAGCCGGCAGGCTGACTGGGGGATATTTATGCCGTAAAGCGGCATATCGCCCTGTGGGCGAAGAATCCCTCCACCGCTGACGCGGTCCCCCTCCCTTTAGGCAAGGGAGGCAAGGGTGCGTACCGACAAGGATGGTGCGGCTAGCTCGACGAAGGGGATTGCCACGCCGGTGTTCCGCTGGCTCGCAATGACATACTTTTTTAATGGTGCGGCGCAACGGGCGATTCGTGAATCGTCCCTACATATCTTGACCTTCCCTCTTTTTGGGTGTATACTATTTTCATTGAAACGGAGGTGCGGCTATGGATTTTTTGGACCGGCAAAACTGCCACATTGCATGGTGCGCACCGGAGGGCGATCCCCACACCGCAGCCATGGGACTTTTGGAAAAGCTTTACCGGCAGATTACCGATGAAGCGCTGCCGCCCATCTGCCGCACAGCCCGGGGAAAGCCCTATTTTGAGCAGGGAAACTGGCATTTTTCCGTCTCCCACACGAAAAATCACGTTTTTTGCTGCCTGAGCCGGGACAATGTGGGCATGGACGCCGAAGAAACGGACAGAATTGCCAAGCCCGTGTATCTTTCCCCCGCTGAGCAGGCTCGGCTGGACAAGTCGGCAGATCCCCAACAGGATTTCCTGCGGCTCTGGGTGCTGAAAGAAGCCTATGCCAAGCTCACCGGAAAGGGCCTCGGCAGCTACCTGAAAGAAACGGATTTTTCCCCCGACGATCCCCGGATCGCAGAACTTGACGGCTGCTTTGTGGCCGTGCTCACAGAAAAGGATGATACCCATGCTTTTTGATACCCACACCCATGTCAACGATCCGGCATTTGACCAGGATCGGGAGGCATTGCTCTCCTCCCTGCCGGAAAAGGGCATCACCATGATGCTCAATGCCGGCTGCTCCCTGGAATCCTCCAAAGACTGCGTGGCTCTCGCCGACAAATACGAATATATCTACGCCTCTGTGGGCTCGCACCCCGACTCCGCAGACGAAGTCTGCGAAGATGTGCTGGAGGAATACAGAAAGTTATGTAAACTTAGCCCTAAGGTCCGTGCCATTGGCGAGATCGGCCTTGACTATTACTACGAGGACATCCCCAGAGAGATCCAGAAAAAGGCCTTTACCATGCAGATGGCGCTGGCGCAGGAGCTTGAGATGCCTGTCATCGTCCACGAACGGGAAGCCCACAACGACGGCATGCTCATCGTCAAGCAGTTTCCCAAGGTTAAGGGCGTTTTCCACTGCTATTCCGGCTCTGCGGAGATGGCACGGCAGCTGACAAATATGGGCTGGTACATCGGTTTTACCGGCGTGTTGACCTTCAAAAACGCCCGGAAAGCGGTGGAGACTGCCGCCACCATTCCTCTGGACAAGATCGTCATTGAAACGGACTGCCCCTTCATGTCCCCCGAGCCTTTCCGGGGACGGCGCTGCGACCCCAGCCGGGTTGCTCTGGTGGCGGAAAAGCTGGCGGAGATCCGGGGCTTAAGCGTAGAAGAAATTCAAAAAATTACATTCGAAAACGCCAAGCGGCTGTATCGAATCGATTAACGGAGGTAAAAATTATGGAAGATACCAGAGTATTTGCGTGCTGTCACAACCATTCCTGCTTTTCCGATGCGGAATACACGCCGGAACACATCGCCGAACTTGCCCACGGTCTGGGCCACGGCGGCATCATTCTGACCGACCACGATACCGTCAAGGGTACATATTTTATGAACAAGGCCGCCCGGAAGCTGGGCATGAAGAGCATCCTTGGCTGTGAATTCACCACCCGTCACAAGGGTGTTCCCGTTCACCTGCTGGGCTTTGACTTTAACCCCGACAACGCCAAAATGAAAGAGCTTCTGGCGTACACCTCCGGCTGCGCCACCGACCGGTCAAAGGCCATGTTCGAACTGGGCATCCAGCGGGGCACGCTCCGGGACGGCATCACCTGGCAGGATGTGCAGGACGCTTTCCCCTACAATGACTACATCGTCAACGACCAGGTCTTTGTGGTCATGGTGCAAAAGGGAATTTATAAACCGGAAGAATACAACGAGTTCTTTATGAACAATTTCTCTTACTCTCTGGGTCTTGAGCCCCAGATCTACGAGATCACCGGCAAGAGCTACAACAACGTCATCACCGAAAATGTGGTGCAGATCATTCTGGAGGCCGGTGGCGTTCCCGTTGTGGCACATCCCTGCGGTCTTGTGCCCTATGTGCAGGACTTCCTGAACATGGGCGTTATGGGCTTTGAGTTCCGCCATCCCGACCTGATGGAGGTGCGCTGCGGCGAAAAGGATCTTCCCCAGCTGTTTAAGCAGATCTGCGAGGACAACAACCTCTATAAGATGGGCGGCGGCGACCACAGCGGTATTCTGGGCGGCAATTTGGACAGAGATCCCATGTATGACATCCCGGAATACTTTACCGGCATCTGCGAAGAGGATTTCATGAATATCTACGAACGCAAGCTGGGCTGATGCAACCATCCATCAAAACCATGTCATTGGTGCTACGCAGCGGGCGATTCATGAATCGCCCCTACATTTTGCATTTTGCATTAAAAAACCTCCCGCCGGTTGGGCGGGAGGTTTTCAATTTTTCTTAGTACATTCCGCCACCCTGAGCGGCAGCAGCTGCAGCGGCAGCGGCGTCGCCTGCAGGATCGGGCTTGTCGCACACCAGACTCTCGGTGGTCAGCACGCAGCCTGCGATGGATGCGGCGTTCTCCAGAGAGGAGCGGGTGACCTTGGTGGGATCGACAATACCGGCTGCGATCATATCCACATACTCCTCGGTGTAGGCATTGTAGCCGTAGCCCACCTTCTTGGAATTGCGGATCTTCTCGTAAACCACGCTGCCGTCCACGCCGGCATTCTCGGCGATCTGGCGGATAGGTGCCTGCAGGGCGGTAGCAACGATCTTTGCGCCGGTCTTTTCGTCACCGGTCAGCTTTGCCACCAGCTTTTCCACAGCGGCAATGGCATTGACCTGAGCGGTACCGCCGCCGGCTACGATGCCCTCTTCCACAGCAGCGCGGGTAGCATTCAGAGCGTCCTCCACGCGCAGCTTCAGTTCCTTCATGGCAACCTCGGTCTGTGCGCCCACCTTGATGACGGCAACGCCGCCACTGAGCTTTGCCAGACGCTCCTGCAGCTTTTCACGGTCATAGTCGGAGGTGGTGGTAGCGATGGAAGCACGGATCTGCTGGGCACGGCCCTTGATCTCCTCGCCGTCGCCTGCGCCGTCAACGATGGTGGTATTGTCCTTGGTGACGACCACCTGACGTGCACGGCCCAGATCGCTGAACTGGGCCTCGGTCAGCTCCATATTCAGCTGGCTGGAGATCACAGTGCCGCCGGTGAGGATAGCGATATCCTGCAGCATTTCCTTGCGGCGGTCGCCGAAGCCGGGAGCCTTGACGCACACGCAGTTGAAGGTGCCACGCAGACGGTTGACAAGCAGCGTTGCCAGAGCGTCGCCTTCCACATCCTCGGCGATGATCATCATCTTCTTGCCGGCCTTGACAACAGGCTCCAGAATGGGCAGGATCTCCTGAATGGAGGAGATCTTCTTATCGGTGATCAGAATGTAAGCATCGTCAACGATGGCTTCCATCTTGTCGGTGTCGGTGACCATGTAGGGAGAGATGTAGCCACGGTCGAACTGCATGCCTTCCACGACCTCCAGACCGGTCTCGGCGGTCTTGCTCTCTTCGATGGTGATGACGCCTTCGGTGCCCACCTTTTCCATAGCCTCAGCGATCAGAGCGCCGATGGCCTCGTCGCCGGAAGAAACGGTGCCGACACGGGCGATGTCCTCAGTACCGTTGACGGGAACAGAATGCTCCTTGATCGCTTCCACAGCAGCTGCAACAGCCTTGTCGATGCCCTTGCGCATGACCATGGGATTTGCGCCGGCGGACAGGTTCTTCAGACCCTCACGGGTCAGAGCCTGCGCAAGCACGGTAGCGGTGGTGGTGCCGTCGCCGGCCACATCGTTGGTCTTGGTGGCCACCTCACGGATCAGCTGAGCGCCCATGTTCTCAAAGGCATCCTCCAGCTCCACTTCCTTGGCGATGGTCACGCCGTCGTTGGTGATCATGGGTGCGCCGAACTTGCGGGCCAGCACCACATTGCGGCCCTTGGGGCCCAGGGTGACCTTAACGGTATTGGCCAGCTGGTCGATACCGGATTGCAGCTTCTTACGGGCGTCTTCGCCGTAGATGATCATTTTTGCCATAGTTTATTCCTCCAATCAATCGGTGACAACAGCCAGGATGTCATCCTGCTTGACAAACTTGTACTCCACGCCGTCCAGCTTGATCTCGCTGCCGACGAACTTACCAACAACCACCTTGTCGCCGGGTTTGACGGTAACCTCAACGTCCTTGGTGCCGGGGCCTGCGGAAACCACCTCGTAGATGGCGGGCTTTTCCTTGTTGGATGCGGCCAGAATGATGCCGGAAGCAGTGGTCTCTTCCGCTTCGTGCTGTTTCAGCAGAATGTTGTCTGCCATGGGTTTGAGCTTCATGATGTTTCCTCCAAACTAGTATTTTGACTGCGGCAATGCCGCTTTTATCTATCTCGTTAGCACTCTTTCTTTCGGAGTGCTAAACAGATAATACCGCACCGGAGGGAAAAAATCAAGAGGTATTTTTACTTTTCCAGAAATATTTTACAAAAAGGTCATGAATTCAAATTTTTATCCCTTTGCGGCGGCATTTTTTCCAAAAAGCACATCAGGGAAAATTTTCGTACCAAAACTTCATTCTTTGTGGAAACTGATGAAAAAATCTCCAAAAAGGCGCTGTTTGGTCTTGCTTTTTGTGCGAAATTGCTTTATAATGGCTCTATCTATAGTATGGGAGGTGTGCTGCATGGGCGAATTGATTACGATCCTGTCCGGAAAGGGCGGAACCGGCAAAACCACCGTCTGCGCAGCCATCGCTACCGCTCTGGCCCAATCCGGCAAAAGCGTTTTGTGCGTTGATTGCGACGTGGGACTGCGGAATCTGGACATTTCTCTGGGTCTTTCCGACCAGGCTGCCCTGTCTTTTCTGGATGTTTGCAGCGGCAATTACCCGCTGGAGCAGGCTGCCAGACACCCGGTCTTTCCCTCCCTTGCTTTTTTGACCGCACCGGTCAACTGTGACCCTGTCGACATCGACCGGGACGCATTTCAGGACATGCTTTTAAGCGCCCGGACCCAGTTTGACTATGTGCTGCTGGATGCCCCCGCAGGGATCGACAACGGCTTCCGCCTGTGCGCCGACTTTGCTGACCGGATCATATTGGTCACCGGCGCAGATCCGGCTTCCATCCGGGATGCCGGCCGGGCCGGCGAGCTGCTGGAGCTGAGCGGCAAAAACAATGTGCGGCTCATTGTCAACCGTGTGGGCAAAAAGATCTACAGGCGCTTACATATTACTGTGGATGATATTATGGATCAATCCGGCCTGCCGCTGCTGGGCATCGTGCCGGAGGATCCCGCTGTGGTGCTCGCCGCCACCCTCCACAGGCCTCTTTTGCTTCGCAGGAAACGAGGTGCTGCCGCCGCCTGCCGGCGGATCGCACAGCGTATTCAGGGCGTGCCGGTGCCCATCACTTTCCGGTAATACAGAAAGGAGAGATCGCTATGAATATTGCATTTTTGGCCCATGACAAGAAAAAAGAGCTGATGATCCAGTTCTGCATCGCCTATAAAAGCGTGCTCACCAAGCACGACCTGTTTGCCACCGCCACCACCGGACGGCTGATCGCAGACCATACAGGCCTGCCCATCACCTTGCTGCTGAGCCACAAGCAGGGCGGCCACCAGCAGATCAACGCCCGCATTGCCTATAACGAGATCGATCTTGTCATTCTGTTTACCGACCCCAACACCACCGACGCCTTCGACGACGAGCAGCTGATGGAAACCATCCGCCATTGCGACCGGCATAATGTTCCCATTGCCACCAACCTGGCCAGCGCCGAAATGCTGATTTTGGGTCTGCAGCGTGGCGATCTGGATTGGCGGGAGCTGCTGCGCAGACCGCCCCGCTTCTAAAAGAACAATGCAAAGTGCAAAGTGCAAAATGCAAAATGTTTTGCGTTTTGCATTTTGACTTTTACAATAACTTCCCGAAAGGAAAATCATTATGAATATCATCACACCCCGGACGTTGTCCGGTTTTATGGAGCTGCTCCCGGAAAAGCAGCTCCAGTTTGAGCGGATGGCCGAGATCCTGCGCAAAACTTACGCTTCTTACGGCTTTGCGCCTCTGGATACCCCGGCCATCGAGGATGCCCGGATCCTGCTTGCCAAAGGCGGCGGCGAAACGGAAAAGCAGATCTACCGCTTTCAAAAGGGCGACAGCGATCTGGCCCTGCGGTTTGATCTGACCGTTCCTCTGGCAAAGTATGTCGCCCTCCACGCAAACGAGCTGGCATTCCCCTTCCGCCGCTTCCAGATCAGCAAGGTCTACCGTGGCGAACGGGCCCAGCGTGGCCGTTTCCGTGAGTTTTACCAGGCAGACATCGACATTATCGGCGACGGCAAGCTGGACATTCTGAACGAAGCGGAAATTCCCGCCATTATTTATAAGGTATTCCGTGGTTTCGGCCTGCAGCGCTTCCAGATCCGTGTAAACAACCGCAAAATTCTGAACGGCTTCTACGCCATGCAGGGCCTGAGCGAAAAGAGCGGTGACATTATGCGCACCGTGGACAAGCTGGACAAGATCGGCCCGGAAAAGGTGCGTGTCATCCTCATTGACGACTGCGGTCTGACCGATGCGCAGGCTGATGAGATCTTGAAATTCATCGCCATTCGTGGCACCAACGCCCAGGTTTTGGCTGCGCTGGAAGGCTACGCCGGCAAAAACGAGCTGTTTGATCTGGGTCTTGCGGAGCTGAAGGCTGTCACCGCAAACCTGGCCGCTTTCGGCGTTCCCGAAGAGAATTTCGCTGTGGATCTGACCATCGCCCGTGGTCTTGACTACTACACCGGCACGGTCTATGAAACCACGCTGCTGGATCATCCCGAGATCGGCTCTGTCTGCTCCGGCGGCCGCTACGACGATCTGGCGGGCTACTACACCGAGCGCAAGCTTCCCGGCGTGGGCATTTCCATCGGTCTGACCCGGCTTTTCTATGTGCTGGACGAGCAAAAGCTCTTAAATCCCGATCTGCCCAATGCACCTGCCGACGCTTTGGTGCTGCCCATGACCGCCGATCCCGGCCCGGCCATCGCCTTGGCAGAGCAGCTGCGCTCTGCCGGTCTGCGGGTGCAGCTTTACGGCGAGCAGAAGAAATTCAAGCAGAAAATGGCATACGCTGACAAGCTGGGCGTTCCCTTTGCGGTGCTGCTGGGTGAAGATGAGATCGCCGAGGGCAAGTGCTCCGTCAAGAATATGAAATCCGGCGAGCAGGTGAAGCTGAGCGCCGAAGAAGCCGCCGAATACATCCGTACCGCTTTGGCTGAAAACAACGGTCCTGTGATTTTGGAAGGCTAATCTATGGAAGAAAAATTTCTTGCCGCATGGGCGGAAAACCGGGAAAAGGCCGCTGCGCTGGGTGTTCGTATCCGCCCCGGTGATATGACTGCCGCCCACCGCTGCCTTGCCGGCCACAAGGAAAGTGACGGGTTTTATATGCTGGCCCAGCAGGGACAGCTGAAGCTGAGTCTGGAAGCTCTGGCGGTGGACAAGCGGTTTACCGGCCTTTTCTCCGACGAGGAAGCCAACAACGCCCTGACCCGTCTGCTGGATGCAGGCTATACATTCTGAACTTACGGTCCCCTCTGACGAGGGGGCCACTTTTTGCAACACAGGCCTTTGTATCGACCCGGTTGCTTGCGGGCGATTCATGAATCGCCCCTACATTTATAATTTCTAAAAATAATGGTAGGAAAATGAGAACAAATGTGTTATGATATAAGGTAGAGGTGAGTAACATGGAAGAAAATCGTGAAGAATTGATCCCCGAAGAAACTGCAGAGGTGGAAAAGCCGCAGTATAGACCCCGTCCCCGGTGGCAGATCGTTGCCGCATGGGTTGGCGTTGCCATTGTGGCGATCGGTTTTCTGCTTTACTGCTATCATATCGCCACGGGAGGTATGTGATGCGGATTCTGGGAATTGACCCCGGCTACGGCATCACCGGCTTCGGCGTGATCGATACCGACCGCTCCCAAAGCCGTCTTGTCACCTGCGGCGCTATCACCACCCCGGCGGGCATGGATTTTTCCGCACGGCTTGAGATCATTTATGAGGATATGCGCAAGCTCCTGGAGACCGCAAGGCCGGACAGCGTTGCCATTGAAGAGCTGTTCTTCGGACAGAATGTCACCACCGGCATCGGCGTTGCCCAGAGCCGGGGCGTGATCCTCCTTGCCATCCGGCAGGCCGGTCTGGAGGTCACCGCCTATAAGCCTATGCAGGTCAAGCAGGCGGTGGTGGGCTACGGCAACGCCACTAAGCATCAGGTGCAGGAAATGACCAAGCGGCTGCTCCATCTGGACGCCATGCCCAAGCCCGACGACGCCGCAGACGCAATTGCGATCGCACTTTGCCATGCGAGAAGTTCCACTTCCCTGCTGGCACAGGCACAAAAAAATCTGTAGGGGCGACTGCCGAATCGCCCGTGGGGCATTCGTGAATGCCCCCTACACCAACATAAGGAGGCTATGCTCCATGATCTATTATGTTTCCGGTCCTGTGACCGTTTTAGAGCCGAATCTGGCGGTTATCGACTGCGGCGGTGTTGGCTACGGCTGCCGTGTGACCGCCTATACCGCCGGTCAGCTGAAGCTGAATCAAAGCGCCCGGCTGTACATCACCGAATCTGTCCGGGAGGACGCCTTTGACCTCTACGGCTTCATCTCCAAAGAAGAGCAGCGCTGCTACGAGCTGCTGACCACCGTCAACGGCGTGGGCCCCAAGGCCGCCATGTCCATTTTGGCAGCCGGCCCGCAAAACTTTACCCTGGCTGTAATGACCGGGGACGAAAAGCTCCTCACCGCCGCCCAGGGCATCGGCAAAAAGATCGCCCAGCGGATCATTCTGGAGCTGAAAGACAAGATCGGCGGCGGCAACGTGGAGCTGGATTTCTCTTCCGGACCGGAGGTGGCCGTGCCTGCTGCCCAAAGCGGCAGCAAGATGATGGCCCATGCCGCTTTGCAGGAGCTGGGCTACTCTCCTGTGGAGATCCGGTCCGCCCTGAAGGATGCCGATCCTTCCCTTTCCACAGAAGAAATGGTCCGCTACGCCCTGCGGCAAATGGTCATGAAAGGGTAAAATTATGACCCGTACCGTTTTGAAATGGCTGCTGGGTATTTCCGTGGTCGTGCTGGTGCTGCTGATCGGGTTTACCTTCGGCTTCTGGGTGCTGTTTAACATTGTGGGCGCCATCCTGCTTTCCCTGATGGGAAATACGGAGATCCACGGGATCCCTTTCTCTGAATTTATGGCGAATTTTGTCGGCTCTCCCTTGTTTTACGTTTATATTGCCGACTTCACTGTGCTGGCCGGCTCACTTATTGCCCTGGCCGTCACGCATAAGGATACAAATCATGTTTAGGAGTTTGTTATGAGTTTGGAATTTTCCGAAGAACTGAATGCTGCGCCTATCATCTCTCCCACCTTTTCCCCTGCGGATGCCGGCGAAATGGGATTGCGTCCCAAGCTGCTTTCGGACTACACCGGACAGGAAAAGGCCAAAGGCAATCTGTCCGTTTATATTGAAGCTGCCCGCCGCCGTGGGGATGCGCTGGATCACACCCTGCTCTACGGCCCCCCCGGCTTGGGCAAAACCACCCTGGCCGGTGTTATCGCCAATGAGATGGGCGTGAATATCCGCATCACCTCCGGCCCGGCCATTGAAAAACCCGGTGATCTGGCGGCGCTGCTGACCAATCTCAGCCCCGGCGATATTCTGTTTATCGACGAGATCCATCGTCTGAGCCGGGTGGTGGAGGAGATCCTATACTCCGCCATGGAGGATTTTGCCATCGACATTATGGTTGGCAAGGGCCCCAGCGCCAACTCTATCCGTCTGGATCTGCCCAGATTCACCCTGGTGGGCGCAACCACCCGTGCCGGTCAGCTTTCTGCGCCGCTGCGGGACCGCTTTGGCGTAAATCTGCGGCTGGAGCTGTATACCACCGAAGAGCTTGCCCGGATCGTAACACGCAGCGCCACCATTTTGGGTATCGAAATGGATCCCGAGGGCGCAAAGGAAATCGCCAGCCGCAGCCGTGGCACGCCCCGTATCGCCAACCGGTTTTTGCGCCGTGTCCGGGACTTTGCAGAGGTGGTCGGCGACGGCAAGATCACAAAGGAAACCGCCGATCTTGCCCTGCAGCGGCTGGAGGTGGATAAGCTTGGTCTTGACAACATCGACCGCCGGATGCTCACCGCCATTATCCGAAACTACGGCGGCGGCCCTGTGGGTCTGGAGACCCTGGCTGCCACCATTGGCGAAGAAGCCATCACCATCGAGGATGTGTATGAGCCGTATTTGATGCAGCTGGGCTTTTTGACCCGGACGCCCCGGGGCCGCTGTGTCACCGCTCCGGCCTACGAGCATCTGCATCTGCCTTATGACGGACAGACCCATTTTGAGGTGTGATGTTCCACTTTTTCTCTGAAAAAAGTCGTCAAAACCCGTGAAAATGTAAAAATTTCGTGAATAAATGGTTGACTTTCCAATTTTGGCTGTGTATAATACAAGCTGTGGTATAGCCACATTTATTCATTGACTCCGGGTTACGACCAAAACAAGTGGGATTTCACGGGGCGACAAACAACCGAAGAGAGGTATTTTCCATGTACGAAGACAAGACTTTAGTTTGCAAAGAGTGCGGCAACGAATTCGTTTTCACCGCTGGTGAGCAGGAATTCTATGCAGAGCGTGGCTTCCAGAACGAGCCCCAGCGCTGCAAGGCTTGCCGTGACGCCCGCAAGAACAGCGCCCGTGGCCCCCGTGAGTTCTTCACCGCTACCTGCGCCCGTTGCGGTGGTGAGGCAAAGGTTCCCTTCGAGCCTAAGTCCGACCGCCCCGTTTACTGCAGCGAGTGCTTCGCTCAGATGCGCGCAGAAGGCTAATTGCAAAAAGACATCCGGCTCGGGAAACCCGAGCCGGTTTGTTTTATCTCAAAACAAAATCGCTCCCCTTGTCAAAAGGGGAGCGATTTTTATCACACTTTCAGCTTGACAACGATCTTGCGGAAGTCGTTGGGCTCGGTAATATGAGAGCCGGGCTTGTGGGCATCCTCGGGGAAGACCACATAGCAGTAGCCCGCCTGGATCTCCATATAGTCGCATGCGCCGGAGAACATACCCACATCCTTCTCCTCATTGAAGGGAGCAGCAGGTGTCAGGGTCTCCAGGGGTGCCCAGCCGACCACCTCTTTGCCTTCCAGAATGTACTGGATGTCTAGATACCGGCGATGGGCTTCCAGATCTCTGCCCTCGGCAGGCTTGGTGGTGCCGGCCTGCACCATGAACCGGTTGCCGTCAGACAGCGGATGGGTTGCAGGCTCCAGAGATTCCAGAGCGTTGATGGCCTTGACAGCCTCCTCCAGACCGGGGATGACAGATGCGTAACGGCCAATATCTTTCCAGGGACAAACGATCATATAGATTACTTCCTTTCGGTTTTGTTTTTATTCGTATTCGTAGGGGCGCATCGCTTGTGATGTGCGGGCGATTCATGAATCGCCCCTACATATCCAGCAATTGGAGGCTGAGCTTCTGTATTCTGGGATCGGGCAAGCTGCTCTGCCAGACGATCTGCGGGTCATCCTCGCAAATGAGATCTGCCGCTTTCAGCCGGTCATAGGTATTCTTTGCGGTGACCACACCGCCATCCACAAAGGCCACGTCGCCCAAAATCGACCTGATCGCCTCCGTGGCGAAGGGATAATGGGTACAGCCCAGCACGATGGCATCCACTTTGCCCCGGAGGGGCTCCAGCATGGGCCGCAGCAGCGCAACCGTTTCGGCGCTGTTGCCCTTTCCGGCTTCCACCAGATCCACAAGGCCGGGCGCCGGCAGCGGGATCAGCTTGCACCGGTCCTCATACTGCTTCATCAGCGCCTGCGTCTTGGGCGCAGCAATGGTCACCGGCGTGGCCATAACACCTACGGCCTTACCGGGAAACTGCTCCGCCGCCACATCCACCGCGGGACGAATGCCCTCAATGATCAGCTCGGGATACTTCTCCCGAAGAAGCTCAATGCCTGTGGCTGTGGAGGTGTTGCAGGCCACCACCAGCGCCTTGATGCCCTGCGCTACCAGCTTATCCGCCACAGCCATGGAAAGCTTTCGCACCTCTTCCACCGGGCGGGTGCCATAAGGCGCATTGGCAGAATCACCGAAATATAAATATTTCTCTCCGGGCATAAGCCTGCGCAGCTGCCGCAGCACACTGATACCGCCTACGCCGGAGTCAAAAACCGCAATAAAGCTTTGTTTGCTGTTCATGCAGATCCCCTTTTCTTTCACTTGCTACTATGATACCAAATATTTGCCGACCTTGCAACGGTCTTTTTTCGGTTTGGACAAAATCTTTACCCCTTGCCCCTTGACCGCCGCGGAAAGCTGTGGTATATTTGTGGGTAATTATTATACCATTTTTTACAGGAGGAAGCTGCCATGGCGCACTATATGAGCGAGCCCAGCCGCACTTTCAGCGAATATCTTCTGATCCCCGGTTATACCTCCGAGGATTGCATTCCCGCCAATGTATCTTTGCGTACACCGCTGACCAAGTACCGCAAGGGCGAGGAAGAACCTGCCATCAGTTTGAATATTCCCCTGGTCTCCGCCGTTATGCAGTCCGTTTCCAACGACACGCTTGCCATCGCTTTGGCTAAAGAAGGCGGCATCAGCTTCATTTACGGCTCTCAGTCCATTGAAAGTCAGGCAGCCATGGTCCGCCGTGTCAAGGGCTACAAGGCAGGCTTTGTCACCTCCGCCTCCAAGCTGACCCCCGACGCCACTTTGGCTGACGTTCTGGCTCTGAAAGAGAAAAACGGCTTCTCCACCGTGGCCATCACCGAAGACGGCAGCGCCAACGGCAAGCTTTTGGGTATCGTCACCGGCCGTGACTACCGCATCAGCCGTATGGACCCCAGCGAAAAGGTCGGCACCTTCATGACCCCCGGGGAAAAGCTGATCACCGCTCCCGCAGACACCACTTTGAAAGAAGCATACGACATCATCTGGGAGCACAAGCTCAACAGCCTGCCCATTGTGGACGAAAACGACAATCTGGTCCATTTCGTATTCCGCAAGGACTACGCTTCCCATAAGGCAAATCCCCAGGAGCTGCTGGACGGCAAGAAGCGCTATCTGGTAGGCGCGGGTATCAACACCCGTGACTACGCCGAGCGTATTCCCGCTCTGCTGGAAGCCGGCGTGGATGTGCTGGTCATCGACTCCTCCGAGGGCTACACCTGCTGGCAGGCTAAGACCATCGCCTGGGTCCGGGAAAACTACGGCGACACCGTCAAGATCGGCGCAGGCAACGTTGTGGACCGGGAAGGCTTCCGCTTCCTGGCTGAAGCCGGCGCAGACTTTGTCAAGATCGGCATCGGCGGCGGCAGTATCTGCATCACCCGGGAAACCAAGGGCATCGGCCGTGGTCAGGCTACCGCTGTGATCGACGTGGCAGCTGCCCGGGATGAATATTTCAAAGAGACCGGCATTTATGTGCCCATCTGCTCCGATGGCGGCATCGTTCACGATTACCACATGACTCTGGCGCTGGCTATGGGCGCAGACTTCCTCATGCTGGGCCGCTATTTCGCCCGGTTTGACGAATCCCCCACGCCTAAGGTCATGGTAAACGGCGCATACATGAAAGAATACTGGGGCGAAGGCTCCAACCGCGCCCGGAACTGGCAGCGCTACGATCTGGGCGGCGCCACCAAGCTGACCTTTGAGGAAGGCGTTGATTCCTACGTCACCTATGCAGGCAGCCTGCACGACAATGTGGAATCTTCCCTGTACAAGGTCAAGTCCACCATGTGCAACGTTGGCGTGCTGAACATTCCCGACCTGCAGCGGGACGCCAAGCTGACCCTGGTCTCCGCCACCTCCATCGTCGAGGGCGGCGCCCACGATGTCACATTGCGCTCCACCTCTGTTGCGAAATAAGATATGAAAAGCCGCCCACCCGGGCGGCTTTTTTAATGGAGAATGGAAAGTGGAGAATTGTGGTGTCGGCTTCGCCGACGATTGAAAACGTTGGGCGATCATTGATCGCCCGCTGCGCCAACGGTGCAAAAAGGCTTCTCCCCTCAAGGGGGGAGAAGGCTTTTCTCTCCGCTCAGGACAACATGCTTTTCGTACATGCCCGCTACTGCGCAGCTGTGCTTATTGCCGAATCTTGATTTATTCATATATATATGGTATGCTGTATTAGATCGAATTTGAGGAAAAATCTGCATATAGGCCGCTTTTTATTTTGCTTATGTTTCCCGGCTTCCGGGAAAAGATAAGCTAAGACAAACTGCGGCCCGTGAGGATAAAACGATGAATTATTTCAAAGAACTGTATGACTACCGTGAAATGGTCTTCAGCCTGGTCAGGCGGGACCTGCGGGGACGCTACAAAGGCTCTATGCTGGGCTTTTTGTGGACCTTTATCAACCCGTTGCTGCAGCTGCTGGTGTACACCCTGGTCTTTTCCGTGATCATGCGCAACGGCATTGAGCAGTACTATATCTATCTGTTTGTGGCGCTGGTGCCCTGGATGTTCCTCAGCAGCTCCATCAACGCAGGCGCCAACAGTATTCTGTCTTCTGCAGACATGGTCAAGAAGATCTATTTTCCCCGGGAAGTGCTTCCCATTGCCTGCGTCACTGCCAATTTTGTGAATATGCTGCTGGTATTTCTGGTGATCTTCGGCGTGCTGATCGTCACCGGCTTCGGCATCAGCTTGACCGCGCTGCTGTTTTTGCCCATTATCATGACGGTGGAATATCTGCTGTGTCTGGGTCTTGCGCTGCTGTTTTCTGCGCTGACCGTGTATTTTCGGGATCTTTCCCACATTCTTGGCATCGTGACCATGGCCTGGCAGTTTTTGACCCCGGTGATGTACGACGTTTCCATGGTCCCTGAAAAGCTGGCCCCTATTTTCAGACTGAATCCCATGACGCCTGTGATCATTGCCTATCGGGATATCCTTTACTATAAG